>NZ_JBYMEM010000004.1:0-325055 GCF_057766565.1 Streptomyces sp. MGP-P1 | reverse complement strand
GGCATGGCCAGCCCGAACGCGGAGGCCGCCGCCAACAGCGCACAGCCGCTGATCCTCCTCCCGCTCATCTCCAGCGCCTTCATCCCGGCCGACACCATGCCGGGCTGGTTCCGGCCGATCGCCGAGTACCAGCCCTTCACCCCCGTCATCGAGACCCTGCGCGGCCTGCTCCTCGGCACCGAGATCGGCCACAACGGCTGGCTGGCCGTCGGCTGGAGTCTCGGCCTGGTGGTGCTCGGCTACCTGTGGTCGAAGTCGCTGTTCCTCCGCGACCCGGCGGCGCGCTGACCGCGTGCGGCGCCCGGCCCGCGCCTCGCCCGCCCTCGACGACTCGCCCGTCCTCCACCGGAGGAACGCCGCAGGAGGAACGCCGCAGGAGGAAAGCCGCAGGAGGAAAGCCCCCGTGCAGTGCGCACGGGGGCTTTCGCTGTGCCCCGGTCCCCGTCCCCACAGGTAACCGGGGCTTCCGGGGTCACGCTCCGCTCAGACGCGGCCCCGGAGCTGGGAGAGCGTCGTCGGGACGGACGGGTCAGACGCGGGTGAGCTCGCGCTCACCCTCGCCGCCGCCGTCCCCGGGCCCCTGCGAGGAGCCGGGATCGTCGGTCAGCTGCTTCTGCAGCTTCTCGCCCTCCACGTCCACGTTGGGCAGCGCCCGGTCCAGCCAGCGCGGCAGCCACCAGGCCCGCTTGCCGAGCAGGGCCAGGACGGCGGGCACGATCGCCATCCGCACCACGAAGGCGTCGAAGAACACGGCGATGGCGAGCGAGAAGCCGATCATCTTGATCATCTGCTCGCTGGAGCCGATGAAGCCGGAGAAGACCGCCATCATGATCACCGCTGCGGCCGTGACCACCCGTGCGCCGTGCTTGAAGCCGGTCACGATGGCCTGGTCCGGGCTCTCGCCGTGGACGTACGCCTCGCGCATCCGCGTGACGAGGAAGACCTCGTAGTCCATCGCGAGACCGAAGACCACGCCGACCATGAAGATCGGCATCATGCTCATGATCGGGCCGGTCTGCTCGACGCCGAAGAGCGAGCCGAGCCAGCCCCACTGGAAGACCGCGACGACCGCACCGAGGGCCGCGACCACCGAGAGCAGGAAGCCCAGGGCCGCCTTCAGCGGGACGAGGATCGAGCGGAAGACCAGCATCAGCAGCAGGAACGCGAGACCGACGACGAGCGCCAGGTAGGGCAGCAGCGCGTCGTTCATCTTCTGCGAGAAGTCGATGTTCATCGCGGTGGCGCCGGTGACCAGGACCTCCGCGCCGGTGTCCGACTTCACGTCCGCACCCGCGTCGCGGATGGAATGGACGACCTCCTCCGTGGCGTGGGAGGACGGGCGGTCCTTCGGAATGACCGTGATCGTCGCGGTGTCGCCGGCCTTGTTGAAGGCGGGCGGGATGACGGCGCCGACGCCGATGGACTCGATCTCCTCGGAGACCCGATCCGCGGCGGCCTTGCCGTCGGAGCTGTTCTTCGTGTCGACGACGACCAGCAGCGGACCGTTGAACCCGGGGCCGAAGCCGTCCGAGAGCATGTCGTACGCCTGACGCTGCGTGGTCGACTTCGGCTGGGCGCCGTCGTCGGGCAGGCCCATCTCCAGCGAGGCCGCCGGTACGGCGATGACGCCGAGGCCGAGGACGCCGACGAGCATGACCCAGACCGGCTTCCGCAGCACGAACCGTGCCCAGCGGGTGCCCATGTTCGGCTTGGCCTCGGTGTCCTTCTCCTTCTCCGCGGCCTTGCGCGCCTTGCGGCCCATGACCCGCTTGCCCGCGAAGCCGAGGGCGGCCGGGACGAGGGTGAGGGCGATGAGGACGGCGATGGCCACCGTTCCGGCGGCGGCGAAGCCCATCTTCGTCAGCATCGGGATGTTGACGACGGCGAGGCCCACCAAGGCGATGACCACGGTCAGCCCGGCGAAGACGACCGCGGATCCGGCCGTTCCCACGGCCCGTCCGGCGGCCTCCTCGTGCTCCCTGCCCTCGGCCAGTTCGGCGCGGTAGCGGGAGACGATGAAGAGCGCGTAGTCGATGCCGACGGCGAGGCCGATCATCATGGCGAGGATCGAGGTGGTGGAGCCCAGATCCAGCACACTGGCCAGCGCGGTGATCGTCGAGACCCCGATGCCGACCCCGATGAGCGCGGTAACGAGCGGAAGTCCGGCGGCGACCAGCGATCCGAAGGTGATGACCAGGACGATGGCGGCGATGACGACACCGATGATCTCGGCGGTCCCGGTGTGCGGCATGACCTGGAGGGCGTCGCCGCCTATCTCCACCTTCATGCCGCTCTTCTGCGCGTCCTTGCCCGCGTCCTCCAGGGAGTCCCGGGTCGCGTCGGTCAGCTCCATGGAGTTGGCCTTGTAGGAGACCGAGATGTACGCCGTCGAACCGTTCTGGCTCACAGCCTGCGTCTCGAACGGGTCGGCGACCGAGGCGATCTGCTTCGAGCCGGAACGCAGCTCCTTGACGATGCCGGTGATCTCGCTCTTGTTGGCGGAATCAGTCACCTTCTCGCCCTCGGGCGCCTTGAAGACGACACGGGCGGTGGCACCGTCGGCACTGGTGCCGGGGTTGCGCTGTTCCAGCAGGTCGAAGGCGCGCTGCGCCTCCGTACCAGGAATGGAGAAGGAACTGGAGGTGGCGGCGGGCGCGGTGGCCGCACCGATTCCGGCGACCGCCAGCAGCGCCACCCAGATCAGGGCGACGAAGCGGCGGCGGCGGAAGGTGAGCCGTCCGAGCTTGTAGAGGAAAGTGGCCACGAGGGCGTACTCCCGGTCAGGTCGTATGAGTGGAATTGGGCATGAGGAACCAGCCCGACGACGAGAGCGGCGTGTCAGGTGGAGCGTCGGGGAGAGGGCCGTACGGGTGGGGCGGGGACGTCAGACACCGAGGGCGGGGAGAACCACGGAATCCACGTAGTCGATGAGGAACTCCTGGTCGACAGGGCGGTCCTCGATCAGTTGCCGGGCGGCCAGCGCGCCGACCAGCATGTGCG
This sequence comes from Streptomyces sp. MGP-P1, assembly GCF_057766565.1. Lineage (NCBI taxonomy): Bacteria > Bacillati > Actinomycetota > Actinomycetes > Kitasatosporales > Streptomycetaceae > Streptomyces > Streptomyces sp. MGP-P1. The sequence continues at coordinate 322,055 of NZ_JBYMEM010000004.1, read as the reverse complement.
GGATGTACTTCAGCGCCGGATTGTCCGGCCGCAGTTCACCCCGGTCCCGCGCCCGTTGCAGCATCTGGTCGAAGCCGGTCATCTCCGGTTCGATCAGCAGCTCGCGCAGGGCCTGGAGCAGCTCGGGGTACTCATGGACGGCATGGCTCAGGCCCCGCATCAGCGCGGCGTCCTTCTCCATCTGGCAGTCGTCGGTCCGGCTCAGCGCGGCATGGAAGTCCCCGCGCAGCGAACCGGTGTCGATGTCCGCGAGGTTCCCCGGCTTGTTGTGCCGCAGCGCCTTCGCGACCAGCTCGGGCTTGGAGCCCCACTGGCGGTAGAGGGTGGCCTTGCTCGACCGGGTACGGGCGGCGACGGCGTCCATGGTCAGGGCGTCGTAACCGACCTCCCGGAGCAGGTCGAGGACGGCCTCGTACAGCTCGCCCTCACGCTCGGGGGTCAGCCTGGTGCGTGCCATGTGCCGACCTCCTTCGCTTCACTGCCCGGTGTCCCGCTCATTGTCAGTCAGTCCCGCTCAGCATCGAACGAAACTGTTTCGTACACCTGAACCGTACCCGCACCGCCCAGCGAAACGAAATCGTTTCGCTTGTGTTCTGCACCACAAGTTGCCCCGGACCCCGCGCACCGAAAACATTGGGGGGTGAGTGACGACGTCGCGTATCTCCGTTTCCCGCACCTTCACCAGGACTTGCTGTGCTTCGCGGCCGAGGACGACCTCTGGGTCGCCCCCCTCGCCGCCGCCGGGCACCGCCCCGGACGGGCCTGGCGGGTGACCGTCGACCGGACCCGGGTCAGCCATCCACGCTTCTCGCCCGACGGCTCCTCCATCGCCTACACGACCTGGCGCACCCTGGACCCCGAGATCCACCTGACCCCGGTGGACGGCGGCCCGGCCCGCCGGCTCACCCACTGGGGCTCGACCGACGCCCGGGTCTGCGGCTGGAGCCCCGATCCGGGCGAGGCCTGTCAGATCCTCGCCGTCTCCTCGCACAACCAGCCGTTCTCGTACTTCTCCTGGGCTTACAGCGTCCCCACCGACGGCGGGCCCGGCGGCAGGCTCCCCTGGGGCCCGGTCTCCGACATCGCGGTCGCCGACGTCGACGGCGAGCGCCGCACCCTGCTGCTCACCGGCACGCCCCCGCACGAACCGGCCGCCTGGAAGCGCTACCGGGGCGGGGCCATGGGCCGCCTGTGGCTGCACGGCGAACGCCTGCTCCCGGACATCGACGGCCACCTCGCCAACCCGATGTTCGTCGGCCGCCGCATCGCGTTCCTCTCCGACCACGAGGGCGTCGGCAACCTCTACTCCTGCCTGATGGACGGCACCGGCCTGCGCCGGCACACCGACCACGACGCCTTCTACGCCCGCAACGCCTCCAGCGACGGCCACCGGGTGATCTACCAGTGCGCGGGCGATCTGTGGCTGGTCGAGGACCTGGAGTCGCCCGACGCCACCCCGCGCAAGCTGGAGGTGCGCCTCGGCGGCCCGCGCACCGGCCGACGCGTCCACCAGGTGCCCGCCGCCAGCAACGTCGACTCGCTCTCCGTCGACGAGACGGGCCGGGCCAGCGCCGTCACCGTACGCGGCAGCCTCTACTGGCTCACCCACCGCGACGGCCCCGCCCGCACCATCGCCGACACCCCCGGCGTCCGGGTGCGGCTGCCGGAGATGCTCGGCAGCGGCGGTCAGGTCGCGTACGTCACCGACGCGGACGGTCCCGACGCCGTCGAGATCGCCTACCTGCCGCGCGCCAGCGGCGACCGCCCGCCGCGCAGGCTGGCCTCCGGGCTGCTGGGCCGGGTCCAGGAGATGACCTCCGACCCGGAGGGGGAACGCCTCGCCATCGCGTCGAACGACGGCCGCCTGCTGCTCCTGGACACGGGAGAGCCCGAGGTGGAGCCCCTGGGAACCGTGGCGGAGGAGAAGGCCCCCAGCGGCTCGACCCGCGCCGACCTCCACGCCGCCACCGGCGCGGCGGCCCCGGACAGCGCCGCGCCGGTCGACGAGCACCCCGGCCTCACCGAGCTGATCCGCTCGGTCAACGGGCCCGTGCGCGACCTCGCCTTCTCCCCCGACGGCGACTGGCTGACCTGGTCGCACCCGGGCATCGGCCGCTCGCTGCGGCAGATCAAGCTGGCCCGGATCTCCGGCCCCGGCGCCCCGGTGGTCGTCGACGTCACCAACGGCCGCTTCGAGGACGAGAACCCGGTCTTCACGGACGACGGCCGCTACCTCGCCTTCCTCTCCTGGCGCGGCTTCGACCCGGTGTACGACGTCCACACCGGCGACCTGTCCTTCCCGCTCGGCTGCCGCCCGTACCTGGTCCCGCTCTCCTCGGCGACCCCGTCCCCCTTCGCCCTCTCGCCCGACGGCCGTCCGGCGGCGGGCGGCCTGGACCCGGTGGACGTGCCGGAAGGCGGTACGCCGGAGGGGTCCACGGTCATGGTCGAGTTCGAGGGGCTGGAGAGCCGGGTGACGCCGTTCCCGGTCTCCGCCTCCAAGTACTCGGCGCTGGCCCCGGTGAGCGGCGGCGGGCTGGTCTGGCTGCGCTGGCCGATCTCGGGGGCGCTGGGCGAGACGTTCGCCAACCCGGCCGACATGTCGGGGCGGCCGACCCTGGAGCACTTCACCATCGCGAAGGCCCGCAGGACCGAACTGGTCGACCACCTCGACTGGTTCTCGGTCAGCGGCGACGCGTCCCGCCTGGTCGTGATGGACGACGGCGAACTCCGCGCCGTACCGGCCACCGAGCCCGGCGACACCGACTCCACGGTCTTCCTGGACCTGCGCCGCATCCTGCACGAGGTCGACCCGGGGGCGGAGTGGCGGCAGGCGTACGGCGAGGCGGGGCGGCTCATCCGCTCCTACTTCTGGGAGCCGAACATGTGCGGCATCGACTGGGACGGGGTGCTGGACCAGTACCGTCCCCTGGTCGAACGGGTCGCGTCACCGGACGAGTTCGCGGATCTGCTGCGCGAGGTGCTGGGCGAGCTGGGCACCTCGCACGCGTACGTCTCCCCCGCCCGCCGCAACGAGGGCCCGCCGCACTACCAGCGCGCGATCGGCCTCCTCGGCGCCAACCTGGTCTGCCGGGACGGCGCCTGGACGGTCCAGCGCATCCTGCCCGGCGACTCCTCGGACTCCAAGGCCCGTTCGCCGCTGGCGGGTACGGGGATCAGGGAGGGCGCGGTCCTCACCCATGTCGACGGCCGCCCGGTGGACCCGGTCGCCGGCCCGTACCCCCTGCTGACGGCGGCGGGCGGCACGACGGTGGAGCTGACCTTCTCCCCGGCGGGCGGCGGCCCGTCCCGCCGGGTGGCGATCATGCCCCTGGTCGACGAACGCCCGCTGCGCTACCAGGACTGGGTGGCCAAACGCCGTGACGTCGTACGGGAGTTGAGCGGCGGCAAATGCGGCTACCTGCACATCCCGGACATGGGCGGCTCGGGCTGGGCGCAGTTCAACCGCGACCTGCGGCTGGAAGTCTCCCGCCCCGCCCTGATCGTGGACGTACGGGGCAACGCGGGCGGCCACATCAGCGAGCTGGTCGTGGAGAACCTCACCCGCAGGATCCTCGGCTGGGACCTGACCCGCAACGCCCAGGCGGTGAGCTACGCCTCCAACGCGCCGCGCGGTCCGGTGGTCGCCCTGGCCGATGAGGCGACCTCCTCCGACGGCGACATGATCACCGCCGCGTTCCGGCTGCTGAAGCTGGGCCCGGTGGTGGGCCAGCGCACCTGGGGCGGCGTGGTCGGGATGACCGGCCGCCACCGCCTGGGCGACGGCACGGTGATCACCGTGCCGATGAACGCGGCCTGGTTCGACACGTACGGCTGGTCGGTGGAGAACCACGGCGTGGAACCGGACGTGGAGGCCCTGCGCACGCCGTTGGACTGGGCGGAGGGCCGGTACGCCGTCCTCGACGACGCGGTCCGCCTGGCCCTGGAACTGCTGGCCGCGCACCCGGCGGCGACCCCACCCTCGTACGAAACGGCCCCGAACCTGCGGAGGCCACCGCTGCCACCGAGGCATGCAAACCCGTCCGGCGATTGAGGACATCCTTTCCAGCCTGTCCGGCCACCCCCAGCCCGCCCGGCGATTGAGGGCGTCCTTTCCAGCCCGCACCCCGGCCACCCCCAGCCCGCCCGGCGATTGAGGGCATCAGTTCCAGCCCGTCCGGCGATTGAGGACATCTTTTCCAGCCCGCACCCCGGGCGCCTTTCGGGGCTCCGCCCCGGACCCCGCTCCTCAATCGCCGGAGGGGCTTGAAAACGCCCCCCTCGGCCACCCACCCCAGCCCGTCCGGCGATTGGGGGCATCAGTTCCACCCCAGCCCAACGATCGAGCGCATCCTTTCCAACCCACCCCGGCCACCCCCAGCCCGCCCGGCGATTGAGGGCATCAGTTCCAGCCCGTCCGGCGATTGAGGACATCTTTCGAGCCCGCACCGGGGAAGCGCGGCGCCTCACGCCAAGAAGGAGGCGCACCCGGTCACCCGGATGCGCCTCCTGGAGCGACGCGCACGCACGCGCGAACCCGCAGCACGCACGCGTCACACCTCAACGACCGTCAACGGTCAAAACGCTCGCGCGCCTGGTCCTTCGCGTCCTGGGCACGGTCCTTCATGCCCGAGGAGGAGTCCGACTCCTGGTCACGGCCCTGGGCGGCCCGGTCCTTGGCCTCGCCCTTGCCCTGACCCGCCTTCTGCTTGGCCTGGTCGGCGAGCTCCTGCGCCTTGTCCTTGAACTGGTCAGAAATACCCATGCTGTTCACTCCTGTGGGATGCGTGGGGTACGTGGGGGACGGCCCCCTGCGGGGCCTCGCCCAGCGTTGCACGGCCCGACATCCCTCGCATTTCGTACCGCTACGTACGGTCAGCGCGCTCCGCACGCGCGTCCTGGTCCGCCGCTCCCCCGGCCCCCACCAGCCCCTTCGACACGGTGTGGAGCCGCGGCTCGAACCGCCGCATCTCGCGCTGCCCGCCGATCGCGATGACGGACGGCAGGTAACCGCGGACCGACTGCATCCCGCGCAGCCACCACTGGGCGTACACATGCGGGGAGCGCCGCGCGATGCCGTCCACGATCCGGTCGACGGCCGGGCCGAGCGGGTACGTACGGTTCATCGGCCACGGCAGCCGCCGGCGCAGCTCGCGCATCACGTCGTCCCGGTCCGCCCCCCGCACCATGTCGGTGTCGGTCCAGGAGAGGTAGCCGACGCCGACCTTGACGCCCTTGTAGCCGACCTCGGCGCGCAGGCTGTGCGCGAAGGCCTCGACGCCCGACTTGGACGCGCAGTACGCCGTCATCATCGGAGCCGGGGTGATCGCGGCCAGCGACGCTATCTGGAGGAAGTAGCCGCGGCTCTCCATCAACACCGGCAGGAAGGCCCGCCCGGTGATCGCGCCGCCGATGAGATTCACCTCTATGACCCGCCGCCAGGCGTCCGGGTCGGATGCGGCGAACGGGCCGCCCGAGGCGACGCCCGCGTTGGCGACGACGACGTCGACCTTGCCGAAGCGGTCCTTCACCTCGCGCGCCACCCGGCCCATCGCCTCGTGGTCGGTGACATCGGCGAACCAGTGGTCGCTCTCGCCGTGCAGCCGCTCGGAGACCTTCTTCAGCTCGTCCCGCTCCAGGCCGACGAGCGCCAGCGTCGCCCCGCGTGCCGACAGCTTGCGGGCCAGCAGCTCTCCCACCCCCCGGGCCGCACCGGTGACGACGACGACCTGACCCTGAAGACTCCGCTTGCCGCTCATGCGACATCCTCCTTCTCCGCCGTGGCGGCTTTCCGCTCGGCGACTGCCCCCGTGGCGACGTACCGGGTGACCAGCTCCCTGATCTTCGCCGTGACGGCCTCCGGGGCCTCCACCGGCGTCATGTGCCCCATGCCCGCCAGCTCGGTCAGCCCCAGCCCGACCGGCAGCGCGGCCGCGAGGGACCGCGCGTGGGCCGGCGGGGTCAGCCGGTCGTCCGTGCCGGCGATCACCGCGGTCGGCACCCGCAGCTCGCGCACGCCCGCCGCGAGGTCCAGCTCGCCGAGCACCTGGCCCCACCCCACGCGCGCCCGGCGCGGGCAGGCGTGCACGATGCGGGCGCAGGCGTCGACCCGGTCCGGAGCCGAACCGGCCCCCATCGTCGCGTACTTGAGGACCTTCCTGGAGACCGGATTGACCGGCCCGAGCGGTGCTTTCGCGCCCAGTACGGCGGTGGTGAGCCGGGTCCGCAGCGCACCCGCGCGCAGCGGCAGGACGCGGGCCTCGGCGGCCAGCCGCGTACTGCCGGTGGAACAGAGCAGCACGGCGGCGGCGTGCTCGCGGAGTCCGGGGCGCGCGGCGGCGGCCATCACCGTCATCCCGCCCATCGAGTGCCCGGCGAGCACCGCCCTGCGGCCCGGGGCGAGCGTCGCGGCGAGGACCGCTTCGAGATCGTCGGCCAGCGCGTCCGTGCTGTAGCCGCCCGGGCCGGGTTCGGGGGTGAGCCCGTGGCCGCGCTGGTCGTAGGCGATGACCCGGTGGTCGGCGGCCAGGTCGCGTATCTGGGCGTCCCAGAAACGGGTGTTGCAGGTCCAGCCGTGCGCCAGGACCACCGCCGGGGCGTCCTCGGGGCCGTGCAGTTCGACGTGGATCCGGGTCCCGTCGGCGGAGCGGGCGGTCAGCTCGGCCGCGGGGACCGGCGGTACGGTGTCGCGGTGCAGGAGGCGGCTCATCGCGCGGCCTCCTCGGCGACCGCACCGGCACCGGAGCCGGGGCCGACGCCGGAAGCCGTGTCGGAGGCGGCGGTCACGGTCTCGCGATCGGTGCGGCCCGGCTGCTCCGGTACGCGTCCGCTCCCGGCGGCCCGCCCCGTCCCGCCCGCCGCGCCGACCCGTACGACGTCGTACTCCGCGAGGTCCACCGAACGCGTCTGCCGCCGGAACTCACCCGTGGTGCCGGGCCAGACGGTGGTGTTGCGGCCCGCCTCGTCCAGGTACCAGCTGGTGCAGCCGCCGGTGTTCCACACCGTGCGCTTCATCCGCTGCTGGACCCGGTCGTTCCACGCGGTGACGGCGGCGGAGCGGGCTCCGAGTGCGGCGCGTCCGCCCAGCACGTTCAACTGCCGCAGGTAGTCGGCCATGTAGTTCAGCTGGGACTCGATCATCAGGATCATGGAGGAGTTGCCGAGCCCGGTGTTGGGTCCGATGATCGTCATCCAGTTGGGGAACCCGGCGGCGGTCGCGCCCCGCAGCGAGTTCATCCCGTCCTTCCAGGACTCGGCGAGCGTGATGCCCTCCTCGCCGACGACCCGCTCAGCGATCGGCATGTCCGTCACATGGAAGCCGGTGCCGAAGATGATCGCGTCGACCTCCGCCTCGCTCCCGTCGGCGGCGACCACCGTGGAGCCGCGTATCTCGCCGAGCCCGGCGGCGACGACGTCCACATTGGGCTGGGCGAGGGCCGGATAGTAGGTGCTGGAGAGCAGGATCCGCTTGCAGCCGATGCGGTAGTCGGGGGTCAGCTTGGCCCGCAGGGCCGGGTCCTTGATCGCCCGCGCCATGTTGGACTTGGCTATCTTCTCCACCAGGCCCAGCTGGTCGGGGTGCTTGGTGAAGGCGCTGACCTGCAACTCCCTGATGCCCCACAGCAGTCCGCGACGCGCCGTGCCGGTGACGGGGACGGCCCGGTGCAGTGCCCGTTCGGCCTTGCTTATCGCGCGGTCCATGCGCGGCATGACCCAGGGCGGGGTGCGCTGGAAGAGCGTGAGCTTCGCGGTCATCGGCTGGATCGCCGGGACGATCTGGATCGCGGACGCGCCCGTTCCGACCATCGCGACGCGCTTGCCGGCCAGGTCGTAGTCGTGGTCCCAGCGCGCGGAGTGGAAGACCTTGCCGGGGAAGGAGTCGAGCCCGGGTATGTCGGGCGTCCTGGGGTCGGAGAGCGGCCCGGTGGCGGAGACGACGACATCCGAGTGGAGCACGGCCCCGTCGGCGGACTCGATCACCCAGTACAGGTTCTCCCTGTCCCAGGTCATCAGTTTCACCTCGTGGTTCAGCCTGATGTGCGGGCGGAGCCCGAAGGTGTCGGCGACGCGCTCCAGGTAGGCCCGGATGTGCTCCTGCCCGGAGAAGGTGCGCGGCCAGTCGGGGTTGGGGGCGAACGAGAAGGAATAGAGGTGGGACGGTACGTCGCAGGCGCAGCCGGGATAGCTGTTGTCGCGCCAGGTGCCGCCCACCGAGTCGGCCCGCTCCAGGACGACGAAATCGGTGATGCCTTCGCGGCGCAGCCGTACGGCGGCCCCCAGGCCCCCGAATCCGGTTCCGATCACCGCCACACGTACGTGTTCCTGCTGGGCCATGCTGCCGCCTCCCGCGGTACGCCACACGACTCTGCCAGCAATCACTGGCATTGTTCGGAGGGTAGAGCAGGACCGTACTGATGGGTAGGGGGCGGGCCGAGGAAAGTTACCGGCGGTACAACATAGGGTGCCTCTGTGGCCGAAAGACGCGAGCACCGCGAATACCGCATGGAGGAGCTGGCCGAGGAGGCCGGAATCACCGTGCGGACCCTGCGCTTCTACCGGGAGCGCGGGCTGATCCCGCCGCCCCGCCGCGAGGGCCGCATCGCCTGGTACGACGACCACCACCTGGCCCGGCTGCGGACCATCACGGGCCTGCTGGAGCGCGGCCACACCCTCAACGGCATCGCCGACCTGGCGGCCACCTTCGAGAGCGGCCGCGATGTCGCCGAGGTGCTGGGTCTGGGCGAACCGACCGAGGAGACCCCGGTCCGCCTCACCCCGGAGCAGCTCGCGGACTACTTCGAGGGCGAGGTCACACCGGAGAACCTCGCCACCGCACTGGACCTGGGCTATCTCGCCACGGACGGGGACGAGATCGTGCACATCAGCCGCCGCCTCCTGGAGGTGTCGGCCGAGCTCGTACGGGAAGGGGTGCCGCTGTCCACGGTGCTCTCCTCGGGCCGCCGCGTCCGCGAGCACGCGGACGCGCTCGCCGAGATCTTCGTACGCGTACTGCATGCCCACACCGCGGAGACCGAACCGGCCCAACTCCGGCCACTGGCCCGCGCGGTGGTGGACGCCGAGCTGTCCATGGCCCTCGACCGGAGGCTGCGCCGCGAGGACGGCACACAGCCCCCGAAGTCCGACTGACGCCCGCCTCACCCGGGGCGCGGGCCGGGCCCCCCGGGGTGTCGGCCGGTACCCGGGGTGTGGGCCGGGTCCCCGGGAGTGTCAGCCGGCACCCGGGGGTATGGGCCGGACCTCCAGGGTGTCGGCCGGGCCCCCGGGGCATGGGCCGGACCCCCGGTGTGTCGGCCGGCCCCCCGAGTGCCGACCGGGACTACCGCTCGTAGACGACCGTCACCGGCGCGTGGTCGCTCCAGCGCTCGCCGTGCGTGGCCGCCCGCTCCACCCAGGCCTTCACCGCGCGTCCGGCCAGCCCCGGGGTCGCCATCTGGTAGTCGATGCGCCAGCCGCTGTCGTTGTCGAAGGCCCGCCCCCGGTACGACCACCAGCTGTACGGCCCCTCGACCTCCGGGTGCATCGCCCGCACGACGTCCACGTAAGCCGCCTCCTCCAGGACCCGGGTCAGCCAGGCACGCTCCTCGGGAAGGAAGCCGGAGCTCTTGCGGTTGGCCTTCCAGTTCTTCAGGTCCGCCTCCTGGTGGGCGATGTTCCAGTCGCCGCAGACCACGACCTCGCGGCCGGCCGCCGCGGCCCGCCCTTTCAGACCCTGGAGGTAGGGCAGGAAGGCGGCCATGAAGCGCTCCTTCTCGTCCTGACGCTCGGTGCCGACCTCGCCGGAGGGCAGATACAGGCTCGCGACGGTGACACCGGGGAGGTCGATCTCCGCATACCGGCCGCTCGCGTCGAACTCCTCGGCCCCGGGGACCTCGAAGCCGCCGAAGCCGATCTGAACCCGCTCGGGTGCCTGCCGCGAGTAGAGCGAGACGCCGGCGCGCCCCTTTGCGGCGGCGGGCGCGTGGACGGTGTGCCACCCTTCGGGAGCGCCCACACCTTCGGGCAGCTGGGCGAGCTCGGCCCGCACTTCCTGGAGGCAGACCACGTCGGCGTCGGTCCCCGCCAGCCACTCGACGAAGCCCTTCTTGGCGGCGGCGCGGAGCCCATTAACATTTACGCTGGTAACGGTGAGCATCCCGAAACAGTACCCACTCCCCCTCTAAGCATAGTTGTACGATATTTAGCATGATTATTCAGACACGGCCTTTCGACCACCCCGACGCCGTCAAACTCAACGACCAGGTGCAGCTCGAATACGGCGAGCGCTACGGCGATGGGGGCGATCTCACAGTGCTCGACCCCTCGATGTTCCTTCCGCCGCGCGGCCTGTACCTGCTCACCTACGACGAGCTGGACCGCCCGGTGGCGACCGGCGGCTGGCGGACCCAGGACCGCAACGCCGAGGGCTACTGGGACGGCGACGCCGAGATCAAGCGGATGTTCGTGATACCCGAGGGGCGCGGCAAGGGCCTGGCGCGGCGGATGCTGGCCGCCCTGGAGGAGGACGCACGCGCCGCCGGACGGATCCGGATGGTCCTGGAGACCGGCGACCAGCAGCCCGAGGCCATCGCGCTCTACGCGTCGAGCGGCTACACGGTCTGCGAGAAGTTCGGCCACTACCGGGAGTACGAGAGCAGCATCTGCATGGCGAAGCCGCTCCAGAGGCCCGGAGCCTGACCCGGCTCCCCGGGTGCCGGAGAGCCGGCCCGCCCGGCGCGGCGGGTCGCTCAGGCACCCCCGCCGAGCACCAGGACCACGTGCTCGTCCTCCCCGTACCGCACCGTGCCGGTCGCCGTGAACCCGCACTTCTCCAGCAGCCGTATGGAGCCGGTGTTCCCGGCGGCGGGGTCCGCGTACAACGGGCGTACCGTCTCCCGCTCCAGGAACGCGGTCAACGCCCGGGTGCCGACGCCCCGGCCCCAGTACGAGCGGCCGAACCAATAGCCGACGTAGCGCCGCTCACCGTCCCACCAGGCCACGATGCTCCCGGCCGTTTCACCGTCCACGACGACCGTCCGCACGAGGTTGGCGGGGTCCCCCAGCACCTTCGACGTCCAGTGCGCCATGAACGCCTCCCGCTCGCGCGGCGGGAAACGCGATCTCCGCACCGCCTCCGGGTCGTGCTCGTACGCGAGGAAGAACTCCAGGTCCGCTGGTTCCACATCCCTGAGAAGCACGCTGTTGTCCATGCCGACCGAGTCTGGCACCCGCCACTGACAATCGGCCGGGGGCCGCTCAGCGCGGGGTGGCCAGCACCTGGGTCCAGTAGGGGCCACGCGGGGAGTCGGCGATGCCCACGCCCACATGGACGAAATCGCAGTTGAAGATGTCGCCGTCGCGGCCCGGGCTGTTGCGCCATTCCTCGACGACCGCCGCCGGATCGCTCATGCCGGTCGCGATGGTCTCCCCGACGGCCGACCAGTCGTAGCCCGTGGCGTCGACGCGGTCGCCCGCGCCCCGGCCCGAGGAGTCCGTGTGGTCGAAGTAGTCGTGCGCGGCCATGTCCTCGGAGTGCCGCTGGGCCACCTCGGTCAGCCGGGGGTCGGTCGCCAGCTCCGGGCAGCCGTTTGCGGCGCGCAGGGTGTTGACCCGGGTGACCACGCCCGCTTCCGGGCGGGGGCGCGGCTCGGCGGGCTCGGGCGGGGCGGCGGGCGACGGGGCGACGGTGAGCGGCCGGGCGACGGCGGTACGGCTCGGCGTCGGCGAGGGCGAGGGCGAGGGCGAGGCCGTGGAGGGCGCCGGAAGCGGCTCGGCGGGGGCGCCGCGGGCGGCGGAGGCGAGGGCGACGGGCTGTACATGACGCCCCCGCCCCGTGATGCGGGCGGAGCGGAGGCGGAGGGCCAGATCAGCACGGCGAGGGCGGTTACGGCGGCCGCGCCGGCCATGAGCCCCACCGCCTTCCCGGCCGAGAACGCGCCGGAGGCGGAAGGGGCCGAGGCGAGCGGCGCGGAGGCGGCAGGGGCGGACGCGGACGCGGCGGCCGGTGCCGCCGATGAGGCGAAGGCCACCGCCGCCTGCTGCCCGCCGTCGTAGAGCGGCACCACCAGGGCGAGCCCGGAGAGCAGGCCCTCCGGCGGAACCAGCCCCGCACTGCCGTCGGAGCAGGAGGCGCAGCCACGTACGTGGCGGGCGATCCGCTTGCGCCACAGCGGCGTCGGCGTACCGTCCCAGTCCCCCAGCAGGTCCTCCAGGGCCGGGCAGCGGGGGTCGGACGCCAGGGCCCGGACGACCGCGCGGCCGACGTCGAGCTGGTTCTTCACCCGCTGGACGCGTACGGCGGCGTGCTGCGGGGAAAGCCCGAGCGCCTCGGCGAGTTCGGACCGGGTGAGGTCGCCGGTCGTCTCCAGCCACCACAGGGACAGCACGTCGCGCTCGGATCCGTCCAGCCAGCGGGTGGCCTCGGCCGTCTCGCGCCGCTGGCCGGAGAGTTCGAGGCGCAGGATCGTCAGGTCGACGAAGTCGGCGGCGGGGTCGGCCGGCTCATCGGTCGCCTCCAGCGGGGCCGGGCGGTGGCCGAGACCGGACCAGCGGGTGCGGACCTGGTTCATGGCGATGGCGACGAGCCAGGAGCGGAAGCGGGCCGGATCGCGCAGCGAGGGCAGTCCGGACAGCGCCCGGAGCATGGTCTCCTGCACCACGTCGTCCACGTCCGGATGGCCGTTGAGGGCGCGCCCGACGACGTTGTAGACCAGCGGGAGGTACTGGGAGGCCAGCCGTTCCCCGGCGGCACGGTCGCCGTTCCTCGCCGCGATGACCAGAGCGGTGCTGTCCACGCCGTTCACGCCCTTCGTTCGGTTCGCCACCAGGATGTGGGACAGGTCACCCCTGAGGGTTTTGTTATCCGTCCGCCGCCCGGTGGTCAACCAGTATGCGGGGGCCCGTAGGCCGTCCCGCCGAGAGAGTGCCGGGAACGGGAGGAACATGTCGAGCGATACGGACACCGACGTCACGCTGCCGGAGGCCACGGCCGGCGGAGCGAACGACTCCACCGGTCCGGACACCACCGAAGCACCGGTCACCGAAACGCAGGTCGCCGAAGCACGGGTCACCGAAACACGGGTCACCGAAGCACAGGCCACCGAAGCACAGGCCACCGAGGCGCACGCCACCGAAGCACCGGTCACCGAGGCGCACGCCACCGCGGCGCGGACGGGCGAGGCCATCACCACCTCGGCCCTGCACGCGGCGGCGACCGGCGCCGACACCTTCCCCGGGGCGCTGCGGGAGGCGCTGAACCGCCGCGGGCTGTCCCTGGAGCGGGTGAGCGAACGGCTCAGGGTGCGCGGCATCACCATCAGCCAGGCCACCCTCAGCAGCTGGCAGCGCGGCCGAAGCCAGCCCGAACGGGCCCGGTCCCTGCGCGCGGTGGAGGTGCTGGAGGAGATCCTGGAACTGCCCGCCGGAGCCCTGCGCTCGCTGCTCGGACCGCGCCGCCCGCGCGGCCGGATCACCCCGCCCGGCGCGGAGGGGGCGGCGCTCCAGATCCTCGGGGAGGACTCGGTGGTCGAGAAGGCCCTCGGCGCCCGCTTCCGCCACTTCAACCAGGAGACCAGCTCCCTGATGGTCCACGACATCGTGAGGATGGGAGAGAGCGGCACACTGAGCGCGATCTCCACCACGAACGTGCTGCGGGCCAGCCGGGCGGGGGCCGACCGGGCCATCTTCGTGCTCAGCTTCGACGACGAGGCTGCCGAGCCGCTCGATATCAAGGTCAGCTGCGGACGCCTCGCCGAGGCCACGTATCTGAAGGGGCTCAAATCCCTGGTGCTGGAGATCCACTTCGGCCGGGAGCTGGCCAAACTGGACACCACGGTGGTGAGTTACGCGGTCGAGGTGAGCCCGTCCGAGATGCCTGCCACCCACTACGAGCGCTGGTCGCGGACGAACCTCCACGAATACCTCCAGCAAGTCTTCTTCCACCCCGGCGCCCTGCCGTCGGACTGCCACCGCTACGTCCGGGAGAAGGTCGGCGCCCCGCCCCGCGCCCGCCGGCGTATCCCGCTGAGCGAATCGCACGACGTCCATGTCCTCACCTCCCGGTGCAGGCCCGGCGTCCACGGGGTGGCGTGGGACTACGGGACGGGAACAAGTGGAACGGGAGACCGCCCAGGATGAGTGGACGGCCTCCCGCGTCTGGGGGGTGGCCTTGGCCGGTCCGAATCTGTGGTGCGGCTACTTGGTGTTGAGGGTCAGCCCGTAGTACGCGAGGGCGTCGTCGAGCGGCTGGAAGTAGGAGGAACCGGGCGAGTTGACCTGACCGTTGCAGCGCTGGTTGCTGGGACCGCCGGACGTCATGCCCTGGGCCTGGTCACCGGAGATGTACGCGCCTCCGCTGTCCCCTCCCTGGGTGCAGACGCTGGAGCTCGCCAGGCCGGTCACGACGGTGTCCGGACCGCCGTTCCGGTCGGTGTAGGTGACGCTGACGTTGTACGAGCCGACCCGGCCGCAGGTCCACTGGGTGGTCTGTCCGGACTTGCAGAGCGCCGCACCCGAGGGGGCCCGCTTGCTGCCCTTGACCGGGACGGTGCCGGCCCGGCCGTACGTGGTGACGTCGAGGCCGATCGAGTGGCCGGCGTCGACGGTCGCGATGCCCATGTCCACGCTGCGGGTGCCCAGCGCGAACCGGGTGTGGGTGCCCTTGGCGAACCGGGTGCCGTTGTAGGCCAGGGCCGGCAGGTCCTCGATGCAGTGCCCGGCGGTCACGAGCACCTGCCTGCCGTTACGGTCCTTGGCACCGTAACCGACGGAGCACAGGTAGCCGTTGAAGGTCATCCGGCTGCCGGGCGGAACGACGGCCTGGGTCTCCAGCTTATCCTGGCCCTTCACGACGCGTACGGCGTCACCGTTGCTCTTCGCCGCCTTGAGGAAGCTGCGGGTCGCGGCGTCCGAGTCGCCGTTGACCTCGACGGTCACGGTGTCCGACGCGAGGTCGACGGACCACGCGGACACCCCGGCCGGGGCGCTCTTGAGCGCCTTGGCGTCGAGCTGTGCCTTGATCCGGTCCAGCTCGCTCTCGCCGCGCTCGGGGACGCGGGCCTTGAGCCCCGCGGCCCGTACGTCCTTCGCCGCTTCGGCGTCGGCGGCGTTGACGATCAGCGAACCGTCCTCGGCGAAGAAGGCCCCGAGCGTGTCGACCCGGTCCTTCCGCAGCTCCGCGAACCGGCCCTGCTGGTCGGCCTCGCGGTCCAGCCGCCGCACGGCGGCCTTCTCGCTGACACCAAGGGTGGTGGCGAGCGCCTTGACCATCTCCGGCTGGTACGCCGGAGCCGAGGGGGCCGAGGGCTCCGTCGGCGCCCCGGCGTAGGCCCCTGTGGCGACTCCGGCCGACAGAAGGGCGCCGATCGAGGCGGCGACGATGTATCTGCGCGCGTTCTTCTTCCGACTGTGCTTCACGCGATTCCTTCCGCTACGCAGGCGAGCGTCCAGACAATGGGGGGGTGGCCACACCGCGCCTGGGGAAGCACGATGTGTTCCATGGACACTGCCCGGCGGCGATGACATGTTCCTGTCGCCGCGCCCCGAACTCTGGCCCAGCCGGAACTGCCGCGACAAGAAGCGGAGATGGGGCTCTTTTCTACAGAACTGGACGAGAACTGTAGAGAGATCGACGGGAAGCCCAGGTGCAGACCTTTGCGCCGGGAAAACACCCCCACACCCGAGCCTCCCGAACAACACCACTGCCCATGAGGGGCACTCGACCGTGAACACGGGCTGACAAGCCGTACTGCTGTGGGCGACGTGCAGGTCTCGGCGACCGGATGGGCGGCGTCCTGGCTTCGGTCACGTCCAGCAGCAGCGTTCGTTGCTTCGTTCAAGTCCAGCAGCAGGTTCGTTCACCGGTTGCGGCAGCAGTAGGTGATCAGCAGGCTCGTAGATGTTCACGGGAAATGACGGCGCTCTCGCTCCGCGGCGGCAAATCGCCGTGCGGAGGCCCGGTCCAGGTCTCACACTGCGGGCATGGATGAAGTCAGCGTTCCCGCGGCCGTCGTGTCTTCGCAGCAGTCGAGTGCGTTGCTGGGGTATCCGCCTGATGCTCGGTTGCTGATCGTCAACTGCGATGACTTCGGGATGTATCCGGCGATCAACGCTGCGGTGGTCGAGTCGGTCGAAGAGGGCATCGCCAGTTCGTGCAGCCTGATGGTCCCGTGTCCTGGGGCACCGCAGGCCATGAAACTGCTCAGTCGTCGGCCGCGGATACCGTTCGGGATTCACCTCACTCTGGTATGCGAGATGCCCGACATCCCATGGGGGCCGCTGAACGCCAAAGAACGCGTTTCCTCACTGCTGGACCCTGCGGGCGCGCTGTTCTCGCCGACACCTGTCGGCCGGGCGGCCTTGCTCGGCCAGGCTCGGCTCGATGAGATCGAACTTGAGTTCCGCGCCCAGATCGACGCCGTCGCCGACGCTGGGCTCACGCCGACCCATCTGGACTTCCATGCCTCCCCTGGCAAGTACCCCCGGTGCTGTGGTAGCGCCGCCGCGTGGCCGAAAAGAACTACTGGCGTCGGCCGACCCCTGCCTGGGCCGGAAAGTCCGCTCCGCTCGCGGAGTTCGTCCTGGATCCGCCCCCCGTTCAGGAACCGGAATGCTCGGTCCGCATATGGCCGTCGATTCTCCGGATGACCTCCCGTAGCGCGTCCTGCGAAACCCAGGGAATCCAACGCGCCACATTGGCGGACAGCGCATCGGACTGCGGAAAGATCACGAGTACCGCTTGGGCATCGGCTACCAGTCGGGAGAACTTCTCGCTGCAGAAGGGATGCTCCGCGTCGATGAAAGCTGCGATCGAATCGGCCGGCGGTGGGTAATCGCCGTCATAGATCCAGTTGGCGCCGAACCCGCGAAGCTCCGGAAAGCGCGCTGCCGCCTCCCAGTCCGCCAGGGGCAGATCAGCGAATCCGGTATCCGGCTACTGCTCGGCCACCCTGATCAGACCGGCCGGTGCGTGCAATTAGTCGCACCTCACTCGCGGTCGCGCCATTCCGTGCGCACGCTAGTCGGCACATTCGACGGTGCACCCGGTGGCGTCCGGAAAGGTGCGGGTCAGCGGCGAGGGTCTCCCGCAGTCGTTCGGGCCCACGCGGGGGCTATTCCTTTCCCGCTGTTGCACCCGCTCGGTCCACTTCTCGATCCGGTCCACGTTGCGGAAAGAGATCGCGTTCAGTTCCGCGGTGTCGATGTTGAGGACGATGCCCGCACCGTCTGGGCGGCGCCCCTGACGGCTCCTTCGCGCCCTTGACGAGCCTCTTGACGTCGGTCCATGCCGACGCCGTCCTTGAGGTCCCTCAACCCTGGGTACGGCGTCCTTGACGGCGTACCAGTAGACGTCCCAGGCCTCACCGTTGACGTACGAAAGCTGTGGCAGCGGACAGCTGAAGCCTGTCGTCTCCCCGCCTGCGGTGACGAGGCAAGCCGGCATCCCGGCCCCCGGCCCGTTCCGACCCGGGCCGCCGCGCTTCCAGGCCGACCTTCAGCCGACCTTCACACGACGCGAAGCCCAAACAAGAAAATCCCGGCCAGACGGTGACCGTCTGACCGGGATCTCCTGAACCGCTCCGGGATGAACCGTGAACGGCTTGTCTTGTGGACCTGTGGGGATTTGAACCCCAGACCCCCTCGATGCGAACGAGGTGCGCTACCAGACTGCGCCACAGGCCCTTGCGACGTGTGAAACTCTAGCACCCCCGCAGGGGTGCTTGGAAATCCGTTCCTCCGCTGGTCAGCGGTGCCGGGATTTCCGAGCTCCACCCGCCGCCTCACTCGTTGGCCGCACGCGGCCGGTCCTCGTCGTCGTACTGGTCGAAGAGCGGCGTCCGGCCCCGGTCGCGGTTGCGGCGGGACGGGTTCGCGCGCTGACGCGGGGCCGGGTCGACCGCGGGGGCCGTCGGGTGCGACGTGCCCGTCTGGGTGGGCTCGGCGGTGCTGGAGCGGGCCGCGCTCCAGGTCTCCGGGTCGTTGACCTCCACGCCACCCGTGGCCCGGGGGGCGACGGGCGCGGTGACATAGGTGGGCAGCGGTACGGGAACGGGCTCCCAGCTGTCGCCCTGGACGCGACCGCGCTCGCGCTGCTGGTCCACCCACTCCGCGTGATCCGTCTGCTCGACGAGGGCGCGACGGCCGGCCTCCTGGGGGGAGACCGTGGGCTTCGGCTCCGGCTCCCGGTGGTGGGCCTCGGAGTCGTCGTCGGGCTCGGCGGGGGCGGGTGCCGTGGGCTGGTGCCTGCGGGGGCGGTTCTCGCGCAGCCGCTGTGCCGCGACCTCGGCCCGGCGGCGGTCCATGGTGAAGGCGAACCTTCGGCGCTCCTGGGAGCGCAGATGCACGATGTACGTGCTCAGCAGAACGGCAGGCACGGCGGGCGCCCACAGGAAGCCGAGGCCGCCGACCGCCGCGACGACCGCCCCGAGGGTGAAGGCCAGGAAGAGGACGACGGTGGTCCGCCTGCGCCGCGCCAGGACCTGGGAGCGCTGGGCACGCCGGGCCCGCTCGGCGTCGGCCGCGCCGGAGCGGGGGCGTCGCCGGGCGAGGGGCACGTGGCCCGTGGGGCGCTCGTCGGACCGGTGCTCCTGCGCCTGGCGGCCCGACGGCTGATGCGCCGCCCGTCGGTCGTGCGCCGGGCGGTCGGAGGTCTGGTGGTCCGGGGCACGCTCGGAAGCGTGCGCCGGGTCGGTCAGCCTGGCTTCCGTGTGCGCCGGAGGCGCGGCAAAGGCCCGGACGTCCACGGATTCCATACGATCCGTTTCCCGGTCCGGGTCGACGTCGGGCGTCGCCTCCTCGGCGGTGCGCTCCCGCAGCTCCTTGGCATACCGGCGCTCCATCGCCGCCCGTCCGGACAGCAGCCGGATGGCGGTGCTGAAGCGTTCCGTCGGACGGGCCTCGTTGAGCTCGTCCTGCCTGCGGAGCCACATCGGTACCAAGTAGGCGGCCCAGGCCCCGACGATGACTGCGTAGATGAGGCCGCTGCTGCTCACGATCACACCGTAGAGGGGTTTGCACGGAAGGATCCGCCAATTGGCTCGGTGTGTCGCGCGATCCGGCCGATATCCCGGACTTTTTTTGTGATTGTTCGGATCAACAGCCGCCGATAGCCCGACCCAATGCGGTCACCGAGCGATCGCATTCGAACATTTGTTTTATTTATCCGGTCGGTCCGGGCCTTTCGGCGTCACGGGCGCGACCGGCGCCAGCGTCGGAGCATCCCCTCGGGCACTTCCTCCGCGGTGAGGGCGAAGATCAGATGGTCACGCCAGGCGCCGTCGATGTGGAGATAGCGCGGGCGCACGCCCTCCGAACGGAATCCGAGTTTCTCCACCACCCTGCGGCTGGGACCGTTCTCCGGGCGAATGCAGACCTCGATGCGGTGCAGGCCCACGGCGCGGAAGCAGTGGTCCACGGCGAGGGCCACGGCCGTCGGCATGACCCCGCGCCCGGCGACGCTCTGATCGACCCAGTAACCGACGTGGCCGGAACACATCGAGCCCCAGGTGATCCCCGCGACCGTGAGCTGGCCGACCAGCCGGCCCTCGTACTCGATGGCGAACGGCAACATCCGCCCAGCGTTGGCCTCGGCACGCAGGTGGCGGACCATCTGCCGGTACGTGGGGCGCTGCGCCATCGGACCGCCGGGGGCCGGCGGCGGGACCGTCGCCTCCCAGGGGCGCAGCCAGTCACGGTTGCGCCGGTTGACCTCGCGCCACATCCGCTGGTCGCGCATCCTTATCGGGCGCAGGACGATCTCGCCGTCGGTCAGCGTCACCGGCCAGGTCGCGATGTTCAGCTCGGGCTCCCCGGTCGGGGATGGTCGCCGCCGCCGAGCTGATCGACGGCGTGCACCAGGAGCCGGCCGAGGACCGCCAGCCCGTCCTTCACCCCTCCGGTGGAGCCGGGGAGGTTGACGATCAGGGTGCGGGAGGCCACACCCGCGAGGCCCCGGGAGAGGGCGGCGGTCGGGACCTTGGCCAGTCCCTCGGCCCGGATCGCCTCCGGGATGCCGGGGATCTCGTGGTCGAGGACGCGACGGGTGGCCTCGGGCGTGGCGTCGGTGGGCGAGATGCCCGTACCGCCGGTGGTGACGATCACGTGGTACCCGGCGGCGACGCCCGCGCGCAGGGCCGCCTCGACCGGATCGCCGTCGGGGACGACCTGCGGGCCGTCGACCATGAAGCCGAGGCTCGTCAGCGCTTCGGCGATCAGCGGGCCGCCCCGGTCCGCGTACACCCCGGCGGATGCCCGGTTGGAGGCGGTGACGACGAGAGCGGTGAGCGGGGAGGGCGGCTCGACGCGGGCAGGCTCGGCCGTCCGTCGCTCGTGGTCGGAGGCACCCGTCCCGGCCGTCCGCCGCTCGTGGCCGGGGGCCCCCTGCGCGGCCGTCCGCTGCTCGTGGCCGGAGGCTCCCGTCCCCGGCGTCCGCTGCTCGTGGCCGGAGGCTCCGGGCGCGGGCGGCATCACGCGTCCGGTCCTTGCGGCGCGGTGCGCCGGTAGTCGCCGGACTTGCCGCCCGACTTCGCCTCGACCCGTACGTCGGTGATGACCGCGCTCTTGTCGACGGCCTTGATCATGTCGATCACCGTGAGCGCCGCCACCGAGACCGCGGTGAGGGCCTCCATCTCGACGCCCGTGCGGTCCGTCGTCTTCACGGTGGCCGTGATCTCCACCGCGTCGTCGGCCACGCTCAGATCGACCTTCACGCCGGAAACGGCCAGTGGATGGCAGAGCGGGATCAGGTCCGGGGTGCGCTTGGCCCCCATGATCCCGGCGATCCGGGCGGTGGCGAGGGCGTCGCCCTTGGGGACTCCCTCGCCGCGCAGCAGCTCGATCACGCGCGGGGAGACGAGCACCCGGCCGGCGGCGCGGGCGACGCGGGTGGTGACGTCCTTCTCCGACACGTCGACCATGCGGGCCGCGCCCGCCTCGTCGATGTGCGTCAGCCTGTTCTGCGTACTCAACTCACTCCGCCTAGCGGTAGGGGCGCCGGTTACGCCTCGGGGAACCGGAGGGGGTCCCCCGGAAGGCACGGCGGCAGATACCGTACCGCCACCGGGCGGCGGTCAGCCGAGCAGGATCACGTCCGTCTCCGTGCCGGGCTCGACCGAGGTGACGTCCTCCGGCACCACGATCAGCACGTCCGCCTGCGCGAGCGCGGCGATCAGATGCGAACCGGAACCGCCGACCGGAGTGACCGTCCCCGCCTCGGCGTCGTGACGGCCGCGCAGGAACTGGCGGCGGCCGTCCGGCGACGTGAGCGCCTTGTCGGCACTCAGCCGGGCGCGGGCCGTCGGGCGGTGCACGTCGGTGAGGCCCATCAGGGCACGGATGGCGGGGCGGACGAACAACTCGAAGGAGACGTAGGCGGAGACCGGGTTGCCCGGCAGGGCCAGCAGCGGGGTGTGGTCCGGGCCGATCGAGCCGAAGCCCTGCGGCTTGCCGGGCTGCATGGCGAGCTTGCGGAACTCGACCCCGCTGCCCGGCTCGTCCTCGTCCCCGACGGAGGACAGCGCCTCCTTGACCACGTCGTACGCGCCGACGCTGACACCGCCCGTGGTGACGACGACGTCCGCGCGGATCAGCTGGTCCTCGATCGTGGCGCGCAGTGTCTCGGCGTCGTCGGTCACCGCGCCGACCCGGTAGGCGATGGCTCCGGCGTCCCGGGCGGCGGCCGTCAGCGCGAAGCTGTTGGAGTCGTAGATCTGGCCGCCGGTCAGCTGCTCGCCGGGCTGGACCAGTTCGCTGCCGGTGGACAGGACGACCACGCGGGGGCGGGGCCGTACGACCACGGTGGCGCAGCCGATCGCCGCGAGCAGCCCGATCTGCGGGGGGCCGACGATCGACCCGGCGGCCAGGGCCAGGTCGCCCGGCTTGACGTCGCTGCCGCGCTCGCGCACGTGGGCGCCGGCCACGACGGGCCGGTGCACCCTGACCTCGCCGGTGGCGCCCTCGGGCGCGTCGCTGTGGGCGCGCATGGCGGCGGCCGGGCCCTCGCCCGTACCGCCGTCGGTCCACTCCACCGGGACCACGGCCTCCGCACCCGCGGGCAGCGGCGCGCCCGTCATGATGCGGGCGGCCTGTCCCGGTCCCACGACCTGGTCGTCGGCGAGCCCCGCACTGCCCGCGGCGACGTCGCCGATGACGGTGAGGACCGCGGGGAACTCCTCGCTGGCGCCCTCGACATCGGCGATCCGGACCGCGTAACCGTCCATGGAGCTGTTGTCGAACGGCGGCAGGGCCACCTCCACGACGACGTCCTTGACGAGGACGCAGCCCTGCGCGTCCGGCAGCTGCAACTCGATGGGCTCCAGCGGCCTCACCGTCGCGAGGATGTCGTCCAGGTGCTCGTCCACCGACCAGATCGTGCTGCTCACGGGGTTACATCTCCTCAGCGACGTACTTGCGCAGCCAGGTCCGGAAGTCCGGCCCCAGGTCTTCACGTTCGCACGCCAGTCTGACAATGGCGCGAAGATAGTCGCTGCGGTCGCCGGTGTCATAGCGGCGGCCCTTGAAGACGACGCCGTGCACGGGGCCGCCGATCTTCTCGTCCGCGGCGAGCAGCTGGAGCGCGTCGGTGAGCTGGATCTCGCCGCCGCGGCCCGGCTCGGTGTGTCGCAGTATGTCGAAGACCGCGGGGTCCAGGACGTACCGGCCGATGATGGCGAGGTTGCTGGGGGCGTCGGCCGGGTCCGGCTTCTCGACCAGGTCGGTGACGCGGACCACGTCGCCGTCGACGGTGGCGTCCGCGGCGGCGCAGCCGTAGAGGTGGACCTGCGAGGGCTCGACCTCCATCAGCGCGATGACACTGCCGCCCTCACGCTCCTGGACCTCGACCATCCGGGCCAGCAGCGCGTCGCGCGGGTCGATCAGGTCGTCGCCGAGGAGCACCGCGAAGGGTTGGTCGCCGACGTGCGGGGCGGCGCAGAGCACGGCGTGCCCGAGGCCGCGGGGGTCGCCCTGTCGCACGTAGTGCATGGTGGCCAGGTCGCTGGACTCCTGGACCTTGGCGAGGCGTTCGGCGTCGCCCTTGCGGGTGAGCGCGGATTCCAGCTCGTAGTTGCGGTCGAAGTGGTCCTCGAGGGGACGCTTGTTGCGGCCGGTGATCATCAGCACGTCGGAGAGGCCCGCTGCCACGGCTTCTTCGACGACATACTGAATGGCCGGCTTGTCGACGACAGGCAGCATCTCTTTGGGAGTGGCCTTCGTGGCGGGCAGGAACCGGGTGCCGAGACCTGCTGCCGGAATGACGGCCTTGCTGATCCTGGGGTGCGACTGAGTCATGTGCAGACCTTAACGGTTGCACACGGCCGGAAGCTGATATTCCGGTTAACTTCGTCCGTAAATATGCCCATACGAGAATCGTGCGAGTCACCCTTGAACACCGACAAGTCCGGAAAGCCGGCCGTGAAGAGCTCCCTGCGGCGCGAACTGCTCGCCGCGCGGGCCCTCCTGACGAAGGAGGACGCCGTCCGGACAGCCGCGGTTCTTGCCGAGGCGGCCCTGAGCCTGCCCGAACTGGCCGACGCCCGTACGGTCGCCGCGTACGTCTCCGTGGGGCGTGAACCGGGCACCCGCGCCCTCCTGGAAGCGCTGCGCGGGCGTGGCGTCCGGGTGCTGCTGCCGGTCCTCCTGGCCGACAACGACCTGGACTGGGCGGCCTACGAGGGCCCGGAGCACCTGCTCCCGGCCGGGCGGGGGCTCCTCGAGCCGGACGGCCCGCGCCTGGGCCCGGCCGCCGTCCTGGAAGCCGAGGCGGTGCTGCTGCCCGGCCTGGCGGTGGACGGGGCCGGGATGCGGCTGGGGCGGGGCGGCGGCAGCTACGACCGGGTGCTGGCCCGGCTGACGGCCGCCGGGGCGCACCCTTCGCTCGTCGTGCTCCTGTACGACGACGAGGTGGTCGCGCGGGTCCCCTCGGAACCGCACGACCACCCCGTGGACGCGGTGGTCACGCCGGCCGGAGCGCGGCGCTTCGTGAACCCTCGATAGACCTACGGTTTCAGCGTCAGCGTGTCGACGGTGGACGCGTCGACCGCGTCCGCCCCGAAGGACCAGTCGAGCAGTTCACCGTCGACCCACTTGTCGGTCTGATCGGTGTAGTGCGCGCTGAACGCGTGGCCGGAGGCGCCACTGAGGTTGATCCAGCGGGACTTGTCCCAGTCCCCCACGTTGACGACCATCCGCATCGACGGCACCCAGACGACCTCGTAGCCGCTCGCCGCGTTCCAGCCGGTCGCGTTGACCGCCGCCTCGCCGCCGCCGAGGTTCCAGGGGCCACGGTTGAGCGCCCGCTGGAGCAGGCCGGGGCCTTCGGTGCCGAGGGTCTGGTTCTTCAGCGTCAGCCGGTGCAGGCGGCCCCAGCTCCAGGTGGAGATGTTCTTGCCGAGCTTGGAGGTCAGCTCCCAGCGGGCGTCCTCCATCGCCCGGGCGAACAGGTCGTCCCGGCTCTCCAGGGCGTCCTCGCGGCCCCGGGCGGGAGCCTTCCACCACTCGTTGTCCTGGTCGTCCACGATGTCGCGGACCACCTGGAACCAGCGGTCGCCGCCGTCCGGCTGCGCGGTGTCGCCGTCGCGCTGGCCGCACTCGCGGACGAGCTTCTTCTGCTGGTCGGCCGGGCCGCTGTTCTTAGCCGGCGGCACGTTGAGGCAGTCGCCCTCGACCCGCATCTCCTTGGGCAGCTTGTTGCCGAAGGCGAGTTTCAGGATGTTGCGCCAGACGCCGTTGAAGTACGCGGCGGCGGCCGAGTCGGGCTCCTGGGTGTAGTCCCAGCCCTCCAGCAGCTTCTGTGCCTCGCGGACGCTCGGATCAGAGATGTTGATCTTCTTCAGCTCGGGCACCAGCAGCGCGGCGATCTCGCTGAAGTTGTCCATCTGCATCTTCTGCATGTCATCGGTCGAGACCTTCTCGCCGCCCTTGATCTTCTGGGTCAGGAGGTCGTTGATCCGCTGACTGCGGGCGCCGTAGCCCCAGTCCTTGGTCAGGAGGTGGGGGTACTTCTTCTCGTCGATGACGGCCTGGTTGGCGGTGACGATGAAGCCGCGGTCCGGGTTGTACTCGTACGGCAGCTCCTCGAAGGGGATGTACCCCTCCCACGCGTACTTCGGGTCCCAGCCCGGCGCGGGCGCCGTGCCGTCGTAGCCCTCGGAGCGGACCGGGATCTTGCCGGGGGCCTGGTAGCCGATGTTGCCCCGGGTGTCGGCGTAGATGAGGTTCTGCGAGGGGACCTCGAAGTTCTCGGCGGCCTTCCGGAAGGTGGTGAAGTCCTTGGCCCGGTTGAGCGCGAAGACGGCGTCCATGGACTTCCCGGGCTCCAGCGCGGTCCACTTCAGCGCCACCGCGTAGCCGTCGGCCCGGTCCGGGGCCGCGTTGCTGACGGGGGCCTTCTGGCCGACCTTGTCCAGCTCCTTGCTGCGGTCGGAGACCAGGGGGCCGTTGTTCGTCTCGCGGACGGTGATCGTCCGGTCCCTGCCGCCGGCGACCTTGATGGTCTCCTCGCGGGTCTTGAAGGACTTGGTCTCGCCGTCGTACAGGTAGCCGTCGTCGGAGACCTTCTCCAGGAAGAGGTCGGTGACGTCGGCGCCCAGATTGGTGAGGCCCCAGGCGATGTCCTGGTTGTGACCGATGATCACACCGGGCATGCCGGAGAAGGTGTAGCCGGCCGTGTCGTACTGGCAGGTCTTGGAGAGCTCCCGGCAGTGCAGGCCCATCTGGTACCAGAGGGAGGGCAGCATCGGCGCGAGGTGCGGGTCGTTCGCGAGCAGCGCCTTGCCGGACGTCGTGTGCTCGCCGTCGACGACCCAGGAGTTCGAGCCGATGCCGTTGCCGTTCGGGCCGAGCAGCGCCGGGATCTCGTCGAGGGTGTCCGAGAGGGCGGCCATCTGGGTGCCGAGGCCCTCGGTGGCCCCTTCTGCGGTCGACGACCCGGTGGTGTCCGACGGGTTCGCCTCGGGGTCGAACTTCCCGGTGGCGGAGGAGATCGCGCCGTTCTCGACGATCGGCTTGTTCCGCTTGTACGGGTAGCCGGGGTACAGGTCCTCGATCTGGTCCTTGTCGAGGCGGCTGGTCAGCAGCGAACGGTCGATCTCGTCCTGCATGTTGCCGCGCAGGTCCCAGGCCATCGCCTTCAGCCAGGCCACCGAGTCGACCGGGGTCCACTCGCCGGGCTTGTAGTCGTTGGTCAGTCCCAGAGCCGCGTACTCGACCGAGATGTCCCGGCCTTCCTTGCCCTTCAGATAAGCGTTGACGCCCTCCGCGTAGGACTGGAGGTTCTTCTTGGTGCTCTCGTCCAGGACCTCGTCGTACTCCTTCTGCGCCACCTTGCGCCAGCCGAGCGTCCGCAGGAAGGAATCGGTCTCCACCTGTCCGGAGCCGAACATCTCGGAGAGCCGGCCGGACGTCATGTGCCGCCGGACGTCCATCTCCCAGAAGCGGTCCTGGGCCTGGACGAAGCCCTGGGCGCGGAAGAGGTCGGCGTCGGAGTCCGCGTAGATCTGCGGGATTCCGTAGGAGTCACGTTTGACCTCGACGTCGCCGGAAAGGCCGTCGAGAGTCAGCGAACCGGTGGTCTGCGGGTACGAGGCCCGCACGGTGGATACGGACCAGTACGCCCCGTATCCGACACCCGCGACGAGCGCCAGCACCAGGACGAGCACGAGCAGGCGGGCGCGTCGCCCCTTCTTCCTGCCGGGCTTCTTCGCGTCGGAAGGGCCGGAAGAGGCGGTTGTGTTGGCGGGCATCGCTGTCCTTCGAGGGGCAGGGTGGTCCTGGGAGTGCAGGAGCAACCATAGGCGCAGCGGAGAAGCCACTCGGACGCGGTATAGGGATGCATCCATTTGCGTCTTCCTCGTACGAACACTCGAACCCGTCAAGGAATCGTTAAAGATTAGGTAAGGTAACGAAGTAACTGGCTGCCGGAGGACGATCCGGCAGGCGCACGCAGGGAAGGAACGGACCCTGACTGTCCACGCGCTCAACGAACTCCTGCTCGTCTGCTCGCTCGTCCTGCTGGTCGCCGTGGTGGCGGTACGGGTCTCCTCGCGCAGCGGGCTCCCCAGCCTGCTCCTGTATCTCGGCATCGGGATCGCCCTGGGGCAGGACGGCATCTTCGACGTCAAGTTCGACAACGCCGAGCTGACGCAGGTCTTCGGCTACGCCGCCCTGGTCGTCATCCTGGCCGAGGGCGGACTCGGGGCGAAGTGGAAAGAGGTCAGACCCGTCCTGCCCGCGGCCGCGGTGATCTCGACCGTCGGCGTCGGCATCAGCGTGGGCGTCACCGCCGCCGCCGCGCACTACCTGGTCGGCCTGGACTGGCGCCAGGCCCTCATCATCGGCGCGGTCGTCTCCTCGACCGACGCGGCCGCCGTCTTCTCCGTGCTGCGCAGGGTTCCCCTGCCGCCCCGGATCACCGGCGTCCTGGAGGCGGAGTCCGGCTTCAACGACGCTCCCGTCGTCATCCTGGTCGTCGCGTTCTCCGCGGTCGGCCCGGTCGAGCACTGGTACGTCCTGCTCGCCGAGATCGCCATGGAGCTGGCCATCGGCGCCGCGATCGGCATCGCGGTGGGCTGGCTGGGGTCCCTGGGGCTGCGGCACGTGGCGCTGCCCGCCTCCGGCCTCTACCCGATCGCCGTGATGGCCATCGCCGTCTCCGCGTACGCGGCCGGCGCCATGGCCCACGGCAGCGGGTTCCTCGCCGTCTACCTGGCCGCGATGATCCTCGGCAACTCCAAGCTGCCGCACTGGCCCGCCACCCGGGGCTTCGCGGACGGGCTCGGCTGGCTGGCCCAGATCGGCATGTTCGTGCTGCTCGGCCTGCTCGTCACCCCGCACGACCTGGTCGACGACTTCTGGCCCGCCATCGTCGTGGGCCTGGTGCTGACCATGGTGGCGCGGCCGTTGTCGGTCTTCCTGAGCCTCGCGCCGTTCCGGCTGCCGGCCCGCGAGAAGGTCCTGATGTCCTGGGCCGGGCTGCGCGGGGCGGTGCCCATCGTCCTGGCGACCATTCCGATGGTGTCCGGGGTGGAGGGCAGTACGAGAATCTTCAACATCGTGTTCGTCCTGGTCATCGTCTACACCCTGATCCAGGGCCCGACGCTGCCCTGGGTCGCGAACAAGCTGAACATCGCCGACGATCCGGCCGAGGCCGCCGACCTGGGCATCGAGTCGGCCCCGCTGGAGCGGCTGCGCGGCCACCTGCTGTCGGTCGCCATCCCCACGAAGTCCAAGATGCACGGCGTCGAGGTCGGCGAGCTCCGGCTCCCCGCGGGCGCCGCGGTCACGCTGGTGGTCCGCGAGGGCAAGAGCTTCGTGCCGTCCCCGGCGACGGTGCTGCGGCGCGGGGACGAGCTGCTGGTGGTGGCCACCGATCCGGTGCGCGACAGGGCGGAGGAACGGCTGCGGGCGGTCGGCGAGGGCGGCAAACTGGCCGGCTGGCTGGGCACGGGCAGATCCCCCGCCTCCGGCGCGCCCGGCATGGCGGGGCCCCATGGCGGTGCGGCCATCCCCCAGGCGATGAAGCTGGCCAAGAAGCTCGGCGGTGCCGGCGCCCATGCCAACGGCAGTGGCAGTGGACGGGGAAGCGTGAACGGCAGCAGCAACGGCAACGGCACGAGGACCAGTCCCTGAGGCTGCTCCCTGAAGTCCTCTTGAGGCCCCTGATGCCCCTGATGCCCCCTGAGGCGACGACTCAGGGAATCGGCAGCACACGCGTCGCAGATCACAGGTTGATACGGAAGCCCTGTACGCAATCACAGGCGCACAGGGCTTCCTACCTGTACGATTAAGGGCGAACCTGATCGACCAACTCTGTCTGAAGCAGAGCTGGCGCGACCGTATGGCGGTCGTGGTGTCTCTTCGCCCGGCGTTTCTTCGCCGATTGCAGCGAGTCGCCCGGCATCTACCGCAGTTCCGCGCGAAGAGGACAGCTCTCGGCCGCTTCCGTCCGGCCCGCCCCACAAGGGCGCCGGGAAGCAGGGCCACCAGGCGGCAGAAAGGCAAGGACCGTGGCGACCACGGTCTCCGACCGCCCCGGATACGGGCAACTCCTGCGCACCCCCGGTGCGTGGACCTTCCTCCTCCCGGGCTTCGCCGCACGGCAGCCCTTCGCGATGCTCACCATCGGCATCGTCCTCCTCGTGCAGCACACGACCGGCTCGTACGGCAGCGCCGGTGCCGTCGCGGCGGTCTCCGGCGTCTCCATGGCGCTGTTCGCCCCGCAGAGCGGCAAGCTCGCCGACCGCTTCGGTCAGCGTGCCGTCCTGCTGCCCGGAGTGCTCCTCCACACCGTCTCCGTGAGCGCCCTGACCGTACTGGCGCTGGCGGACGCCCCCCTGTGGGCGCTGTTCGTCGCCGCCGTGCCGACCGGCGCCTCCATCCCGCAGATCGGCCCCATGGTGCGGGCCCGCTGGGCGGCGATGCTGGGGGCGACCCCCGACCGGCCCGCCTCTCCGCTGATGTCCACCGCGGCGGCGTTCGAGTCGGTGACGGACGAGTTCACGTTCGTACTCGGCCCGGTGATCGCCACCGCGCTCTGCACCGGCGTGCACCCGGCGGCCGGTCTGATCACGGAAGCCGCCCTGACCCTGGTCGGCGGCCTGTTCTTCGCCGCGCAGCGCGCCACCCAGCCCGCCCCTCGCAACGCGGCCACCGCGGCCGAGCCGCACGCCTCGGCGCTCTCCGTGCCGGGTGTGCGCGTCCTGGCCGTCGCCTTCCTGGGCATCGGCGCGGTCTTCGGCGGGATGCAGGTCTCCCTGACCGCGTTCTCCGAGGAGATCGGCCACCCCGGGGTGAACGGCGTCCTCTACGGGGTCTTCGCGGCGGGCAACATGCTGGCCGGCATCGCCTGCGGCGCCATCGCCTGGAAGAGCAGCCCGCGTCGACGGCTGATCATCGGGTACGTGGCGCTGACCCTCACCGCGTCCGGCCTGTGGGCCGTGCACTCGGTGCCGCTGCTGGCCGGGCTCGGCCTGCTGGTCGGCCTCTGCATCGCTCCGGCGCTGATCAGTGGCTACACCCTGGTCGACGCGCTGGTGCCCGCCACCGCCCGCACCGAGGCCTTCACCTGGCTGACGGGCGCCGTGGCGCTCGGACAGGCCGCGGCCGTGACCGTGGCGGGGCAACTCGCCGACGCCCATGGCGCGAGCACCGGTTTCCTGGTGCCTCTGGCCGGAACCGTGCTGGCGCTGATGACCCTGCTGGCCCTGCGTTCGCGGCTGACTCCGAAGCCCTCGGGGCGCACCGTCGCACGTGCGATCGGTCACCGCGAGCCGGTCACGGTGGACTGATTCAACGGAATACGTCAGTATGGAGCGTCGTTAGCACTCATTGAGTGAGAGTGCCAGGAGGAGCAAGTGCCGACCTATCAGTACCAGTGCACCGAGTGCGGCGAGGGCCTCGAGGCGGTGCAGAAGTTCACCGATGATGCCCTGACCGTGTGCCCGAGCTGCGACGGACGCCTCAAGAAGGTGTTCTCCGCGGTCGGCATCGTCTTCAAGGGTTCCGGTTTCTACCGGAACGACAGCCGCGGCTCCTCGTCGAGCAGCACGCCGGCGACGGCGGCCTCGAAGTCGTCCGACTCCGCGTCGTCCTCGTCGTCGGGTTCCGAGACGAAGGCGAGCGCGACAACGTCGTCGTCCTCTTCGTCCGGCTCCTCCTCGTCGTCGGCCTCCGCGCCGGCCTCGTCGAGCGGTACGTCGGCCGCCTGAGCCCGCGTACGCCCCATCTGCTTTTCACCGGACCCCGCCGAGGCCACTCGGCGGGGTCCGGGCGTTCGTCCCGGGAATCGCGCCTGCGGATACGGTGACCGCATGGCGAACGCACTTGACGAATCGGGCTCCGGTACGGGTACGGCGGGTACCGGGAGTTCCGCGGAGATCGGTGTCATCGGCGGCTCGGGCTTCTACTCCTTCCTGGAGGACGTCACCGAGGTCTCCGTGGACACCCCTTACGGGAAGCCGAGCGACTCGGTCTTCCTCGGCGAGCTGGGCGGCCGGCGGGTGGCCTTCCTGCCCCGCCACGGACGCGGCCACCACCTGCCGCCGCACCGCATCAACTACCGGGCCAACCTGTGGGCGCTGCGCTCCGTCGGGGTCCGGCAGGTGCTCGGCCCGTGCGCGGTGGGCGGGCTGCGGCCGGAGTACGGGCCGGGCACCCTGCTCGTCCCCGACCAGCTGGTGGACCGCACCAAGGCCCGCGTGCAGACCTTTTACGACGGTGAGACCCGGACCGACGGCACCGTGCCGAACGTCGTCCACCTGGGCTTCGCCGACCCGTACTGCCCCGAGGGGCGCAGGGCCGCACTCACCGCGGCTCGCGGACGCGACTGGGAGCCGGTGGACGGCGGCACCCTGGTGGTCGTCGAGGGCCCCCGCTTCTCGACCCGTGCGGAATCGCGCTGGCACGCGGCGATGGGCTGGTCGGTCGTGGGCATGACCGGACACCCCGAAGCGGTCCTCGCCCGTGAGCTGGGCCTCTGCTACACGACGATGACCCTGGTGACCGACCTGGACGCGGGGGCCGAGGCGGGCGAGGGCGTCTCGCACGAGGAGGTGCTCCAGGTGTTCGCGGCCAACGTGGACCGGCTGCGCTCGGTGCTGTTCGACGCGGTGGCCGGGCTGCCGAAGAGCGAGAGCCGCAACTGCACGTGCGCCCACGCCCTGGACGGGATCGACACGGGGATCGCTCTGCCGTAACGGCCATCGCCGCCGCTCGGACAGGGCGGACCGCGCCGGAACGGGTGACGGAGTTATCCCCAGCGCGAGGACTGTCCACAGGCCTCAGCGGGATCTGCGTGGGCGGGGGAGAGTGAGGGGAGTTCGGCCGGATCGACCGGTCCGGACTCCCCTTTCGCGTTCCTTCCCCTTGCCCTCGTCCGCCCGAATCGAGGTGGTGCCATGTCCACGTCCCCGTTCCTGTCCACGTCCGCGTCCCCATCCCCGTTCCTGTCCACGTCCCCGCCCCCGTCCACGTTCCTGTCCACGTCCACGTCCCCTTCGCTTTCCCCGCACTCGTCCACGCTCACGTCCGTATCCGCTCCCGCTCCGGCTCCGGCTCCGGCTCCGGCTTCCGCGTCCATGCCTCCTTTCCCGTCTCGGTTCCCTTCGCCGTCTCGGTCCCCGTCCCGGTGTCCGTCGCCGCCTCCTGCGCCGGTGCCCGCGCCGTGCGGGGTGGGGCCGTTCGGGCCCGTGCGCGTGCGGGGCGGTGGGGCGGACCGGCTGCGCCGGATGCTGCGCCGACAGCGGCGGGCGGCGGCTGCGGGGCTCGCGCTGGCGGGTGCCGCGCTGGCCACCACCGGTCTGAGCGGTGCCGACGGAGAGGCCCGCCCACCGGAGGCCCCGCCGGGGGCCGGCAGGTCGTCCGTGCGGCTGGTCTCCGCGCCGGTCAGGATCGCGGACCCGGAGACCGTACGGCTGCTGCGCCCCGGGGACCGGGTCGATGTGATCGCGGTCGGTGATACCGGCGACGAAGCGCGCGTGGTGGCGCGCGGGGTGCGCGTGGCGAAGGTGCCGCACGCGGCCGCAGGATCCGGGGGGCCAGCGGCGGACGTTTCCGGCGCCGGGGCGGAGGCCGGGGCGCTGGTGGTGTTGTCCGTGGAGCGGTCGACTGCCACGGCGCTGCTGGGCGCGGGCGTTTCGGGTCGGCTGGCCGTGGCGGTGTCCGATGCGAACTGACGCCTTCTCACGTCACCCGGGAGAGCCAGTGGGTTGGACAGGGCTGCCCTCTCCCGCCTTGGGTGGTGGAGCAGTTTGCTCCCCTTACCGCCCATGCGAAGGAAGGCTCACCTGTGAGCGAGAAGAAGGTCAGTCTGCTGGAGGGCTTCAAGGTCTTCCTGACGCGCGGCAACGTGATCGACCTCGCGGTGGCTGTCGTCATCGGTGCCGCGTTCACCAACATCGTGAACGCTGTCGTCAAGGGCGTCATCAACCCCCTGGTCGGTGCGTTCGGCACCCAGGACCTGGACAGCTACAGCTCCTGCCTCCAGGGCCCCTGCACCACGGACCCGAAGACCGGAGAGATGGACGGGATCGAGATCCTGTGGGGCTCGGTGCTCAGCGCCGCCCTCAGCTTCCTGATCACCGCTGCCGTCGTGTACTTCCTGATGGTGCTGCCGATGGCCAAGTACCTGGCCAGGCGGGCGGCGATGCAGGCCGCCAAGGAAGGCGGGCAGGAGACGATGGAGGTGAGCGAGCTGGAGGTGCTGAAGGAGATCCGCGACGCCCTCGTGGCGCAGCGCACCGGTGGCGCGCCCGGCTCCCCGGGGCCGGACTCGGGCGAAGGGCTGGGCGGCTGGGGCGGGGCAGCCGCGGGCCCGCGCGAGGACCGGTAGTCCTCCGGGCCATCGCTCAGATGTGGTGGGGCGGCTTCTCGTCCAGGAAGCGCGCGAGGTCGGCTGCGCTACCGGCGGAGAGAGGCCGCTCGCCCCATCCCTGGTCCGTATCGTCCGCGGACTGCCGGTCCAGCGGATCGTCGAAGTCCAGAACCGGCTTGGGCTTCGGTTCCTCGTGCGGCTGCTCCTGTGGCTGCTGCTGCTTCGCATCGCGCGGGCTGGGGGCGGGGGCGGCGCTCATGTCTCCAGGGTACGGCGGCTCACCACGAGGTGTGAGCCGCCGTGGAGCCGGGCGGCGGGTGTCAGCGGTCCTTCGGGTCGATGAGCCACAGCCCGAGCACGACGAGGAACGACAGGCAGAGGAAGCCGGCCCCCCACCAGGCCGTACCGGTGTTGCCCTCCATCCACTCGTCGATCAGGACCGTCAGTCCCCAGAGCTGGCCGATGACGACGGTCATGGCGAGGGTGAGCCGGGCGGTCAGCTTCGAGGAGCGCTCGGGGTCCTGGTCGGTGCCCGCTCCGGGCCCGGGGCCGGTGTGCCGGACGCGGGGGTCCCCGTATCCGCTGGTGGGGCGGATCTGCGGATACCGCTCGTGGACGGGCCTGTTCAGTTCGGGATCGGCGCTGCCGGGGTGGTACGTGGGGTAGTGGCTGCCGGGGGGCGGCAGCGGCTGTTCGGGGTGCGGGGTGTCGCTCATGCCCGCCTGCCCGGGTTCTCAGCGGTGGCGGAGGGCTCTCGCGCGCCGGCGGCCCGGGGCGGGGATTCGGTTCCGCCGCCGATGTCGGGGCAGCCGATGCGGGAGGCGAGGTCGGGGCGGTCGCCACCGAGCTGGCGGCAGAGGCCTCCCTCGATGCTCTCGCCGGAGCGAGTGGTCCCCACGGCCCAGATGCTGCCGTCGTCCTGCTCGATGACCGCGACCTTGGGCAGACCGCGTGGTGGCGGCCCCGCCGTGACCTCTCCGGACCTGGCGTCGAAGACTCCTTCGTGGCACGGGCAGTACAGCTCGCCCTCGCTCCCCCGGTCCTTGCGCCAGAGCACGGCGCAGGCGAGGTGGGTGCAGACGGCGGAGTAGCCGACGAGGGTACCGTCGTCGAGGCGGACGGCGACGGCCCGGTCCTCCTCGCCCGGGTAGCGGAAGGCGATCGACTCGCCGGGCAGGAGTCGCCCGGCGATGCGCCTCGCCTCGGGGGCCTTGCCCTCCTCTCCGTCGCCGTGACGGTGGAGCATGCCCGCGGCCACCCCGATGCCGCCGACGGCGAGACCGCCGGAGACGGTGGTGACGATCCGTAGGTAGTCGCGTCGGGTGGTGAGGGAGTCGGCGGCGATCCGGTCCTGGAGGGCCTCGCGCGGGTCTCCCCCGCTCGGGTGTTCTCCACCCGGCTGCTGATCGGTGACGCTCATCGGCGGACGTCCTTCCCGTTGATCTCGACGACGGGAAGCCCGCCGGGTACCGGCCACTGGACCCGTTCGGCGGGGACGACCATGGCCACACCGGTGCGGACCTCGGTCTCGCCGAAGACGAAGGTGTCGGCGACCTGGACGCCGGGGCGCTCCGCCTGGAGCTCCTCGACGGTTCCGTAGAAGAGAGCTCCGGTCGGGCAGACGGTGGCGCACATCGGGGCGAGACCGTAGGCGGTGCGGTCGTAGCAGAGGTTGCACTTCATCTGCAGCTTCGCCTGGAGGTCGATCTTCGGTACGCCGAAGGGGCAGGCGTTGACGCAGTTGGAGCAGCCGATGCAGCGGGTGGTGTCGGCCTGCTGCACCACGCCGTCCGCGGTCACCAGGATCGCGTCGGCGGGACAGACCTCGGCACACGGGGCGACCGGGTCCTCGCAGTGCATGCAGACGGTGGGGAGGGAGGCGACGGAGTGGCCCTCGTCGGTGTAGTCGAGGTGGATCATCGATGTGCCGCGGTGCGAGTCGCACTCGCGGCAGGCGGAGACACAGGCCTGGCAGCCGATGCAGCGCCCCGGGTCGATGAAGATCGTTCTGCCCATCATGGGGCTTCAGCTCCTCTCCGAGGTCCCACGGCCCTGGGGGGCCGTGGGAGGCAGCGGGTCGGTACGGGAGACCTGGGTCTCCGGGTAGGCGACGTGGCCGGGAGCGACCGGCGGGGCGGGGACCTCGTCGATCCGCTCGGCGTGCTCGATGCGGCAGGCGCACACCTTGTACTCGGGGATCTTGGACCGGGGATCGAGGGCGTCGATGGTGAGGGCGTTGGCCGCGGTGGGGACGGGCCAGTGGTAGGGGATGAACACCGTGTCGGGGCGGATCGCCTCGGTGACCAGGGCGGGGAAGACCTCGCTGCCGCGCCGGGTGACGACGCGGACGGGCTCTCCGTTGCGGAAGCCGTGCGAGGGGTGGACCTCGGCCCAGGGTCGCGGGGTCTGTTCGACGAGGGCGCCGAGCCTGCGGGTCTGGTTGCCGGAGAGGAAGTGGGCGACGGTACGGCCGGTGGTGAGCGACATGGGGTGCTCGTCGTCGTACGGGTCCATCGGCGGGTGCCATTCGACGGCCTGGAGGTGGATCTTGCCGTCGGGGTGGTAGGTCTTCCCGTCCTCGAAGAGGCGTGGGGTGCCGGGGTGGTCGGTGGTCGGGCAGGGCCAGGCGATGCCGCCGGTCTCCTCCAGGCGTTCGTAGGTGATGCCGTAGTAGTCGTTGACGGTGCCGGCGGAGGCGACGCGCAACTCGTCGAAGACCGACCGGGAGTCGGGGAAGTCGAATTTGTCGCCGACGCCGAGCCGTCGGGCGAGTTCGCACATCGCCCAGGTGTCGGTGCGGACGCCGGGCGGCGGGTCCTGGGCCTTGTTGTGCTTGACCACGCGGGCTTCCGCGTTGGCCATCACCCCTTCGTCCTCGGCCCAGGTGGTGACGGGGAAGACCACGTGGGCGTTGGCCGCGGTCTCGGAGAGGAAGAAGTCGAATTGCGCGTGGAACTCGGTGGTGTCGTACCCCTCCTTGACCACCCGGTAGTTGGGCAGGGAGACGAAGGGGTTGTTGCAGATGCCGATGAGGCCGCGGATCTCGCGGCGCTGCATCTGCCAGACCATTTCCATCATGGAGGTCCCGGCGGGCGGGAGGTCGGACTCCTCGATGCCCCAGATCTCGCAGATCTGGCGGCGGTGCTCCTCGTTCATGATGGAGCGTCCGCCGGGGAGGAGGTCGGACTTCTGGCCGTGCTCGCGGCCGCCCTGCCCGTTGCCCTGGCCGGTGATCGTGCCGTAGCCGGCGCCGGGTTTGCCGATGTGGCCGGTGGCGGTGCAGAGGTTGATCACGGTGAGGCAGTTCTCGACGCCCTGCGAGTGGTGCTCGATGCCCCGGGCGTGCCAGGCCATGGCCTTGGGTGCGCGGGCGAAGGTCCGGGCGACCTGGACGATCTGCTCGGCGGGGATCCCGCAGATCGCGGCGGCACGGGAGGGCGGGTACTCGGCGGCCTTGGCCTTGACCTCCTCCCAGCCGGTGGCGTGGGCGGCGAGGTAGTTCTCGTCGGTGAGCCCTTCCTCGATGACGACGTGCAGGACGGAGGTGAAGAAGGCGGAGTCGGTGCCGGGCTTGAGGGCGACGTGGATGTCGGCGGTCCGGGCGACGGCGGTCTCGCGCGGGTCGATGACGATGAGGCTGGCCCCGCGGTCCCGGGCCCCCCAGACGTACTGGGTCATCACGGGGAAGCACTCGCCGACGTTGGAGCCCGCGATGAGCAGGCAGTCGGTGAGCAGGATGTCGGAGAAAGGGTTGCCGGCCCGGTCGATGCCGAACGCGAGCTTGTTGGCGCCCGCGGCGCTGACCATGCAGAGGCGCCCGTTGTAGTCCACGTGCCGGGTCTTGAGCGCGACCCGGGCGAACTTGCCCACCAGATAGGTCTTCTCGGAGAACAGGCTGGCCCCGCCGAGGAGCCCGAAGGCGTCGTTGCCGTGGGTCCGCTGGATGCGCTTGATCTCGGAGACGGTGAAGTCGAGCGCCTCCTCCCAGGAGACCTCGCGGAACTCCTCGTCGCGGGAGCGGCGCATCAGCGGGGCGGTCAGCCGGTCGGGGTGGTTGACCTGCTGGTAGGCGTTGATGCCCTTGGGGCAGAGCCGCATCCGGTTGATGTCGTGGTTGCGGGGTTCGACACCGAAGACCTTGCCGCCGCGGTCCACCCGCAGATACATCCCGCACTGGACACCGCAGAAACAGCAGTGGGTCGGCACGAGCGTCTCGCCGTTCTGGTCGGCGTGCCACTTGTCGGCCGGGATGCCGCCCGCGTCCCGGAAGGCGCGGGTGCCGGGAGGGGTGAGGGAGGGGTCCAGGGGGATGAACGTACGGCGGTCGGAGGCAGCTCGCGGATCCGCGGTCATTTGAAGCCCTTCTTCACATGGGAGAGATAGGCGCTGCCGCGAAGCACCCGCTTGCAGCGCGGGCAGTACTCGGCCCAGGAGTCGAAGTCGAGCCGGAGGTCGCGCATGGTGCCGCGCAGGTTCTCGACGTAGGGGCCGGTGTCGATGGGCTCCTCGCAGCGGCGGCAGGCGAACACCTCGTCGTCCTTGCGGCCGGTGTACTTGAACAGCTGCATGCCGACCGCGGCCGGTCGCTGGACGATGTGGAAGAACTTGCCGAACGGGATGTAGATGAGGGTGAAGACGACCGACACCATGTGCAGGATCGCGAGGAACTGGTAGCCGCCGCCGTGCAGGAAGATCGAGGAGAAGGTGAGCAGCAGCCCCGTGACGGAGATGACGATGAGCGCGATCAGCGGCACCAGGTCGTAGGCGAAGCGCTGGCCGGTGGCGGCGCCGCGGTCCTTCATGCGACGCCACAGAAAGTACGAGGCGCCGGGGATGACGAGGACGGCGGCGATGTCCAGGCCGTGGAACATCAGCCAGCCGAGGACGTTGAGCGAGTCGAATCCGAGGATCTTGAAGCCCCAGATCCGCATCTCGTAGCCGGGTCCCGATCCACTGCCGGACGTGAAGGTGAACCAGCCCCAGGTGAGCGGGAAGGTGATCAGGGCGGCGAGGATGCAGCCCCAGAAGATCAGCTGGTGGGCGGCCCAGCGGGCGTGGGAGCGGGCACCGAGGAACTTCTGGAAGCCCAGATAGGTGGCGATCATCTTCGGCAGGGCGGTGGGGGCCCCGCGGAAGTTGTCCAGGGAGAAGAGGCTGCGCCAGCCCTGCTTGAAGAGGCGCCGGGCCCCGGGGGCGGAGATCCAGACGGTGTACCGGTAGGCGACGCCGAAGGCGAGGAAGACCGTGGCCACGGCGTAGGGGAGGAGGGCCGAGTCGAAGTTGCGGAGCATACGGCTGCCGAGCACGATCGCGAGGATCAGCAGGGCGGAGACAGCCACGCCGACGAGCGTCGCCCGGGTGGTGACGGACCGGGGGCCGGTAGCGGAGGGAGGCGTGGCCGCAGGGCCGTCAGGGACGTCGGGCTCGGCTGCTGCGGTGGCTTCTGAGGGCTCGGTCACCCGGCCACCGTAGGACTGTTTGGGCTGATTGAACCTATTTTGGGGGGTGGGAGGGTGAGCGGGTCGCCCGGACAGTCGCAAGGGTCTCCTTGCCCGGGTGGGGCGCTTCGGGCTCACCGCGCCCCGCTCACCGGTACGTTCGCAGCACATCGGCTCGCACCCCCGCGGGCCCCGACCCCGACCGGAGGAGTCGCACGATGATCCCCGTGAACCGCGAGGACGACGCCGAGGGCCCCGGGACCGGGCCCACTGAGCACCCGATTCCGCTGGACGCGCTGACCGATGTGGCCGGAATCCGCGTCGGCCACGCCGAGGTCGCCGGGGCGGGCGCGTTGAGCGGAACGACCGTCGTCCTGGCGCCCGAGGGCGGGGCCGTGGCCGCCGTGGACGTACGGGGCGGCGGGCCGGGCACCCGGGAGACGGACGCGTTGGACCCGCGCAATCTGGTGCAGCGGGTCGACGCCGTCGTCCTCACGGGCGGCAGCGCGTACGGGCTCGACGCCGCGTCCGGCGTGATGGCCTGGCTGGAGGAGCGGGGCCGGGGCGTCCGGGTCGGCGCCGGACCCACCCAGGTGGTACCGGTCGTTCCGGCCGCCGCCCTCTTCGACCTCGGCCGGGGCGGCGACTGGCGGGCCCGCCCCGACGCGTCGACCGGCCGCGCCGCGGTGGAGGCCGCGGCTGCCACCCGGGCCGGGGAGCCCGTGGCCGAGGGCGGCGTGGGCGCGGGCACCGGCGCGGTGGCCGGGCAGCTCAAGGGCGGCATCGGCACGGCGAGCACCCGCCTCGGCTCCGGGGTCACG
This sequence comes from Streptomyces sp. MGP-P1, assembly GCF_057766565.1. Lineage (NCBI taxonomy): Bacteria > Bacillati > Actinomycetota > Actinomycetes > Kitasatosporales > Streptomycetaceae > Streptomyces > Streptomyces sp. MGP-P1. Next base: position 282,498 of record NZ_JBYMEM010000004.1, on the reverse strand, counting down.
GTGGCCGCCCTCGTCGCGGTGAACGCGGCGGGCTCGGTGGTCGACCCCCGGACCGGGGTGTTGTTCGGGGAGTACGGGGCCGGCGAGCCGCCGGCCCACCCTTCGGCCGAGGTCCACGCCGCGGCGGGGCGGCGTCTCGCACGGGAGCGGGAGGCGACGGAGGCGGCCGGGGACGGGGCGGCCCCGCCGTTCAACACGACGATCGCGGTCGTCGCCACGGACGCGGACCTGACCCGGGCGCAGGCCCAGAAGCTGGCGGGCACCGCACACGACGGGTTGGCCCGCGCGGTGCGCCCGGTCCATCTGCTGACCGACGGGGACACCGTGTTCACCCTGGCCACCGGGCAGGTGCGGGTGCCACCCGGGGACCCGGCGGCCGTCAACGAGATCCTGGTGGCGGGCGCCGACGTCCTGGCGCGCGCCATCGTCAAGGCCGTGCGGGCGGCCCGGAGCACCGAGGGGCCGGGCGGCAGGCTCCTCTCGTACACGGAGCTGTACGGCGGCTAGCTAGCGGCACGCACTCGCACGGCGGTCGGTGACCGGTGACCGGTGGCCGATGGTCGATGGTCGATGGCCGGTGGCCGGTGGCCGGTGGCCGGTGGCCGATCCGGTCGGCGGAACCTGTGGCGCGCGGCGTGAGCGAGGGGCGTGCGGCGTGAGCGAAGGGCGTGCGGGCGACCGACTCGCCATCTGCGTAAGGGAGTTCACCCCAAGCGCCCGAAATGCGCCCGGAATACGCGGGGAACTTTCTGCGTGCGCCCTACGTTTTCACGAACCCCGGTCACGATGTCGGACCCAGGGACTACGTTAAGCACGCACCAAGTAACACGCGGCGACGGCCTGGAGACACCACCTTGAGCGATCCGTACGAGACAACCGAGCACCACCTCGACCGACTCCTGCGACGCGCCCTCAACTCCTTCGACCTTCCCGACAGCACGGTCGACCGACTCGGCACCGCGCTCGCCCACAGCAGTTCGCTGCACTCGTCGCACCACAGTTCCGTGCTGCACCGCGAGACCTACCGTCACACGTATCTCCTCGCCGACGGCTCCGCCCTCACTCTGTGGGAGCTGGTGCACAGCGGAGGCCGGGACGTGCGGATACCGCGTAGCCACGAGCTGTACGACGACGAGGGCGACGCCCGCGTCGCCGCGTCCCGGCTCGCGGGAAGCTTCTCCGACTCCCCGGCCTTCGGCGACGAGGGGGTGCAGGAGGGGCAGGGCGATCTGGAGATGCTGACGGTCCTGATGTCCGCCCCGCCGGTCCCGCTCCCCCGGACGTACGCCCCCGACAACTCCGCGGACCACGCCCGCCGGGTGCTGCGCCGCGCGGAGAACGCCGACCGGCCGGGCGAGCAGAAGACACGACTGCTCCGGTCGGCGTTCGCCCACCACATCACCCAGATCTTCGGACGTCAGTGCCGGGTCGACGGCCGCCCGGCCGGCTTCACGCTCTACGAGCACGCGTTCCTGCTGCTGGACGGCAGCGAGACGAGCCTGTGGGAGGTCGAGCACACGGCGACGCCCGACGGCCGCCACATGTGCGAGGTGTACGAGAACGAGCACACCGCCCGTGCGGCGATGGAGAGCCGCACCCGGATCTGCTGACCCGAACCGCCGGTGACCGGCCGAGGCGGGTTCGCCGCCGAGGCCGGTCGCTGGGGGGGCGGTCACTGGACGGTCGGTCAGAGCCGGGCCGGCCGCGCCACGGACGCGGGGCCGGGGCGCGCAGCCCACACGGATCAGCGCGCGCCGCCCTCCAGGTTCGCGCCGCCCTCCAGGTTCGCGGCACCCTCCGCGCTCGCGACGACCCCCACGCGGGCCTCGTCCTCGACGTGGGCGCGCGGTCGGGCGGGCAGCGCGAACATCACCAGGAAGATCACCGAGAGCACCCCGGCCACCCACCACAGCGACTGCTGGAACGCGTCGACGAACGCCGGGCCGACCTCATCGGGGGTCAGTCGGTCGCCGATCGCCCCGAAGAAGACGACGGACACCAGGCCGAGACCGAGCGCCGTCCCCATCTGCTGCACGGTGTTGATCAGCCCGGACGCCGAACCGGCGTGCTCCTTGGGCACTTCGGAGAGCACCGCGTCGGTCAGCGGAGCCACGATCAGCCCCATCCCCACACCCATGACCACCAGCGGGACGGCCATCTGCAAGGACGTGATGCCCATCCCGTACCGCTCGCTCTCCCAGAGGTAGATCAGCAGTCCGGCGATCATGAGGAGCGCACCGGCCTGGAGGACCTTGCGGCCGAAGCGGGGCACCAGCTTCTGCACGGAGATCCCGGCGGCCACCGAGACGGCGACGGAGAACGGGATGCCCGTCGTGCCGGCGCGCAGCACGCTCCAGCCGAGACCCGTCTGCATGTACACCGTCCAGACCAAGAAGAAGATGCCGAGGCCGACGCCGAAGGTCAGCTGCACGGCGATGCCGGCGGCGAAGCTCTTGACCCGGAACAGGGACAGCTCGATCAGCGGCGAGCCGTCGCGCAGCGCCTTCTGCCGTTGGTAGGCGACCAGCGCCCAGAGCACGAACAGGCTGCCCACCATCGAGAGATGGCCCCAGAGCGGCCAGCCCAGCTCGTGTCCCCGGGTGAGCGGGTAGATGAGCATCAGCATCGCCAGGGTGATCAGGGCGACGCCGGGAAGATCGAGACGGACCGCCCTGGGGGCCTTCGACTCGGTGATGAACTTCGCGCCGAGGATCAGTCCGGCGATCCCGACGGGCAGGTTGATCAGGAAGATCGGCCGCCAGCCGAGCCCGAAGAGGTCCCACTCCGTGAGCAGGGCGCCCAGCAGCGGACCGGAGACCGCGCCGAGCCCGACGATCGCGCCGAAGAGGCCGAAGACCTTGCCGCGCTCATGGGCCGGGAAGGTGGCGTGCACGATCGAGAGGACCTGGGGCACCATCAGGGCCGCCGTCGCACCCTGGAGGATCCGGGCCGCGACCAGTATCTCGGGGCTGCCCGCGAGGCCGCACAGGGCTGAGGCGAGCGTGAATCCGCCGATGCCGACGAGGAAGAGCCTCTTGCGCCCGTAGATGTCGCCGAGGCGGCCGCCCGTGATCAGTCCGGCCGCGAACGCGAGGGCGTAGCCGGCGGTGATCCACTGGATCGCGGAGACCGAAGCCCCGGTCTCGCGCTGGATGCTGGGGATCGCGATGTTGACGATCGTGACGTCGACCAGGTCCATGAAGGCGGCGGTCATCACGATGGCCAGCGCGAACCAGCGCCGCCGGTCGGCCGGGGCGGGCGTGGACGCCAACGCTGTCTTCACCGGTGCGGGCGGCGTGGGCGGAGTGGGCGGAGCGAGGTGCGGCGCCGTGGGCGACGGGGGTACGGAAGAAGGCATGGGAAGAACCTAGGCATCCATTAGGTCAGATCATGACCTGATGGTCCGCCATCCTGAAGCCATGTCCGACACTCCAGCACGACTGCTGAAACTGCTGTCGCTCCTCCAGACCCCGCGCGAGTGGCCCGGCGGCGAGCTGGCCGAGCGGCTCGCCGTCAGTCCGCGCACGATCCGCCGCGACGTCGACCGGCTGCGCGACCTGGGTTACCCGGTCGAGGCCTCCCGCGGCTCCGTCGGCGGCTATCGCCTGGTGGCGGGCGCCGCCATGCCGCCCCTCCTGCTGGACGACGAGGAGGCGGTGGCCATCGCGGTGGGGCTGCGGGCCGGGGCGGGGCACGCGATCGAGGGCGTCGACGAGGCCTCCGTACGGGCGCTGGCCAAGCTGGAGCAGGTGCTCCCCTCCCGGCTGCGGCACCGGGTCTCCGCGCTCCAGAACGCCACGGTGCCGCTGACCCGCGGCGACGGCGCCACCATCGAGCCGCGGACCCTGACGACCCTGGCCTCGGCGGCCACCGGGCGGGAGCGGCTGAGGTTCGCGTACCGCAGCGGCGACGGCACCCGGACGAAGCGGCAGGTCGAGCCGTACCGGCTGGTGAGCACCGGGCAGCGCTGGTACCTGGTGGCGTACGACCTCGACCGGGAGGACTGGCGTACGTTCCGGGTGGACCGGGTCGGCGAGCCGTACGCGACGGGGGCGCGGTTCGCGCCGAGGCCGCTGCCCGTCGACGGCGCGGGGGGCGACGCGGGCGGCCAAGCGGGCGGCGAGGCGGGCAGCGACGCGCGGAGTGACGCGGAGAGCGGGGACGCGGCGAAGTACCTCTCCCGGTCGATGCGGCGGATGAAGCCGGAGTTGTGCCTCGATGTGTGGTTCGGGGCGCCGGCGGAGTTCGTGGCGGCGCGGCTGCCCGCGCATCTCGGGGCGCCGGAGCCGGACGGGGAGGGCGGTTGCCGGCTGCGGGCCTCGTGCACCGACTCGCTGGAGTGGGTGGCGCTGCGGCTGGCGTTGGTGGACTGCGAGTTCTCCGCGCAGGGGCCGCCGCAGCTGGTGGAGTACCTGGAGGGCCTCGGCGCCCGGCTGACCCGCGCCGCCCGGGGCCGGAGCCCGGCCGGGCCCCCGGGAGGAACAGGGATGAGCCCCGACGCCGGGGGGGGGTGGGCGCCGGGGCTCAGCTCAGGGACCGGCAAAAACCGGTCGGTGACCGGAATGACCCGGTCGGTCAGCCGGTGCGAACCGGCTTGATGGGGAGATTACGGGTTATTGGCTCACGCCGCAGCGTCAAAGCCCGTGTCGTGAGCCATTCGCTTCAATTCGAGCAGTGCGTGCTTCTCTATCTGGCGGATCCGCTCCCGCGTGAGGCCGTGCTGCTTGCCCACTTCGGTCAGCGTGCGCTCCCGGCCGTCCTCGATGCCGTACCGCATCTTGATGATCGAGGCGGTCCGGTTGTCGAGCTTGCCGATCAGGTCCTCCAGCTCCTCGCTGCGGAGCAGGGTCATCACGGACTGCTCGGGCGAGACGGCGGAGGTGTCCTCCAGCAGGTCGCCGAACTGCGTGTCGCCGTCGTCGTCCACGGACATGTTGAGGCTGACCGGGTCGCGGGCCCAGTCCAGGACGTTGCCGACGCGCTCGGTGTTGGAGTCGAGCTCGGCGGCGATCTCCGCGTGCTCCGGGTCGCGCCCGTGCTCGCGGTTGAACTCGCGCTGGACCCGGCGGATCCGGCCGAGCTCCTCCACCAGGTGGACGGGGAGCCGGATCGTGCGGGACTGGTCGGCGATGGACCGGGTGATGGCCTGCCGGATCCACCAGGTGGCGTACGTGGAGAACTTGAAGCCCTTGGCGTAGTCGAACTTCTCGACCGCGCGCACCAGGCCCGCGTTGCCCTCCTGGATCAGGTCGAGCAGAGGGAGCCCCGCGCGCGGGTAGCGGCGGGCCACGGCGACGACGAGCCGGAGGTTGGAACGGATGAATATGTCCTTGGCGCGCTCGCCCTCGGCGACCAGCGCCTCCAGCTCCTCACGCTTCGCGTCACCTGCGGCGCTCTCCACCCCGCCGTCGAGGATCTGCTGGGCGAAGACGCCCGCCTCGATGGTCTGGGAGAGGTCGACTTCCTTGGCGGCGTCGAGCAGCGGTGTGCGGGCGATCTCGTCCAGGTACATGCCGACCAGGTCGCGATCGGCGATTTCCCCGCCCACGGCGCGAACACTGCCTGCCCGGCCGGATCCACCGGAGGTGGTGGACGTACGACGGGCGACGGCACGGGTTGCCATGCGTGCTCCCTTGCTGAGTAGGTCGCGACACCCTTTCGAGGTGCCCTGCATCCGATGGAAACAACGACTGGAATCCGGACAGAATTCCCATGCCGCACACTCACTTTCGCGATCATGCAGTACCCTGTCCGGCGCCGACCGCTGGATTCCGCTTCCGGCTTCCACCGGACGCGCAGGTCAGAGCCGGTGGCGGGCCGGGCAGGCCCCTTTGCGGCTCTCCGGTCGGGTACCCGGAATCGGCGCGTGCATGAGACCGCACTCACACCCACGTCCCACGGCCCCTCGCCCGGCCGCCGCCCGGCGCCCGGGGAGCCGCGCCCCCACCCCGAAGGACGGATCGGGCGGCGTTCGGGTTGCTCAGGGTGCCCACGTGGCGCCGGACCGGTCGCTCAGGGTGCCCGCGACGCGCCGGACCGGTCGCTCAGGGTGCCCGCGACGCGCCGGACCGGTCGCTCAGGGTGCCCGCGACGCGCCGGACCGGAAGGGCCCGGACCGCGGGACGTACGTCCGCCGACCGATCCGGCGGGTAACCAAGGCCCGGAGTGCCCGGGACCCCGGTCCGAGACCGACCGGGACCGCGGCCCGATCCGCTCCGGCCCGCACGTGCCTAGCGTGATCGGCATGGACGACACCACAGGCACCCTCGACGAGGCGCTGGAGCGCATCCACCTCTCGGGGCCGGAGCGCGACGGCTGGCTCAGCAATCACGCGCCGATGGCCGTGGAGGCCCTCGTGCGGCACGGCCAGGCGTCGGCCGTGCACCGCTGGCTGGACCGGTACGGCCCGAAGCTGGAGGAGATGCCGGACGCCGGCTCCCCCGTGACCGCGCGGAACTGGCACGAGGCGCTGGGCGACCCGCGCCGCGTCGCCGACTGGACGGCGTACTTCGAGCGGGAGATGGCCGAGATCCCCTGGCGCGACGTGCTCGCCGCATGGTGGCCCCGGCTGCTGCCGGGCATCGCCGCGGGCGCGACGCATCCGGCGATCCGGGTGGGCCACTCCGTACGGACCCTGCTGGCGGGCGAGGAAAGCGCCCCGCGCGTCCGGGAGCTGGCCCACGCCCTCGGCTACTGGGCCGCCCGGCACCAGCTCCTGCCCGCTCTGGCACCACTCGGCCCGGCCCCGAGTGCCGCGGCGGCACTGGACCGGGTCCCGCTGGTGCCCGACCGGAGCGGTGGCATCCGGGACCGGTTCGCGCAACTGACCGGGTTCCCGGACTGGCCGGGGCCGGAACAGGACACCGGTCGGGGGCGGGAACCGGGCTCCGGTCGGTGGTGGGGGCCGGGCTCCGGTCGGTGGTGGGGGCCGGGCTCCGGTCGGTGGTGGGGGCCGGGCTCCGGTCGGGGGTGGGGGCCGGGCTCCGGCCCGGGTCGGGAACAGGACGTCGGCCCGGGTCGGTGGCCGGGCTCCGACCCGGAACGTGAACAGGGCGTCGGCCCGGAACGCGAACAGGGCGCCACCCCGGGGCCGGGGGCCGCAGGGCCGGAGGAGGCACGGGCCGCGCTCCAGGAGCTGGTGCGGGCCTCGACCCACCGGTACGCGACCCACGCGCACGGCGAGCCCATCATGCTGGTCCACGCGGCGACCGCGCCCAACGCGGTCCTGCGCACCCTGCCGGCCCTGCCCGGCGAGCTGTGGGCGCCGAGTCTGCGGGCCGCCTGGGCGGCGAGCGCGGCGGTCACCGCCGCCTACGCGCCGCGCGACGCGGCCCCGGTTCCGGCGTCCGCGTCCGGCGCCCCGGACGCCGGGGAGCTGTTCGCCCGGGCGGCGGCGCACGGCGACGATCACACCATCAAGTTCACCGACACGGCGCTGGACGTGGGCGACGCGCTCGCGTTCTCCGCCGCCCGGCGCGCGATCGAGCTGAACCCGCCGGCCTTCTAGAGCGTTCGGGAGCGGCCTCCAAGGGCTCGGGCGGGCTTTTGCCCCCGAAGCCCTCAGCCGAACCGGAAGCACCCGAGCCCCGCAGCCGAACCCGCGAACGCCCCGATCCCCTCAGCCGAACCCTGAGCGCCCGAGCCCCTCAGCCGAACTGCACCGAGCGCTTCGCCAGCCCCATCCAGAAGCCGTCGATGACGCTGCGCCCCCGGTCCAGCTCGTCCGCCGCCGCGCCCAGCGTCACGAACAGCGGCGCGAAGTGCTCGGTGCGCGGGTGCGCCAGCTTCCCGGCCGGGGAGGTGTGCTCGAAGTCGATCAGCGCGTCGATGTCCTGGGCCCGCAGCGCGCGGTCGCCCCAGTCGTCGAACTCCGCCGACCAGCCGGGAACCCCGCCGCCCGGGTGGCGCAGAGCGGCCAGGTTGTGGGTGAAGAAGCCGCTGCCGACGATGAGCACGCCCTCGTCGCGCAGGGGGGCGAGTTTGCGCCCGATGTCCATCAGCTTCCGCGGGTCGAGGGTCGGCAGGGAGATCTGGAGTACGGGGACGTCGGCGTCCGGGAACATCTCCACCAGCGGTACGTACGCCCCGTGGTCGAGGCCGCGGTCCGGGATGTCCTGGACCGGCGCCCGGCGCCGCGCAGCAGCTTGCGGACGCTGTCGGCGAGCTCGGGCGCGCCCGGGGCTCCGTAACGCACCCCGTAGTAGTGCTCGGGGAAGCCCCAGAAGTCGTACACGAGCGGCACGGTCTCGGTGGCGCCCAGCGCGAGCGGGGCCTCCTCCCAGTGGGCGGAGACCATCAGGATCGCGCGGGGGCGGGGCAGCCCCGCGGACCAGGCGGCGAGTTCGCCGGGCCAGAGGGGATCGTCGGCCAGCGGCGGTGCGCCGTGCGAGAGGTAGAGGGCGGGCATCCGCTCTGCGGTGGCTGTCATGGCACTCCCATCAGTCATGGCACTCCCATCAACTGGACACGGCCCCAGGGAGACGGGTGCCGCACGGGGCACCCGGACACGGACGCGGGATCCGGTCACGAACTCGTCCGAGCAGGAGTTCCCCGAGCTCATCCGGGGGATCGTTGTTCAGGGGCCCTGCGAAACTCCTTCGGATCCCCTGCGGGGATCTCTCGGGGCAGGCTCTTTGAAACTTCAAGTTCCTACCTCCGGAGACCTTAGCCCTATCTAGTTAAACTTTCAAGAAAAGGTCGTACAGTGGAGTACATGACCACGGCATCCACCAGCGCGCCGCGCTGGCTCACCGACGAGGAGCAGCACGCCTGGCGCGCCTATCTGCACGCCACCACGCTGCTGGAGGATCACCTCGATCGCCAGTTGCAGCGCGATGCCGGCATGCCGCACACCTATTACGGACTGCTCGTGCAGCTCTCGCAGGCGCCCCGCCGCCGGATGCGGATGACGGAGCTGGCCCGGAACGCGAAGATCACCCGTTCCCGCCTCTCGCACGCCATCGCCCGGCTGGAGAAGAACGGCTGGGTGCGCCGTGAGGACTGCCCCTCCGACAAGCGCGGCCAGAACGCGGTGCTCACGGACGACGGTTACGCGATGCTCCGGCGCTCCGCCCCGGGTCACGTCGAGGCCGTACGGCAGGCAATGTTCGACCGGCTCACGCCCGAGCAGGTGACCAGCCTCGGGGAGATCATGCGGGTGCTCGCGACCGGCCTGGAGCCGGAGGGCACGGACGCGGATCTGCCCTGGCTCCGCTGAGCGATCGCTGAGCGGAACCAGGGCAGGGAAGCCACGGGCGGGGAAGCCGCGGGCAGAAGAGCCGCGGGCAGGGGAGGCACGGGCAGGGACGCTACCGGGGCGGGGCAGGAACCCCCGTCGTCAGTGGGCGACGACCGGAATCCTGAACTCCTCCTCGGCGTCCGCGTCGGACCCGCCGACCGTCCCACCGGACCCCGTTCCGGGGCGGCCGGTGTTGATGAGGGCGATCGCGATGGCGGCGGCGGCGACGAGGATGCCGACGGCCCACCAGATCGCGGCGGCGAAACCGCTGACCATGGCCTGGAGCTCCAGGAGCCGCGGGTCCGTGGCGCGGGCCGCGTGATCGGCGACGTACGCGGTGGTGGCGCTCGCGGCGATGGTGTTCAGCAGCGCGGTGCCGATGGCGCCGCCGACCTGCTGCGAGGTGTTGACCATCGCGGAGGCGACGCCCGCGTCACGCGGCTCGATGCCGTGCGTGGCCAGGGACATCGCCGGCATGAACGCCGTACCCATACCGAGGCCGAGCAGCAGCATGCCGGGCAGGATGACGGCCGCGTAGCTGGTGTTCAGGTCCAGCTGGGTCAGGAACAGCATGCCGACCGCGGCGACCAGGAAGCCGGGGCCCATCAGCAGGCGCGGCGGGACCCGGGTCATCAGCCGGGTGCCGATCTGGGTGGAGCCGGTGATCATGCCGACGATCATGGGCATGAACGCGAAGCCGGTCTTCACCGGGGAGTAGCCCTTCACGACCTGGAGGTAGTAGGTCAGGAAGAGGAACAGCCCGAACATCGCGATGATGGCGAGCCCCAGCGAGAGGTAGACCCCGCCGCGGTTGCGCTCGGTGAGGACGCGCAGCGGCAGCAACGGCGACTTCACACGCGCCTCGGTCACGACGAAGGCCACCAGCAGCACGACGGCGGCGACGAACATCGAGACGGTCAGCGTGTCCGACCAGCCGGCCGACTCGGCGCGGGTGAAGCCGTACACCAGGGCGACCAGGCCGAGCGTGGAGAGCACGACGCCGGGGATGTCCAGCGGTGCGCGGTTGCGGGCGCCGGAGGGCTCGCGGATCACGAAGTACGCGCCGGCGGCGGCGACGATGGCGAACGGGATGTTGACGTAGAACGTCCAGCGCCAGTTCAGGTACTCGGTGAGCAAGCCGCCGAGGATCAGCCCGACCGCGCCACCGCCACCGGCGATGGCCCCGTAGATGCCGAAGGCCTTGGCGCGCTCCTTGGCGTCGGTGAACATCACGGCGAGCAGGGAGAGGGCGGCCGGGGCGAGCAGGGCGCCGAAGACACCCTGGAGGGCCCGGGAGCCGAACATCATCGCCTCGTTCTGCGCGGCCCCGCCGAGCGCGGAGGCCAGCGCGAAGCCGATCAGCCCGACGACGAAGGTGCGCTTGCGTCCCCAGAGGTCGGCGATCCGGCCGCCGAAGAGGAGGAGCCCGCCGAAGGCGAGGGCGTAGGCGGTGATGACCCACTGCTTGTTGCCGTCGGATATGCCGAGGTCGGTCTGGGCGGAGGGCAGGGCGATGTTCACGATGGTCGCGTCGAGGACGACCATCAGCTGGGCGAGCGCGATGAAGGCCAGGGCCTTCCAGCGACTCGGATCGGGAAGGGCTGTGTCAGCCGTTTTTGGCATGGGTGTATCCACCTAAGGACGTGCGAGGGCGCCGAGGCGTCGCGCAGTGGGCGTCGGCGGTACGTGCTCGTGTACGCGCGACAGGGTGCGGTGAGGCGAGTGGGATGAGGCGGGCGAGTCTGCTGATGTGAGGCGGGTGAGTCTGCTGATGTGGGGCGGTGGGCCGGGTCCCTCGGGGCACGGCCGGAAGGTTCAGGTAGGTGCGGGGCCAGGGCGGTTCGACACCAGGTCCTAGGGGCGCCGCAGGTCCTCCAAGGTCGCCGCCGATCCGGGCAGTTCGGAGCGGGCCGGGGACTCCAGTCCGTCCAGGAACAACTGCAGGTGACGGTGGGTGAACCGGTCGATGCGCTGGCAGGCGATGCCGGGGAGCGGCCGGGTGAGCTGGGAGAGGGCGACGAGTACGTCACCGACGGCGATGTCGGTGCGCAGCCGCCCCGCGGACATGGCGCGCGCCACGAGCCCTTCGACGGCCTCTTCCAGGCGTCGGCGCTCGGCGAGCAGTTCGGGGTGGTCCTTGTCGAAGACGCCGGAGAGCATCGGGCACAGGGCGCCGATCCGCTCGTCGGCGGCCGCGTGCACGAAGCGGCTGAGCGCGGCGAAGGGGTCGGACTCCGCCGCGGCGGCCTCTTCGGCCCGGAGCGTGGTACGGGAGGTGACCGCGAGGACGACCTCATGGGTGAGGGCGGCCCGGTCGGGGAAGTTCCGGTAGAGCGTGGCGTTGCCCACGGCCGCTCGCCGTGCGACGTCGTCCAGTGCCACGTCCGGCCCGAACTCGACGAACAGCTCGCGCGCGGCGGCGATGATCCGCTCGCGGTTGCGCAGCGCGTCGGCCCGCGGGCGCGGCGCCCGGCACGGTGCCGCGGGTGCGGTGCCGCCGGCGGCTGCCGGTGCGGTGCTCCTCGCGGCGGTCCCGGTGGCCCCGGCGGTGGTCTCCACGACGACGCTCCTCCCCTTCTTCTTCCCTCTGTGCGGCCGGTCTCTGTGCGGCCGGTCTCTGTGTAGCCGGTCGGCCCCCCTCGGTAACCGGGGACCACTTCCCCGTTTAGCGGGGACACGTATGCAAACGGGGAGAGGATCCCCGCTTATTTCCCACCCTCATGTGACCTGCGTCACATGACTTCAGCGAGAAAACCCTCCGATCGGCGCACCCAGCGAGCGGCCCCGGACCACCCGGCACAGGCTGATCGCCAGAGCGCAGTCAGGGGTCGGCCGACTGCCGCGGACCCCGAAGGCGCCTCTATGCAGCAGCCCCGCCACCGGATACGCAGACACCGCCGCCCGGCCGCCCTGGCCGGAGCGACCGCGCTGGTCATAGCGGCCGTGGCCTCGGCCAGCACCACCCTGCCGAGCGCCGGCCGCGCCTCGGCGGGACCGTCGGCCACCAGCCAGGACTCCGCCCTCGCCCCGTGCCGGATCTCCGCCACCATGGGCGTACAGATGTCCGAGGGGCTGCCGACCCCGCCTGGCTACGCGCGGTCGACCGGCGAGGTCAAGGCGCTCAACCTGATGATCGACTTCCCGGACGCGGAGGGAACGGAACCCGCGGCGGACCGGTACGCGGAGTTCTTCCCGCAGACCTCCGAGTGGTTCAGGGCCAGCTCCTACGGCCGGCTCGTCTACCGGCCCGAGGCCCCCGTCAAGGACTGGCTGCGGATGCCGATGCCCTTCACGGAGTACGGGATAGAGCGCGGCTCCCCCTTCGAGCCGGGCTACCGCCAGCTGGTCAAGGACATCGTCGCCGCCGCCGACCCCCGGGTCGACTTCTCCGCGTACGACCTGGTCAACGTCCTGGTCAGCCCGAACGCCGGCCCCTCCGCGCTGGACACCGTGCTCTCGGTGACCTTCTCCGGCAACGACGAGGCCCCGACGGCGGACGGCGTCCCGCTCTCCAACACGTCGTTCGTCTACAGCCGGCAGGACGACGGATCGGGGTCGTACGCCGAGACCGGCTACCGCGTCCTGCCGCACGAGAACGGCCACGTCTTCGGGCTGCCCGACCTCTACACGATGGAGGGCGGCGGCTCGGTCGGGCACTGGGACATCATGTCCGAGGACTGGGGCGCCAACAACGACTTCCTGGCCTGGCACAAGTGGAAGCTCGGCTGGCTCGACAACGAGCAGATCAGCTGCGCGTCGCGGACCGGCGTCAGCGAGCACACCCTCGGCCCGCTGGCCGCCGAGGGCGGCACCAAGCTCGCCTTCGTCCCGCTGAGCGACCGGTCCGGCTACGCGGTGGAGGTCCGTACGGCGGCGGGCAACGACGAGGCGGTCTGCCGGCCGGGGGTCCTGATCTACAAGGTCAGCTCCGACGTGGACACCGGCCAGGGCCCGGTCTCCGTCGCCGACGCCACCGAGGACAGCGGCGGCTGCACCCGGCGCCCCAACGTGCACGCGGAACTGTCCGACGCTCCGTTCCGCCCCGGCCAGACCTTCGTCGACCGGGCCAACGGCGTACGGATATCCGTGCTGGACGAGGACGACGACGGCAACTACCGGGTGCGGGTCACGCGCCCGTGAGCGGGGGCTCGGCCTCCGCGGCGCACGACGGACCACACGCTGGGGCGTCCTTCTCGCCGCTCCTCTCGGTGCCCTCCGCGGCGCTCCTCCGGGTGCCCTCCGGGGCACCCCCCTCGGTGCCGCCCTCCACTGAGCCCTCCTCGGTGCCGCCCTCCGCTGTGCCCTCCACGAACGCGCGGAGGCGGTGCTTGAGGAGCTTCCCGGTGGCGTTGCGCGGAAGCTCCTCGTCGGTGAACAGCACCCGGGCGGGCACCTTGAAGGCGGCGAGCCTGGCGCCGACGTGCTCGCGCAGGCCCCCGGCGGTGACCCCGGCCCCGGGGCGCGGCCGGACGACGGCCGCCACTTCCTCCCCCAGCACCGGGTGCGGGATGCCGAGGACGGCGGCGTCGGCCACGTCGGGGTGGTCGTGCAGGACGCCCTCGACCTCGACGCAGTACACGTTCTCGCCGCCCCGGATCACCACGTCCTTGAGCCGGTCCACGATGGAGACCCGCCCCTCGCGGCGTACGGCGAGGTCCCCCGTACGGAACCAGCCGCCCTCGCCGAAGGCCTCCTCGGTCGCCGCCGCGTCGCGCCAGTAGCCGCGGAACAGCGACTGGCCGCGCAGCCACAGCTCCCCCGTCTCCCCGTCGAGCAGCTCCTCCCCCGCCGGCCCGGCGACCCTCACCTCCGTGACCGGGGTGGGCCGTCCCGCGCCGCCCGGCTCCGCCCGGTAAGCGTCCCCGAAGTGCGCAAGGACCCCGCCGCTGGTCTCGGTGAGGCCGTAGCCGTTGCGGGGCTCGACGCGTTCGCCGCACCGGGCGGTGAGGCGGGCGACCAGGGCGGGCGGGGCGGGGGCTCCCCCGGTGCTGAACAGCGTGAGGCTCTCCAGCCCGTCCCCGGTCCGCTCCGCGGCCTCCAGCAGTTGGAGCCCGGTGGTGGGCACCCCGGCGAAGTGCGTGACGCGGTGCGCCCGGATCAGCCGCAGCGCCTCGTCCGCGTCCCACTTGTGCATCAGGACGAGGGTGCCGCCGGCCGCCATCGCCCCGTAGAAGCCGGTGAACGCGGCGACGTGGAAGAACGGGAACGTCATCAGGGAGACCGGGGCGGGCCCCTGCCCCGGGATGACACCGCGCGCCAGCGCGGAGGCCGCCGCGTGGTAGCGGGGGTTGAGCGCGGCCCCGGCCTGGGCGAGATGGGTGGCCACCGCGCCCTTGGGGCGACCGGTGGTGCCGGAGGTGTACAGGATCGTGGCGTCGTCCTCGGGCCGGGGCTCCACGTCGGGCGGCGCGGCCAGCGGGTCGGGCGCGGGGAACTCCTCGTACCGCTCGACGCGCAGCCCGCTTTCGTTCACCTCTCCGTGGTCCCCGTGGAAGAGGACGACGCGCGTCCCGGTCCGCCGGGCCCAGCCGGAGACCCGCCCCAGCCGCTCCCCGTCCACGAGGAGCACCCCGGGTTCGCAGTCCTCCAGGGCGTACACGAACTCGCCCTCGGTCCACCAGGCGTTGAGCGGTACGGCGACGAGACCGGCCAACTGGGCGGCCCAGAAGGCGATCTGCCACTCGGGATGGTTCCGCATCGCGATCACGGCCCGGTCGCCGGAACGGAGCCCGTACCGCTCCCGCAGGCGTACGGCGAGGGCGGAGGCGGCGGCGAAGAACTCGGCGTAGGAGTACCGCTGTTCGCCGGCGACGAGGAACGGCGTGTCCCGGTAGGCCCAGGTGGTCTCCACGAACTCCCGGAGCGTACGGGGCCCGTCCGCGTACTCCGGCGTCCCCTGTTCGCCTCTGACCACGGCGAAGGGCGCGCCGGGCGCGGTGAGGGAGGCCTCGATACGCGCGGCGCGCCGGGCGCGTTCCGCGGGGGCCCCGGCGTCTTCGGGGGGCGGGGACAGGAACGGGTGAGTGTGCGGCACGGACGGCCTCTCTCGCGCTGACGCTGACGCTGACTGCTACGCGAGACGCTATGCGGAAGGGGGCGCGGCGCCAAGGCCGGACGAGCGGCGCGCAGGGACGCGGACGGGAGAAGGGTCAGGTCCCGGCCCCGGCCCCGGCCCCGGCGGAGCGGGTGGCCGGGGCGCGGGAGGAGAGGTCAGGTGCCGGCGGAAGGGGTGGCCGGGGCGGCGGACCGCCCGTCCGGAGCCGATCCGGCCGGGCGCTGCTTGACGGCATCGACGACGGCCCGGTCCGTCACCGCGGTATGACCCCTGACCGTGCCCGCCTTGATGCCCTCCACATCGCGCGTCTGTACGGTCCGCTCGCCCAGATACGTGTACGTCTCGCGGTCGAAGATCCACTCGGTGCGCGAGCCGTCCGCCTCGTCGGTACGGGCGATGGCGACCCCGTGCCGGCCGGCCGCGTCGACGGAGTCGCCGACGAGGACCACCCCGGGAATCCGGGCCGCGGCACGGTAGAGGCCGGCGGCCAGCTTCGGCGGAACCATCTGCTCCCCCAGCAGGTGGCCGATGGTGCTGAAGGCCTGCTGGTCAGGACCGTTGCCCATGCCCCGGGTCTCGTCGTAGATCTTGTTCAGCAGGAGGCCAGGGTCGGTGGGCAGGGTCCTCAGGTAGTGGTAGCTGGGCGAGTTGAGCGTGCGCTTCCCGCCTTCGGGGTCGTCCAGCGTGACGCCGTCGCGGCCGATGGTCTCCTTGTCGGGCTCCATCAGCCAGCCCTTGTTGCCGTCCGGCGACATCCAGACCTCGCGGGGATGGATCTTGTCGACGTAGCTCCTGTTCTTCCCGTCGGCGCCCTCCCAGGAGACCAGCCAGGAGACCTCGCTCCGGACGTACAGGAACTGCCCCGGCCCCGGCTCGGGCAGCTCCACCCTGGCCGCCGCCCCGGAGATGTCGGCCACCGCGCCCGCCAGCCCGGCGGTACTGCCCCGGGCCACCTGGACGACCGGGGCGGGAACGGCCCCGGCGGGCGGGGCGACCGCACGGCCGGGGCTCTCCGAACCGCCGGAGCCGCCCGGGCTGCCCGCGAGTCCGGCGACCCCGGCAGCGGCCAGGGCCAGAGCGGCGGCAACGCCGACCAGGACCGGGCGACGGCCGGAGCGGCGGGCAGGCCGGGAGGCGTGGTCCCCCGCGTACGGACCGGCAGGCGGGGCGCCGGCCGAAGCCCCGGGCAAGGGGTCGGGCGCGGTGTCGGGCGTCCGGTTCCGGATCTCGGTCATCAGGTGCTCATCACAGCGGGACCCGCCCGAGGCATCGCGAGAAGCCACAAAAAGCACGGGGTCGCCGACGGGTCCCGACCGCCCAACCCGAGGAACGGAGCTCACCCCACCCGCTACACTGTCGGCGGTGGCCCAGTCCTCACGGCGGGGCCTCCAGCACATCCCGGCCTTCGTAGCTCAGGGGATAGAGCACCGCTCTCCTAAAGCGGGTGTCGCAGGTTCGAATCCTGCCGGGGGCACAAGCGAGAAGGCCACCTGGGAACGTTCCCAGGTGGCCTTTGACATCCCTCCCGGTCCAAGCTCTTCGGACCACGCCACGACCCGCGACGCGACGCCGATCACACCGCGACGGCGGCTCTCCGGCCGAGTGGATCGACGTACTCGCCCCGCTGCGGCGGGTGACTCCGGCCCGCCCCTTCCACCGGCCGCCACCGTGAGTGGCTCTCCTCCCGGCACCCTCAGCCGGGGCCGTTGGCGTCCGCGGCCGGGATGCGGCGGTGGATGTCCGTCAGCAGGTCGCGCATCGCCAGGTGGAAGATCTCGGCCTGGTGGTCGCCCAGGAACGAGGTGTGCCCGAACACCTCCAGGACGACGAGGCCGTGCATGTGGCCCCATCCGCTGAGGAGGAGCGCGGTCGCCTGTGGTGGTAGCGCCGCCAGGCCGTCCGGTGACAGCTGTTCCAGATGGGCGCGGAACGGGGGCGACAGCGTGGGCGTGTCCGCGGCGGTCAGTTGCTCCGGGGTGAAGTCGCCGAACAGGACGCGTTGAAAGACCGCGCTCATCTGCTGCATCGCCCGGGTGGTCGGGCCGCCGACGGGTGCCGCATAGCTCCGCAGGGGTGTCCCGTACAGGAGTTGGAACCGTTCGGGGTGGGAGACGGCCCACGTGCGGTAGCCCTCGGCCGCGATCACGAAGCGCGGTACGGACGGGTCGGGCGGGGTGGCGTCGGCGGCGGTCTGCACGGCGGTGGCCAGGTCCTCGTACGCCTTGGCTATGAGCACCGTGACCAGGGCGTTCCGGTCGGGGAAGTAGTGGTAGAGCGCCTGCACGCTCATGCCGAGGCTCCGGGCCACCGCGCGCAGGGACAGGGCGGCGGAGCCGTGTTCGGTGATGTGGAGTTCGGCGGCTTTCACGATTTCCTGGGTGGCGACGGCCCGGCGTCGCTGGCGCAGGGAGGGCGGGGCCGACGGGTGTTCGTCTGCGGGCATGCGGCCGAGCCTACGGCGGCCCCGGCCGCACCGGGAGGCCTCGGCGACCGCCTGCCCGGGAAACCTGTGCCTTCCCGAGAATCCTGCCGCCTGCCTGGGCATTCCGCCGACCGCCCGAGAAAACTGACAGTGTCAGGTAAATCTCGCACTGCTCAACAACTCGTCGGCTCACTAACGTCGTTCACGGCGACGAAGCGTGCGACACCGCGCCCCTCCCCGACGGGGAGAAGGGCTCTGCGGGGCACTGCGCCGGCTCCCCTGTGCACCGGGCAGACACACGTCGTCCTCACCGTTGGAGGCAAAGGAGATGTGGCGTGTTTGAACGCTTGGCCGAACTGGCGATTCGCCGTTCCCGGTCGGTACTCGTCGTGGCCGCTGTGGCCTTGGTGCTCATGGGCGCGGTCGGCGCGGGCGCGTTCGGCAAGTTGCTCGGCGGGGGCTTCGACGACCCGTCGTCCCCGTCCTCCCGGGCCGCGGTGGTCATCGACGAGAAGTTCGGGGGAGAGACGAACCTGGTGCTGCTGGTCAGTGCCGCCAACGGCTCCGTCGACTCCCCCGCCGTACGACGGAGCGGGCAGAGCCTGGTCGCCGACCTCAAGGAGGAGAAGGGGCTGACCAACGTCGTCTCGTACTGGGACACCGGCAGCGCGGACCTCCGTTCCGAGGACGGCCGGGAAGCCATGATGCTCGCCCATGTGACGGGCGACGAGACGCGGCAGCAGGAGAACGCCCAACAGGTCATCGACGTCTACACCGGCGAACAGGACGGTGGCCTCACGGTCCGGGCCGGAGGCGGTGCGGCCGTGGGCAGCGATCTGTCGAGTCAGGTGGTCGACGATCTGATCCTGGCCGAGGCCATCGCCATACCGCTCACCCTCGTCCTGCTCCTGTTCGTCTTCGGCAGCGTGGTCGCGGCCCTGCTGCCGCTGGTCATCGCCGTCATCGCGATCCTCGGCTCGTTCGCCCAGCTCTCCCTGCTCGGCAGTGTCACCGATGTCGCCAACACCGCGACCAACCTCACCACCGCCCTGGGCCTCGGACTCGGCATCGACTACGCCCTGTTGATGGTCAGCCGCTTCCGCGAGCAGCTGTCGGCCGGCGCGAGCGTGGACGACGCCGTCAGGTCCACGGTGAGCACCGCCGGCCGCACCGTCGCGTTCTCGGCGGCGACCGTGGCGGCGGCCCTCGGGTCACTGCTGGTGTTCCCCCAGTACTTCCTCCGCTCGTTCGGCTTCGCGGGAGTCGGTGTCGTCGCCGTCGCCGCCGTCAGCACGCTGTTCGTGATACCGGCCCTGTTCGTCGTCCTGGGGCACCGCGTCAACAGCGGCCGGCTGCCGTGGGCGAAGCGGGGGCGCGTCGAGGACCGGACCCCCCTGTGGGGGCGGCTGGCCCGCACCGTCATGCGTCGGCCCGCGATCACCGCCCTGCCCGTGCTCGCCGTGCTGCTGCTCGCGGCGAGCCCGCTTCTCGGCATCGCCTTCGGCACCCCGGACGAGCGCGTGCTGCCCGAGGGCGCCGAGAGCCGCCAGGTGGCCACGGCGCTGCGGGAGGACTTCGACGGCAGCGAGGAATCGGCCCTCCACGTCGTCATCGACCAGCCGGTGGCCGAGGCCCCGTTGGCGTCGTACGCGGCCGGGCTGTCCGGGCTCGACGGCGTCGTACGCGTCGAGACCGGTTCGGGAAGCTACGCCGGGGGAGAGTCCACCGCCACCGGCCCCGGGAACCCCGCCCTCGGCCGGCCCGACGCGCAGCGGATCACCGTGGTGAGCGCTCTGGAAGCGAAGTCGGACGCGGCCCAGAGCCTCGTGATGGAGGTGCGTGCGACCGATCCGCCCGCCGGGGCGAGTCCGCTGGTGGGCGGTACCGATGCCCAACTGGTCGACTCCAGGACCTCCATCGGCGACCGGCTGCCCATCGCCGTGGCCCTGATCGTCGTCACCACCTTCGTCCTGCTCTTCCTCTTCACCGGCAGCGTCGTGCAGCCTTTGCGGGCCCTGGTCCTCAATGTCGTCAGTCTCGCGGCGACCCTCGGCGTGATGACCTGGATCTTCCAGGGCGGCGCCCTCTCCTCCCTGCTCGGCTTCACGGCCCAGCCGATGGAGATGTCGATGACCGTTCTGATGTTCTGCATCGCCTTCGGTCTCTCCATGGACTACGAGGTGTTCGTCACCAGCCGGATCAAGGAGCTCCACGATCTCGGCGAGGACAACGAGTCCGCCGTCACCCACGGCCTCGGCCGCACGGGGCGCATCGTCAGTGCGGCGGCGGTCCTGCTCGCGGTGAGCTTCTTCGCCTTCGGCACGGCCGAGATCAGCTTCATGCAGATGTTCGGCCTGGGCAGCGGGCTGGCCATCCTCATCGATGCCGTGGCCGTACGCGGTGTGCTCGTCCCCGCCGCGATGCGTCTGCTCGGCCGATCGGCCTGGTACGCGCCCGGCCCCCTGCGGAGGTTCCACGACCGGTTCGGGCTCAGTGAGGGCGTGCCCGGGGTGGCTCCGGCACCGGCTTCGGCTCCGGCTCCGGCCGTGAACGCCCCGCGCGTCCCGCGCGTCAAGGACTCGACGGGGGCCTGACCCGCGCCCGGGAGTGTTCGGTGAGGATCTCGGCGAGCACGAGCGCCGCCCGGTGCGGGAACCGGGCGGCGATCAGCCCGCGTACGAGCGAGCGACGGTTCGGCTATCACGCGCCGATCGAACCAAGTAGCGCCCGGCGCGCGGCACGGGTCCCCCGCCGTACCGAAGAAAAGCCGGTGCGGCGCGGCGTCCCCGTACGGGAGGATCTGCGGCCATGACCCGCCCGCCGCGCACCCTCGTCCTCCCGCCCCGGCTCACCGCCTCCGCCCGGACGCTGCGTGCTGCCGCGCTGCGGCGCGGGCTGCGCATCGTGGAGGCGACGGCCTCCGCCGTACCGGAGGGGCTGGGTGGTCCCGGGTGGGCGGAGTGGCCTGAGGGGCCGGAGGGTGCGGGGCCGGCCGCGTCCCCCGCGTCCACCGCTCCCAGCGCCGGCACTGGGGGCACCGCCGGCGCTGGGCGCGATGGGGGCGAAGGGCACGCCGTCCATCTGCACGCCGGGCCCTCCTTCGCCGACGTCGTGGCCCCCGCGCTCGGGATCGCCCTCCTGGAGGCCCCCGCCGACTGGCTCGCGCGGCTGCCCCGGGCGCTGACCCGGCGGGAGATCCGGGCGATGCCGATCGGCGAGGCGTACCGGCTGCGACGCCCCGCCTTCGTCAAGTCGCCCAACGACAAGAGCATTTCGGCGCTCGTGTACGCGGACGGGTCCCGGCTGCCCGGACCGGATGCCGTGGACCCGGCGACCGTCGTGCTGGTGAGCGACGTGATGACGTTCGCCGTCGAGTACCGGCTCCACTTGCTCGACGGGGCCGTCCACGCGGCCGGCCAGTACGCCGAGTCCGGCCGGCTCCGGCCCGGGCCGGCGGACGGCGACGCGCTCGCATTCGGGCGGGAGGTCCTCGCGGGCGCCGGGGAGACCCTGCCGTCCGCGATCGTCGTCGACGTCGGCCGGGACGACGAGGGCCGATGGGCCGTGATCGAAGCCAATGCCGCCTGGGCCAGCGGGTGTTATTCGGCCGACCCGGACCGCGCCCTCGACACGGTCCTCCGCGCCGCCGGACCCGCCACGGGCCTGTCGCCGCACGACCGCCGCTTCGTGCGGTAGCCGGGCAGCCCCTTCCGTGCGGCGCGTCCCGGCGTCCGCCGCCGCGGTGTCGGCTGTTCGTGGCAGGACACCGGGCGGGACACCGAACGGAACACCCAGGGGGGTCAGCTCAGTTCTTCGGGGCAGGGCGTGCCCGGCTGGAGCTGGTACGGGGCCGCCAGCCGGTACACGCCCGGTCGCGGCGCGAGCAGTTCGGTCCACTCGTCGCCGTACGGGCCCTCCTCGACCTTGTTCAGGCAGCCGTTGGTGTTGAGATAGGTCTTCGGCGCGGTCTCGTCCGCCTCCGACCGCGCCTTCGACTCCTCGGTCTCCAACGGGCGCTCGACGCTCTTGCCGTCCTCGTCGACGAGGGCGAGCCAGCGCGTGTACGGGATGCGGATCAGCACCCGGCCCGCCGACTTCACGGTGATCGTCAGCTCGTCCGCGCCCGCCCGCTCCACCGTCGCGGGCGGGTCGGCGAGCGGCACGGGGTCCAGGACCCGGAAGAGCTTCCAGTTCGCGTCGCCCCAGATCTGGCGCAGGTACGGCTGCCCCTGCTCGACCAGCTCCGCCTCCTGGATCGCCCCGTTGTCCGGCCGGTCCTTGGGCAGCACCACGTAGTGCACGGCCCAGCGGTCCAGCCACTCCCGGTAGTTCACCGGGTCGAGCGTGTCGTCGTAGAAGAGCGGGTTGCGCTTCATGTCCGCCTGGCGGTTCCAGCCGCGCGCCAGGTTGACGTACGGGGCGAGCGCCGATGACTCGCGGTGACTGCTCGCGGGCACCACCTCGACCCGGCCGCGCTCCGCCTCCACCTGCTGGAGCTGGTTGAGCAGCGGGGCCAGTTCCCGGTTCCAGGACGCGGCGGGCGCGGTCCGGACGATGTCGTCGACGCCCTTGAACCCGATCCAGAAGTTGAGGCCCAGGAAGGCCAGGACCAGGGCGTACCAGCGGCGGCTGCGGGGCACCGCGTACGGCAGGGCGGCGAGCAGCGCCACCCCGGCGAACAGCATCGCCATGCGCGTGACGTTCGACCCGATCTGCGAGTCGACGACGTACGTGAGCAGCGTGCCGATCCCGTAGACGGCGGCGGCGGTGCGGACCGTGCTCCAGTCGCGCGGTACGAGGACGTACACGAGGACCGCGAAGATGAACGGCAGCGACAGCGTCCCGAGCGACATCGGCTGCGTACCGGAGAACGGGAACAGCCAGGAGGACAGCCCCACCACGGCCACCGGGGCGAGCCCGATCGCGTACGCGCCGGGGCGTCGTTTGTGGAGGAACAGCGCTGCCGCGACGACGCCCAGGAAGAGTCCGGCGACGGGGCTGGACGCGGTGGCGAGCGCGGCGAGCGGGGCGGCGACGCCGGCCTTGGCCCACCGCTTGTACCGCCAGCGATGGGGCCAGCAGAACACCGCGGCCACCGCGCCGACGGCGAACATCATCCCGAGTCCGAAGGTCACCCGGCCCGACAGCGCGTTGCACAGGAACGCGAAGACCCCGGCGAGCGAGCAGGCCAGCGGATTGCGGACGGCCGGGACCCGCACGAGGATCAGCGCGGTCAGCGCGGAGGAGACCGTGCCGACGATCATCATCGTCGTACGGACGCCGAGCAGCGACATCAGGTAGGGCGAGACCACGCTGTACGAGACGGGGTGCATGCCCCCGTACCAGGCCAGGTTGTACGCCGTGCCGGGGTGCCGGCCCACGAACTCGGCCCAGGCGTCCTGCGCGGCGATGTCGCCGCCCGTGTTGGCGAAGAAGAAGAACCAGAGGAGGTGGGCGACGGCGGCGACGGCCGTCGCGATGGTGACGGGGTGCCGCAGCAGGCGACGGGCCCTGGCCGACGACGGCTCAGCGGCCGGGGGACCCTCTGCGGGGCCCGCGGGCCCGGGAGCCACGGCGGCCGTGGACGAGTCACCGGCAGCCGTGGAGAGGTCGGAAGAACCAGAGGCACCGGAGGAACCAGAGGCACCAAGGGAACCAGAGGACTCATAGGAACCGGAGGACTGAAGGGGAGTCGGAGATTCCGACTCCGGAGACTCCGGTACACGGGGGGACGGCACGCGAACGTGCAGGGCGTCGCCCTCGGCCCCCGTGGTCTCGTCCGCCTCGCGGCCGGGCTTCGGCTCCGCGGTGGTCATTACGGCTCTCCCCGTCCTCCGCCGGCCCCGTACCTGTTCAAGGACGCGTCCCAGCGTCCCTGAGTTGTCCGGGGACGCTAACACGTACCCCCTGCACGTATCTCTGTCATATACGGGGAGGGGCGGCCCACAGCGTCGCCCCTCCCCTCCCCCGCTCCGGCGTCTCAGCCGATCCTGGCCAGCTTGTCGCCGAAGGCCGGCTCGGTCAGATCGCTCTGCAGCACCACCGGGGCAGTGACCTTTCCGGGGCCGGTCCCCACGGTCACCATGCCGACCTCGCTCCCGGCCTTCGCGGCGTGGTCGATGCCCTCGCCGTTGTCCGTGACCTCCAGCTCGACCTCCAGGCCGGACCAGCCGACCGCCTTGAGGTTCTTGGTGGCGATCACCGGGGTCTGTCCGCCGAATCCGTTGTCCACGTACCCGACGACATCGCCCTTCTTCACCACCGTCGCCGAGGTCGGGGCCTCCTGTGCGTCCTTGATCAGCTTCAGGCTGTTCTGGAGGGACAGCTCCAGACTGTCGTAGACCCTGCCGGTGCCGGCCTGCTGGCCCATGACCGCTCCGTAGATCCACAGCAGCTTGCCGTCGACCTTGGTGTTCGCGGACCAGAGCAGGTTGCCGCCCGCCGGGGTGGAGGACCCCGTCTTGATGCCGCTCACGCCCGGCTGCAACAGGAGGTTGTTGTTGTTGTAGATCTTGCCGTCTATGCCCTCGATCTCGATCTCAGGCATGTCCACGATCTTCCTGAAGACCTCGTTGCGCATGACCGCCTGCGCCAGTTTCAGCTGGTCGGTGGCGGTGGAGACCGTGGTCTTCTTCAGCCCGCTCGGGTCCGTGTACGTCGACCCGGTCATGCCGAGCTCCTTGGCCGCCTCGTTCATCTTGTCGATGAACGCGTCCTCGGAACCCGCGTCCCAGCGGGCGAGCAGCCGCGCCGCGTTGTTCCCCGAGGGAATCATCAGCAGTTGGAGCATCTGCCGCTGGCTGAGCTTCTGCCCCTTGGTCAGCGGGGCCGTCGACTCGTCGGGCCGCTTGGACTCGTCCTCGGCCTTCTGGTCGACGGTGATCGCCTCGCCCTCCTCGTCACCCTTGAGTGGGTGCTCCTGGAGGATCACGTGGGCGGTCATGACCTTCGCGACGCTGGCGATCGGGGCCGGCTTCTGCGCGCCCTCGGAACCGAGCGCCCCGACGCCGTCGACCATCACGGCCGACTGCCCCTGGCCCGGCCAGGACAGCTTCGTCTCGCCGCCCTCGAAGGTGTACGTCGGCTTCGCCGTGAGCTCCAACGTGGGCTCCGGCAGCGGGCGCATCACCTGTACGATCGCAAAGACGATCAGCAGGAGGAGCACCAGCGGGGTCCAGATCTTGACCCGCCGGACGGCGGTCCGGACCGGGGTCTCCCGGGGCGGCGGAGTGTTCGTCAGCTCGGCGAGCAGGTCGAGCGGCGGCCTCGGCGGCAGCGGCTGCTGCCGGGTCCGCTCGGCCGCCGCCCAGGACGGCGCGGCGGACGGCGCGGCGGGCGCCCGGGACGTGCCTCTGGTCCAGCCCCGGGCTCCTGGTCGCGGGGCGCGGGGGCGGACCGTACGTCGTCGGAGCGCAGCGGCACGAACGTGCTCGTGCGCTCCACCTCGCTCTCGGGCTTGCTCCCGGGCTTGTCCTCGGGCTTGGTCTCGCTCTTGCCCCCGGGGGGGACCTCGCCCGGCGGGAGCTTCAGCGCGGTCGTCGCCTGATCGACCCGGTCAGCCGCGCCGACCGGCTTGACCGCCTTGAAGATGGCCGTGGGCTGATCGACTCCTCGCAGGTCGGAGGCGTCGGACGCGCTGGACGCGCTGTCCGCCTTGGCGTCGGCCTTCGGTTCGGGCGTGGAGTCGGTCGTGTCGGTGCGCGTGGATTCGGGCGTGGGGCCGGCCTTCGGCTTGTCGTCGGGCTCGCCCTTCGACTCCGGCTCAGCGTCCGCCGCGTCCCCGTCCGCCTCGGGCTTCTGCGTCGCGCCCGCCTCGGGCTCCTCGTCCGGCTCGTCTTTCGCGGAGGGTTCGGCCTCGGTGTCGTCCTCGGTGTCGGACGCGGAATCGGCACCGGAGTCCGCGTCGTCCTCGGTGTCCGCCGCCGGCTTACCCTCCGCATCGGCATCAACCCAGGCGGCCACCGCGGCACGCAGCCGACCGTCCCCGGCATCGGCATCGGCATCGGCATCGGCATCGGCCACCGTCTCCGTGCCGGGCGCCTCCGTGCCGGACGTCTCCACGTCGGGCGTATCAGCGCCCGCGTCCGGGCCCGTGTGGCCCTCAGCGGCTCCCGTGCCCTCCGAAGGCGCGTCGGCCTCCCCAGAGGCCCTGGAGGCCGCCACAGGCGCGCTCTCCGGCTCGGCGGCGGTCTCTGCGTCGGCCTCGGCCCCGGAACCGGCCTCGGAATCGACGTCCGGCTCGGACGCGGCCTCGGGCTCGGCCTCCGGCTCACGCGCCGCGGAAGGGGATTCCTCCCCGGGCTCGCGCCGGGCGGCGTCCTCCGGAAGCCGGGGACGGAAGACAGCGGTCGCCGTGTCGGACGTGGCGCCCGAACCCACGCCCGTATCCGCGTTCCCGCTCGCATCCGCGTCCGGGTCCGCGCCGGGGTCACGGAACACGGCGAAGCGCGGGTCGCGTTCCTCCGCAGCCGTCCCCGACGACTTCTGCTGCTCCGTTTTGTCGGGGAACTCGCCCGCCACCGATGCCTCCTCGTGCGCTGCGGGGTCACCCCGCGCTGTCCGAACCATCTACCAGTGTCCTGTGTGAACCCCTGGCCGAGCTGCTAGACGAGAACGACATACCTACTGGTTCCCTTGCAAAGCAGGCAGGCGCTCTCGACAGACCAATGTGAGAGGGGTCACCCTGTCAGACATCCACGCGGGGAGGCATGGATGGGCAGGAGCCGCAGAACAATCCCGGAGGAGCTTTTGCTGCTCGCTCTGGACCCGACCACGGGTACCACAGCGCAGCCGCAGTCGCTCGACCTCGGCCTGGCCGGGGCACAGCTAGTGGAGCTGGCTCTGGCAGGACGGATAGCCCCTGACGGGGATCGTATCGCCGTGGTGATGCCACGGCCGACAGGAGATCCGACTCTGGACTCCGCACTGGAGCTGCTGCGCCGTCGTGGCAGCCCGGTTCGGGCGGTCCACTGGATCGGCGGGCCCCGCCTGGGGCTGCGCCAGATCTATCTCGCTCATCTGGAGCGGTGCGGCATGGTTCATGCCGTGGCGGGCCAGATGTGCGGAGTGCTGCCGACGACTCGCTACCAAGCGACGGAGACGGCGATCAGCCGGGACATAAGGAACCGGCTGGACAGCGCGATCCGTACCGGCGTACCGCCGGACCCACGGACCGCGGCGCTCGCCGCACTGGCCCACGCGGTCGGACTCGGCAAGCATCTGTACCCCGGGAACGAGGGGCGCTCTTCGCGCTCCCGGCTCCGGGACCTGATCAGGCACGACCCGATGGGCGGACTCGTGGCGCACGCCGTGATGGACGTCCAGAACGGTGTGGCCGTCCAGCCACGCCGTACGCAGCAGGCAGCGGGTCTCCCGTTGCAGCAGCAAGCACAGGCCCGTCGCGGCAGCATGGCGCACACCGCCGCCGGCTGACCGCACGGACCTGACAACAGCACAACGCCGTACCGTCGTCCGTCGTCACAGGACCCGGTCCGGGAGCCGCACCACGCACGGGGCAGCCGGTAGTCACCACTACCGGCTGCCCCGTGCGCTTGCGCGCCCTCCCGCACACCGGTGCGTGCGCCCCCGCGCCCCGCGTGTGGCCGTTTCCCAGCGCGGCCGGGGCAAGGGGTGGCAATCTGCTGAGCAGTAGATACGCACAGCTACATAGCCGGAGGTGCCGTTTCCGTGCCGTCCAACGTCAATCCCACTGTCAGGCGACGCAGGCTGGGCCAGGAATTGCGCCGCCTGCGCGAACTCAAAGGCATGACGGCCGAGGAAGTGGCGGAGCGGCTGCTGGTCTCGCAGTCGAAGATCAGCCGCCTGGAGAACGGCCGCCGGTCCATCAGCCAGCGCGACGTACGCGACCTCTGCGGGGTGTACGAGGTCGAGGACCACCGCATCGTGGACTCGCTGATGCAGATGGCGAAGGACTCCCGCCAGCAGGGCTGGTGGCACGCCTTCGGCGACATCCCGTACAGCGTCTACATCGGTCTGGAGACCGACGCGGAGTCGCTGCGGGTCTACGAGCCCCAGATGGTCCCGGGCCTGCTCCAGACCCGTGCGTACGCCGAGGCGTTGATCAGCGGCGCGCTTCCCGAGGCCCCTCCGTCGGACATCGAGAAGCGGGTCAACGTACGGTCGCGACGGCAGGACCGGGTCAACGCGCCGGAGAACCCGCTGCGGCTGTGGGCCGTGATCGACGAGTCGGCTCTGCGCCGGGTGGTCGGCGACAAGCAGGTGATGATCGAGCAGCTGGAGCACCTCGTCGAGCAGTCCCACCTGCCGCACGTCACCGTGCAGGTCCTGCCGTTCGACATGGGCGCGCACCCGGGGATCAACGGCCAGTACGCGATCCTGGAGTTCCCGGACGCCGCGGACTCCAGCGTCGTCTACATCGAGGGCGTCACGAGCGATCTCTACCTGGAGAAGGCGAACGACGTGCAGCGCTACAGCGTGATGTACGAACACCTGCGGGCGCAGGCGCTGAACGTGGAGCAGACCCGGGAGTTCATCAGCAAGATCGCCAAGTCGTACACGAGTTGACGCGCCGGAGCCGGCGCGTCGGGTACGAGCCCTTCCAGAAGCGAGTCGGCGGCGGGATGGTACACCGCCGCCCGCTCGCCACGGAAGGCCTACCGGGGAAAGACCATCCGGTCGAGTGAACGGCCATCTCATGGACGGGGCTTGGCGAGTAGCGTCGATCACGCCAATCGGAATCAGGTTGGTGCGACCCACCCAACTCTCTGAACCGGAGTGAACATGGCAATTCTTCAGGGTGCTACGGACAAGTGGACGAAGTCGTCGTACTCCGGGGGCAACGGCGCGTGCGTCGAGGTCAAGTCCCCGGTCGCGCTGTCCATCGCCGTACGTGACTCGAAGGCCCCCGAGGGCCCCTCGCTCGCCTTCGTCCCCGGTGCGTGGAACGCGTTCGTGCGCGACGTAGCCACGGGCACGATCAACGCCTGACCTCGCACGACCGCACCACCCAGCACCACGCGACACCGCACCACCTGATGGAGCCCTCTCGACCGGTTCGCCGTCCTGGCCGAGGGGGCTCGGCACGATCCGGCGCTGTTCCCCGGCGTCACCGCGGCCGGTCGACGTACCGGTCCGCCCTCGGCACGGTCGGCACGAACGGCGCGACCAGCTCGACCCGCCCGAGACCCGTCTCCGCGACCGCCGCGTCCGTGCCCGTGAAGCGCTCCTCCCAGCAGCCCCCGGATCCTGCAGCCCTGCGGATCGCGCAGCTCCGCCCGCTGCTCGGGCCCCTCCGCGTCGACGACCTGGAGGACGAGACCCGCGTACGGGTGGTCGAGCGCGTGGAAGTCCCGGGGGCCGGCGGCCCCGTCGCGGTAGACGGTGGCCTCGTGGTCCTGGAAGGCCGTGAACACGTGGGTGCGGTCCTGGTAGACCGACCGGGCCCGGGCGATCACCGGCCAGTCACTCCTGGTCAACGCGGGCGAGCTGATGCGCTGACGCGCGCCACCCGGCTCGCGCAGGCGCCCCCGGCCGCCCGACCTCCCCCCTCGCGCCGCTCCCGCCACTCGCACCACTCGCACCCGAGGCACTCTCCCTTTCGACTTCTCGGCCGCACGGGACCCGCATCCCGTGCGGCCTTCGCGCGTTGCCGCGTACTCCCTGATCTTCTCTGCACAGCCTGACGAAGTGCCCGCCCATCGTGTGGCTGCGGTCACGTTCGCGACAACGCCCCGCGAGGTCAAGAACAAGTAAAATCGTTCGCCTTGTTGACCTACATTCACATACATGACCATTGGCAGTCTTGACCATGCGCCCTTACAGGGGGTTCAATCCCCGAAGTCCCCGCTCCCGCGAGGGGACGCCGCTGAACGGCCGTACCGACGAAGTGCGTTCCCGTTCACAAGGCGGACCCCTGGAGGGGGACATGAACAGTCTCGACTGGGCTGTACTCATCGGCTACTTCGGCGTGATGGTCGCGATCGGACTCTGGTCGCACAAGCGCGTGGACAACGTCAGCGACTTCTTCACGGCAGGCGGCAAGATGCCGTGGTGGCTGTCGGGGATCTCGCACCACATGTCCGGCTACAGCGCGGTGATGTTCACCGGTTACGCCGGCATCGCCTACCAGTACGGGATCACGTCCTTCGTGACCTGGTCGCTGCCCATCGCCATCGGCATCTTCATCGGCGCGAAGCTCTTCGCGCCCCGGCTGAACCGGCTGCGTTCGCGCCTCCACGTCGCCTCGCCGCTGGAATACCTCAAGAACCGCTACAACATCCAGACCCAGCAGGCGCTCGCCTGGTCGGGGCTGCTGCTGAAGATCGTGGACGTCGGCGCCAAGTGGGCCGCCATCGCCACCCTGCTGTCCGTCTTCACCGGGCTCTCCATCACCCAGGGCATCCTGATCACCGGCGTCGTCACCGGGATCTACTGCACCGTCGGCGGGTTGTGGGCGGACGCCCTCACCGAACTGGGCCAGTTCATCATCCAGTTGTTCGCGGGGCTGGCGATGCTGTTCGCCGTGATGAGCGAGCTCGACGGCTTCGCCACCCTGTGGACGGTCTGGGACGAGCTTCCGGAAGGGCACGCGGACCCGACCGCCGGCCCGTACACGGTGACGTTCCTGATGGCGTTCCTGTTCATCAAGACGTTCGAGTACAACGGCGGGATGTGGAACCAGGCCCAGCGGTACATGGCGACCGACTCGGCCGCCTCCGCCACCCGGTCCGCCCGGCTGTCGGCGATCCTGTGGTTCGTCTGGCCGCTGGTGCTGTTCTTCCCGATGTGGGTCGCCCCGCTGCTGGTCGACGCACAGAAGCCGGACGCCTCCGACAGCTACGCCCTGATGACCGAACAGCTACTGCCCCACGGCCTGTTGGGACTGGTCATCGTCGGCTTCTTCTCCCACACGATGGCCATGTGCTCGTCCGACGCCAACGCCATCGCGGCCGTCTTCACCCGGGACATCGCCCCGACGCTCTCGAAGGCGGCACGCGGCTGGAACGAGCGTGCCGGGCTGATCGCGGCCCGCTGGACCACCGTGGCCTTCCTCGCGCTGTCGATGGCCATCGCGACGCAGATCAACTCGCCCGCGTTCAAGGACATCATCACCGTCGTGATCAAGTGGGTCGCCGGGCTGATGGGCCCGATCGCGATCCCGTTCATGCTGGGTCTGCTGCGCCCGTTCCGGAAGTCCGGGCCGACGGCGGCGCTGGTCAGCTGGGCCTCGGGCCTGTTCGCCTTCTGGCTGGTCAACTACCCGATCCACTGGGCCGTCGAGGGCGGGGTGCCGCTCCAGTACCAGGTGTCCGTGCCGCTCGCCGTCTCGCTCGTGCTCTACATCCTGATCGGCTACCTGAAGCCGGAGGACACCCCGGAGCGCGACGCGCTGCTGACCCGGATCAACGAGGGGGACGGGGACGGCGACGGGGACGGTACGGCGACGGCCGCCGTGATCCCCGCCCAGGACGGAGGCCCGGCCCCCGCCCCTCGGCCGCGCGGGTAGTCGGCAGGCCCCGCCCCTCAGCCGCGCGGGTAGCGGGCCAGCCAGCCCGGGGCGACGGCGGCCGGACTGTGCAGGGCGGGGCCCTGGGTCATCTCCATCGCGAAGTCGTCGGCCAGTTCGAGGAGCGTGGCCCGCCCCTCCAGCTCCGCGAGCCAGGCCGGCGGCAGCGCGGTCTCGCCGTGCAGCGTCCCGAGCAGTGCCCCGCAGACCGACCCGGTGGCACGGGAGGGGCCGCTGTGGTTCACCGCGAGCCGCAGCCCGTGCCGGACGTCCTCGCTGACCAGCGCGCAGTACACGGCGACGGCGAGGACCTCCTCGGCGGCGTCGCTCGCGCCCAGCGCCTCGATCAGGGCCGGGCCGGGAATGCCCTGCCGCACGGAGCCGAGGGCCTGCCTCAGGGCCTCGGTCACCGGCTCGTGGCCGGGGCGCTCGGCGAGCAGCGCCAGCACGTTCTGCACGGACCCGTCCAGGCTCTCGCCGCGCGCGAGACCGTGCACCAGGAGGGCGAAGGCTCCGGCGGACAGCTGGGCGGCGGGGTGGCCGTGGGACTGGGCCGCGCACTCGACGGCCAGCTGGAGCACGAGCCCCGGCTCCCAGCCCACGAGGAGCCCGAACGGCGCGGACCGGGTGAGGGCGCCCGCGTCCCGGGCGGTGGGGTTCTTCGGCCGGTCGAGGGTGCCCATGACGGAGTCGCCGAAGCCGCCCAGACATTCCCGGGCCGGCGCGCGGCGGACGTAGAGCCACTCCTCGGCGGCCAGCCAGCCGTTGTCCTCGCGCCGCTCGTCGGGCCCCCAGTCGTGCTGGGTGGCGGCCCAGCGCAGATGGGCCCGGTGCACATCCGTGGGCGGGTGCCAGGCCCCGGTGTCGCGGCGGACCTGGGCGCGGATCAGCCCGTCGACGGTGAACAGGGTGAGCTGGGTGAGGGCGGTGACCGCGCCGCGTCTGCCGTGCGCGGGGACGTAGTCGACGACCCCCTCGACGCCGTGGGCGGCGCGGATCTCCTCCAGCACCAGCCCGCTGACCCCGGCCCCGAGCGCGTCCCCGACGGCCCCGCCGAGCAGCGCCCCGCGGACCCGGCTGCGGAAGTCCTGCTGCTCGGCCCGGCCCCAGACCGCCGTGGTCCCTGTGCTCACCCCGCACCCTCCCCGTCACCACGTACACGCCCGCGCGGGCCCCTGCGGGCGACCGCGCAAGCACTGTAATCGAACGGGAACGGGCGGTAGAGGGGGCGACCCGGGTACGTACGGGTATGACGACGGACGTCCCGCAGGTCGTTTTTGACCCGGTCGGGTACCGCGCGCTTCACCTCTTCCACAGCCCGCGGAAGGGCCGTCAGTTGTCGAGCGACTCCCAGAGCGCGATGAGCTCACGGGCGACCGGATCGGCGCCCGCGGCCAGGATCGGGGACTGCGAGGTGTAGGCGCCCCCGCCCGCTCCCAGCACCGCCCCGCCGCTCTCCCGCACCAGGGCGACGCCCGCGGCCACGTCCCAGGGGGCTGGGCCGAGGCAGACGCAGGCGTCCAGCCATCCCTCCGCCACTCCCACCAGATCCAAGCTCATCGCACCTTGCAGTCTGATCCGGTGGGCCACGTCGTACAGCCGGCCGATGAGCCGGGCGGAACGTGGACGGCCGGAGCCCGTTCCCGTCAGGCCGACCACCGCCCCGGAGAGACCGCGGCTGCCCTGCACGCCCGCAGCCTTCGCTCCCCCGGCTCCCGTAGTCCAGCGCCGCCCGAGAGCGGGGGCGTGCACCACACCGAGCACCGGCGTCCCGTCCACCACGCAGGCGAGCGAAACGGCGTACCCGGGGGCTCCACGGGTGAAGTTCATCGTGCCGTCGATGGGGTCCAGCAGCCAACACGTATCGGGAACCGGACCCGGGCCTGCCGCCTCCTCACCGACGACGGGGATCTCCGGAGTGCGATCCACGAGAACGCGGGTCATCCGCCGCTCCACCTCGACGTCGGCATCGGTGACCTCCTCCCCCGAAGGCTTGAACCGCCTGTGCGTCCAGAGCGGCCCCGACCCCTCCCCGGCCAGCCACTCCACCCCGGCGTCCACGGCCTCCCGGGCGAAGCGGTGCAGGGAGGCCGCGTCATACAGTGCGTGCCGGGGACTCATACGGCGGCGACCGGTCGCTCTGCCAATTTCTCCGCGTGGGCGCCGTGCTCTCCCATCGCGTAGAAGCTGAGCCGGTCGAAGGTCCACTGGTCTGGAACGCGGGTGCGCTCGGGTGCGGTCCGTACGAGTTCGAGTGCGGTGGCCTCGTCGGTGCGCCCGAGTGTGATGTGGGGTGCGTAGGCGTCGCCGGTGTAGCGGTAGCCGTACCGGGCGAAGCTGGCACGTTCGGCCTCCGTGAACCTGGAGGTGTCCTTCGAGGTGTCGAACGCCTGCCGGTCGAGGCGGGGCGCAAGGCCGTCGAGGACGACTTCCTGGACCTTCTCCAGCAGCGCGGGCCGTTCGACGGACATGAAGAGCCAGCCGGTCGGTTGGTACACGATGCCGACGGACGCGAGCGACAGCTGCCCCGGCAGGCTCACGGACGCTCCGATCCTCGCCAGTTCCCGCTCGGGGTCCAGGTCGTCCTCGAAAGGTCCCTGGAAAACGGTCAGATGGGGCAGGTTGCCGTCCTCGCTCAGTGGCGGTTGCAGCGGGCGGTCACCGCCCAGACTCTCTTGCAGCTGGATGGCCGCGCGTGTGTGGTCCGCACGGGGAAGCAGGGCGACGCCGAGCCACCTGGTCATGGATGAGCTCCTATCTTCGTGATCACGTGCAATGCGGCATCAAGCCCTCTGCGCATGCATCCGGACGGCGGCTCGTCGAACAGCCAGCCGGCGATGACCCCGGCGTTGAAGGCGTCACCGCCCCCGGTACGGTCCACGGGCTCCACGGCTGTCGTCGGTTCGCGCACCAGCGCACCGGACGGTGCGGCCCAGAGGGCGCCCTCGGCGCCCTGCGTCAGAATCACCTCTCCCGACAGCCGCTCCGCGTAGCGCAGGGCGGTAGCGGCGGCGTCCCCCGGCAGGGCGTGGGGGAGCCGACCCGCCTCGTCGGCATTCATCAGGTTCAGCCCCGGTCCCTTGGCCAGTTCGCTCATGTCCCGGCCGTTCCATTCGACCGAGACGGTACGGCCGGTCCGGCGTGCGAGACCCACCACACGGCCGAGCTCCGGCGTGGGCACTCCGACGACGTGGACATGGTCCACGGCCACCACGTCCGACTCCGTCACTGCCCGGAACGCCTGATCACGGTCGGCACCGGCAAACGTCATCATCCGTTTGCCGGTCCCGGACGAGATCACGATGGCCATGCTTGTCCGCAAGGAGGCGTCCACGCGTATCAGCGCCGTGTCCACTCCTCCGTCCCGCAGATCGTCCAGGCACAGGCGGCCCAGCGCGTCGTCCCCCACCGCCGACACGAGCCTGACCTCGCAGCCCTGACGGGCCAGACCCAGGGCCGTGTTCGCCGCCGACCCACCGGGACGCGCCGCACAGGCCTCGCCCCGGACCTTCTCGTGCTCCTGAGGGAAGTCCTCCGCCTGCACGATGATGTCGAAATTGGTTCCGCCCAGTACCAGGACGCGTTTCTCGCCGGTCACGGGTCCCCCAGGCGGTAGCTCTCGAACAGGACGTGGCGCACCAGTCGCTCCCGGCTGTCCCGGGTGCTCTGGAGAGGGAACGAGGCATGGGCGATCAGCTCGTCGACGGTGGCCTCCAAGCGGTCCACGTCGGTACCCATGTCGTGGAAACGGCGCATCAGTTCACGGAAGAGGTCGTTCGGCCGGAAACCGATCGACGACAGCCAGGCGCGGTTCGCGATGAGGACGTTGGCCGCCGCCGACCGTAACCGTGCCTGGGCCGGGGCCGGAAGCATGTCGGAGTTCAGCAGCTCGAAGTAGTCGTCCTCGTCCCGGGCGTGCATCCGAAGGTTCTGTCCGCCGACAGCCAGGACGTCCCGGTTCAGATGGAAGAGTTCGAGACCGAGGTGATGCGGCACGTCGAGAATCCGTACGCCCCTCTCCCGCAGCCCGGCCTCGTCCGTGGCGAGGGCGGTGAGGACATTGGCGAACATGTCGCTGTACCTGGGTACGGCGATCTCCGCGCCTGCCGGATCGGCAAGGAATTCCTCGGCCGTCGCGCCGCCCCAGCGTCCACCTCGCGCAGCGAGAAGATAGAAGTTCCGTCCCCCCATCGAGTGGCCGAGGCGGCCCACGGAGGCCACCCGGTGTGCCAGCTCCCCATCCTCCTCGATCATGCTCCGGAGCCGTTGCTCGTTGTAGATCGCCAGGTCCAGTCGCCCCTCCGCGACCTCCCTGACCAACTGGTCCGACCACGGGAGCTGTACACACACCAGGCGGTGGTTGCGTCGGGCCAGCACCTCGTCGAAGCCACAGCCCAGAAGCAGCGCCTTCACCACGATCAGTGTGGAGTCGGCCAGGCGGCTCGTGCCGGGCGTGTTCTGCACGGCGGACAGCGCCTCATGCCCCTCGCTCTCGGCGAACGACGAACTGGTCCGTCCGTACCAGGCCGCCAGCTGCGTCGGGGCGTTGAGACAGGGCTGCACGTCCTCGGCGGAGATCTCGTCGCCCGAACCGTCGAGGGCGTGGCTTCCGAAGTTGCCGTAGTTCTGGATCGTGCGGATGGCGAGCACCATCTTGGCCGGTACGACCCCTTTGGCCGTGAGGACCGTGAGCAGGGATTCGAGCGTCGGCTTGGATCCGATGGCCTCCCTCATGGCAAGGTCCAGAAGGATCGCCTCCGCCGCACGCCGTGCCGTACTGAGAAACACCTCTGGATCCGATTCGGCATAGCGCAGGGCCTTCTTGTAGAGCCGGAGCGACTCGCCCTCGTTGACCGTCACGTCGACCGCGTCCTGTTCGGCAGTTTGTACCTGATGCTAACAACTGGGCTCTCGGGCACATCGGTTGATCTCAGTCGTCGGAGGTGCGGCTCCCGCGCAGCGAGGCGAGGACGAGGCGTCCGTACCGAGTGGTGAAGGCCGCTGCCGTGGCGACGAAAGCGACGGCCAGGGCAAGCAGGAGGTGGCGTGGGTCCTCGTCGCCGAGCACCTGCAGGATGCTCAGTGCGGTGCCGAGCGGCAGGCCGAGGATCGTCAGCACACCGAGGGCACCGGCGATCTGTTGTCCGTCCTGCGTCTGGACGAGCCGGGAGTAGTCGGCGGCCTCCGCGAGGATCTCCTCGAAGCGGGCGGGCAGCCGGTACTGCTCGTGGTAGGCGAGCAACAGTTCGTTGGCCGGGCCGTGGGCGGTCAGGTGTTGACGCCAGTAGGTACTCCGGAACCCTGCGATGTCCCGTTCGAGTTCGGTGACGCGGCGGGCGAGCCCGGGGCCGTCGAAGACCCCGGAGAGCCCGTCGGTCAGCTCGTCGATGTGATCGCGCTGCGCGATACCGAGAAGGAGGGCGTCCAGGTAGACGGAACGGACGTGCAGGGCCGCGAAATCGTAGAAGTCTCCGTCACCCTCGTCGGGCCGGTGGCCGAGGAACGCGGCACCGTGGCGCAGCACGAGAGCACTCCAGTCGGCCGAGATCCGCACGGCACGCTCGGTCTGGCCGGGCAACTGCTCCGGGGCGGTGGGAAAGTCCGCCTCGTTGGAGCGGGAGGCCAGGGCCCAGAGCCAGCGGTCGGCCGTCTCCGGAAGCACACCGTCGGAGCGCAGTGCGGCGGTCTCGGCGGGCCCCGGGGTCAGGAAGGCAACGGTGTACGGGTGCGTGGCGGCACCCAGGGCCATCGGCGAGGCGACGCCTGCGAGAAGGACGTCGGGAGCGAGCGGGCCGTCCATCGGATCGGGCCCGGCGCCCGCCCGGCCTCCCAGCGCCCGGAGCACTTCCAGCAACCCCGCCGAGGGGACGCTGAGGTGCAGGACGGCCTGTGCGTGGTGGGGATGCAGCTCCGTCGGGGTGCGCAGGATCTCCAGGCCGTGCAGATGGAGTGGGCCGTGGACGACGTCGACGAACAGGTGCCAGCGGCGCGGCCGTTGCGGCGACCCGTACAGTGCGCGTCCGGCGGCCGGGGTGAAATACGTCTGGCGCGAGGCCACATCCGTCCGATGGCCGCCGGCCTCGAAGGGAAGGGGCCCCTCGGCCCACACGTCGGGGTCGGCGTGCAGCCGGACCGGAATGATGAGGCTGACCGACTGCCGTAAGCCGACGCCGGAACCCATGTCGGCGGTCATCCGTGCCCTGCCCGGTACGTGCGACCTCCGTGCCTACGGTGTTCGCGCACCGACGCCCCCGCCTTCAGTGTTCGCTGTACGAAGCAGGGAAAGGTTACCGGTTTCCCCTCCGCCCGTGCCGAGGATTCTGTGGCCGCTCGGACATCGTCACGTCCCTTCGCCGTGGTAGCTACGAGGCGCCCGGACCGGGCGACCCGGGTACGTACGGGTATGACGACGGACGTCCTGCAGGTCGTTTTTGACCCGGTGCGGAGGTCAGCGGCCGGGGCGTGCCTGGGCCGTCGCGGCGGTGAGCACGGCGTCGGCCAGTTGCGCCGCCTTCCGGCCGTCGCCGCTGTCGATCCGGGACAGCCCCAGTGCCTCCACGGCGTCCAGCATCCGCGTCTGATAGCGGACGGTACGGGCCAGGAACCGGTCCATGAGGTGCCGTTCGGCGTCCGTCGCCTCCTCGTAGCGCCCCGCCGCCCGCACCCGGTCGCGTACGACCGTGTCGTCGGCGGTGAGCCATACGGCGGCCGTACGGGGAACCGTCAGCCGGGCTACCCACGGGGGCCAGAGCGCCGAGCCCTCCAGGACCAGGCCGGGGGCCCCGGTCCCCGCGCGGTCGGTGATCAGCTCCTCGATACGCGGCCGGAGCCGTTCGTAGTGGTCGAGGACGGATTCGAGGAGTTCGTCGGGGGTCAGCGTGCCGTAGTGCTCGGCGACATGCGGCGGCACCTCGTGCTCCGGGGTCCGCCAGGGCCGTCCCGGGTGCCGGGCCAGGCCGTCCGTGGAGCGGTGCTCGAATCCGAGCCGGTCCGCCACCGCCTCGGCGACGGTCGACTTCCCGGTGTTCGAGGTCCCGCCGATCAGCACCACCCGCACATCGCGCATGCCTCCGACCCTACGACCCGGCCGCCGCCGCCAGCCGCTTCCGCTGCGCCCGCGCCCACGCGTAGTCCGGGTCCAGCTCCAGCGCCCGGTCGAGGTCCGCCAGCGCCTCCGGGGTCCGGCCGAGGGTCTCCAGCGCGAGGGCCCTGCTGCCGTACGCCCAGGCGTAGTCGGGGTCCAGGGCCAAGGCCCGGTCGTAGCAGGCGACGGCCTCCTCGGGCCGGCCCGTCGCCCGGTACACCTCGCCCCGCTCCCCCTCCGTTCCGGCCAGACCGGGGGACAGCTCCTCGGCCCGGTCCAGGTCGGCGAGGGAGCCCACCGGGTCGCCGAGGGCGGTGCGGACCCGGGCCCGCCTCACCAGCGCCCAGGCGTACTCCGGCCACAGCGCGATCGCCCGGTCGAAGTCGTCGAGCGCCTCCTCGTGCCGGCCCAGCGCATGGCGGACCAGGCCCCGGCTGCCCAGCGGCACGGCGTCGGACGGGTCGAGGGCGTGCGCCCGGTCCAGGACGGTCAGGGCCTCCTCCAGGCGGCCCATCCGCCGGTAGGTCTCCCCCCGCTCGCGCACCGCCCAGGCCCAGGCGGGCGCGATCTCCTCGGCCCGGTCCAGATCGGCGAGGGCCTCCTCGTAGCGGCCGAGCGAGCGCAGGATCACCGCCCGGCCCTGGTGGGCGCGTTCGCTGCGCGGGTTCACGGCGATCGCCCGCCCGTGGTCGGACAGCGCGGCGTCCAGCTCCCCGGCGCGGAAGCGGTGCCAGGCGCGCACCACGAGGGCGGCGGCCCGGTCCGTGTCGGTCAGCTCGGCCCGGGTCAGCAGGAGGCCGAGGGCGGCGGTGGGCCGGGGCCCGTGGTCCGTTATGGCGGCCAGCAGGTCCCGGCCCCAGTCGCGCAGTACGGCACTGTCGGCGTCCTCGCCCGCCTCCGCGAGGGTCCGGGCCCAGTGGCGGGCGCGGGACGGGGCCTGCCCGCACAGCTCGATCCCGGCGCGCAGGGCCTCGGGCAGCGCGGTGCGGGGGCGGGCGCAGAGCCGGTGGTAGAGCACGTCCAGGGCCGCCCGGCGCCAGGGCTGCTCGGCCCAGAGGCGCTCCGGGTCGATGCCCTCGGCCGCCGCGTCCCGCCGGGCGACGAAGGCGTCGGCCAGCCGGTCGTGCGCCGCCTTCCACCGTCGCGGCGACCCGGTGCGCTGGAGGCGGAGCATCGGGGCCCGGACGACGGCGTGGTACCGGGAGTGGCCGGAGTGCCGCTCGGCGACGAACGGCAGCTCGTGCAGCCAGTCGTAGAGATCGGGCACGGCGTGCGGCCCGTTCCGGGGTGCGGCCACGGCGACGGCGACCAGGTCCTCGTCGAACCGGCGCGGCAGCGCGCAGGCGAGCGCCGCCGCCCGGCGGGCCGGGTCCCTCTCCCCCGCCAGGAAGCGTTCGACGGCGGTGGCGTTCGCCTCCCCGGCCGCCCCGGGGTTGGCGGCGAGCGTGGAGACCAGGACGGGCAGGCCGCCGGAGAGCCGCAGCACCTCCCGTACGACGGACTCCGTCACCACCCCGCGCTCGTGCAGGAGTCGGCGCGACTCGGCCTGCGTGAACGGCCCGAGCGGTACGTCGGCGATCAGCCGGCTCCGGTCGCCCCAGTGGACGGGGTCGAGGCGGCGCTGGCCGGCCAGGGTGAGCACGAGGTTGGCCGGCAGGTCGCCGTACCGGCCGGGGGTCAGCAGGTCCGCCAGCCACCGGTCCAGTTGGGGTGCGGTGCACTCGTAGGTGTCCAGGAAGAGGGCGATCCAGGGCACGGTGTCCGCCACCCGGTCCAGCTCGGCGACGAAGACCGGGGTGAGGACCCGTACCGGTTCCGCGAGCAGCAGCGCCTCCTCCTGCTGCCGGCCCCGGCCCCCGAAGACCGCCCGCAGTCCGCCCGCGCCCCGCGCCACGACCGCCGGGTCGATGCCTCCGGCGAGCGCCCCGACGACGGGTATCGTCCCGGCCGCGATCAGCCCGGCCTGTGCGGCGGCGAGCGCCCCGGGGGATGGGGCCCCGCCCGGCGTCCCGCTGTCCGCCGCGAGCCGGCCGGCCGCCTCGTGGCGCGCGCGACGGTAGGTGGCCAGCAGCCGGTCCAGCGCCTTGAGCGGGTGTCCCTGCTCGGCGAACTGCGCGGCGAAGTCGGCGAGTACGTCGGGCACGGAGTCGGCGCTCTCGTCGACCGATGCGGTGACCGCCCCGAACTCCCCTGCCACCTCTCGCCATTCCCGTACGAGCGAGGTCTTGCCGACCCCGGCGTTGCCCCGCACATGGAAGACGAACCGGTGCCGGGGGTCCTCGGGCGGCAGCGCCAAATTGGCGCGGAACAGGTCTAGTTCGGCCTGTCGTCCGACGAAGGCGGCGCGGCGCTGTTCTTCGACGATCTGCTGGAGGGAGAGGCGGCGGCTGCTGGGCGGAGGCATGGGTCCAGTCTGTCAGCGGACCCGGCGGACCGGGAGCCTGCGGTCTGGGAGCCTGCGGGCCGGGAGCCTGCGGGCCGGGAGCCGCCGCCTGGGAGCCGCCTGCCCGGGAGGCCTGCCGCGCGGGGGGCCTGCCGCGCGGGGGGCCTGCCGCGCGGGGGCCAGGCGTGCGGGGGCCAGGCGTGCGGGGGCCAGGCGTGCGGGGGCCAGGCGTGCGGGGGCCAGGCGTGCGGGGGCCAGGCGTGCGGGGGCCAGGCGTGCGGGGGCCAGGCGTGCGGGGGCCAGGCGTGCGGGGGCCAGGCGTGCGGGGGCCAGGCGTGCGGGGGCCAGGCGTGCGGGGGCCAGGCGGCCAAGAGCCGGCGGTCCGGGGGCCGGGCGACCTTGAGCCGGGGGCCGGGAGCTGGCGGTCCGGGAGCCGGGCGGCCGGGGGTCGCCTGCCCGGGAGGCCTGCCGTGCAGGGGCCTGCCGTGCGGGGGGCCTGCCGTGCGGGGGGCCTGCCGTGCGGGGGCCAGGTGTGGGGGGGCCAGGCGTGCGGGGGCCGGCGGTCCGGGGGCCGGGCGACCTTGAGCCGGTGTCCGGGGTCCGGGGTCCAGGCGGCCGGGAGCCGGGCGGCCATGGACCCGCCGCCCGGAACCCTGTCGGCCATGAACCCCGCCCGGAATTCTGTCGGCCGTGGACCCGCCGCCCGGGACCCGGGCGCCTGTCAGCCCGGGTCCGTCAGACGCCGAGGCCCTGGCCGAACCCGCCGTCCACGGTCAGTTCCACTCCGGTGGTGAAGGTGGCCTCGACCGCCAGGTACAGCGCGGCGGCGGCGACCTCTTCCACGGTGCCTCCCCGGCCCATCGGCGTGGAGGCGTTGCCCTGTTCGACGAACTCGGCGCGCTGCTCCTCGGTCAGTTCGGCGACGCCCATGGTGGGGGTGAGGATGAAGCCGGGGGCGATCGCGTTGACGCGGATGCCCCGGGGGAGCAGTTCGGCCGCGAGCACCTTCGAGAAGGCGGCGACGGCTTCCTTCGCCGCGGAGTAGGCGCTGAGGCCGGGGAATATCTGGTCGTTGGAGACGGTGGTGAACACGATCGAACCGCCCTCGGCCATCAACGGCGCCAGCCGCTGGACGGTGAAGAAGGCCCCCTTGGCGTTCACGTCGAAGATGCGGTCCCACGACTCCTCCGTGACCTCTTCGAGCGTCTGGAACTCGGCGACGCCCTGATTCACGAACAGCAGGTCGATGCCTCCGAGGCGGTCGGCGACCTGGTCGCGGAGTGCGTCGATGGCCCCGGCGTCGGTGACGTCGGAGCGCACCGGGTGCGCCAGCGGGGTGCCGAGCGCCGCCTGCGCCTCGGCGAGCCGCCGGTCGCTGCGCCCGGTGTACATCACTTCGGCGCCGCGGTCGGTCAGCGCCCGGACGATGGCCCGGCCCATGCCGATGGTGCCGCCGGTGACGACCGCCTTCCGGCCGGCCAGGGCCTGCGGGTCGATGGTGGGACGGTGCTGGGTCTTGCGGTTCGTTGTCATGCCGGTGAAGCTAGACCTTGACATTGACGTCAGAGTCAATCTTCTGTGCCGGGAGTCACATGTTCATCGGCGAGCTGTCGAAGCGCACCGGCGTCAGCACCCGGAGCCTTCGGTACTACGAGCAGCAGGGGTTGCTGCGCCCGCTGCGACGGACCAGTGGCTACCGCGAGTTCAGCGAGCCCGACGTCGCCGCCGTACGCCGGATCCGGATCCTGCTCGCGGCCGGGCTGAACACCGACCTGATCCGGGAGGTGCTGCCCTGCATGGCCGACGAGGGCGCCATCCTGGCTCCGACCTGCGAGGAGATGGCCCAGGACCTCAAACACGAACGCGAGCGCATGGGCCGCTCCATCGAGCAGCTCCAGGCCGCCCACTCCATGCTCGGCTCGATCATCCACGCGGGCGAAGCGATCACCGGCGGCCGACGCGCCTGAGCCGCCCGCACCGCCCGCCCCGTCCGCTGCGTCGGCTCCGTCCGCTCCGTCCGCACAGTGTGGACGCGCCTGAGCCGCCCGCCCCGTCCGCACTGTCCTGATACGCGCGCAATAGCCCGCCGGTGCGACGGAGACACGGCGTCGATATCCCCCTCCTGGAAGCTCGTCGCAGTGCTCGGGAAGCCGGGCCCGACAAGGCGGGGGGAAGCAGCGCG
This sequence comes from Streptomyces sp. MGP-P1, assembly GCF_057766565.1. Classification (NCBI taxonomy): domain Bacteria; kingdom Bacillati; phylum Actinomycetota; class Actinomycetes; order Kitasatosporales; family Streptomycetaceae; genus Streptomyces; species Streptomyces sp. MGP-P1. The sequence goes on along the minus strand of NZ_JBYMEM010000004.1, from coordinate 239,648 downwards.
TGACTACGCAAGGCAGCCGTCCCACGGGGGACGTGGTGGTCCAGAAGTACGGCGGCAGTTCGCTCGCCACCGTGTCCCAGGTACGTCAGGTCGCCGACCGGGTCGGCGCGCTCGCCCGCTCCGGACGGCGCGTCGTCGTCGTGGTCTCCGCACAGGGCGACACCACCGACGAGCTGGTCGGCCGGGCCGACGCGGTCAACCCGCACCCGGCGGGCCACGAACTCGACCAGTTGCTCGCCACCGGCGAGACCGCCTCGGCGGCGCTCATGGCGATGGCCCTCCAGCGGGACGGCCTGGCAGCGACGGCGCTGTCCGGCTCCCGGAGCGGCGTCCTCGCCACCGGGCCGCACGGCGCGGGAGTCATCGTCGCGGTCGACACCGACCACCTGCGCACGCTCCTGGACGCCGGGCGGACCGTGGTGCTCGCCGGCTTCCAGGGCGTCACCGCCGACGGCGACATCATCACGCTCGGCCGCGGCGGATCGGACACCACGGCCGTCGCGGTCGCGGCCGAACTGCGGTCCGGCCACTGCGAGATCTACAGCGACGTGCCCGGCGTGTTCACCGCGGACCCGCGGGTCGTCGCCGACGCCCGGCTCATGCCCGACGTCGACATCGACGTGATGACCGAGATGGCCTTCGCCGGAGCCCGGGTCATGCACGCGCGGGCCGTCGAACTGGCCGCCCTCTACGACGTCGACATCCTCGTGGGCCGATCGACGGCCACGCGGACCGGCACCCGTATCCATCGACGAGACGGAAACGACATGCTTGAGGACAGGACCGCGGTGATGGCCGTCGTCCACGACGCCGACGTCGCCAGGATCACCCTGCGCACGCACGACACCCCCGACCCCTCCGCCGCCGTCTTCCGGTTCCTGGCGCAGGAGTCCATTCCCGCCGACATGACCACGGTCGCCTCCGCGCCCGGCGGCGGCTTCTCCCTCGGCCTCACGGTGCACCGCTCGCACGCGGCGGACGTCAGCCGGTCGTTCGGCGATCTCATGGCCCCGCACCGGCACGGAGTCGAGGTCGAGGACCAGGTCGCCAAGGTCTCCATCGTCGGCCAGGGACTGCTCAGCCGACCCGAGTACGCGTCCCGGATGCTGGCCTCACTCGTCGGCTCCGGCATCAGCGCCCGATCGCTGTCCGCGTCCCAGCTGCGGGTCTCGGTGACGGTGCCCCGCTCCGAGGCGGTCCGCGCGGTGGGCCTGCTGCACAGCGAGTTCGGTCTCGGCGCCGAAGCGGGCGCGGTCCCCGCGAGCCTCACCCCCCGGCCCTGATCCCGGCCGGACAACCCTCCGCCGACGCTCTCCGGCGACACCCGACAGGAGCACCGATGGCCTCGAACGCGCCCTTCGCCAGGAGTCTGCGACTCCAACGGCTCCATCACCACGACCCCGAGCGGCTGTTCATCGTCCCGCTCGACCACTCGATCACCGACGGCCCGCTGACCCGCGCCCACCGCCTCGACGCGCTCGTCGGCGAGCTGGCGTCGCACCACGTCGACGGGATCGTCCTGCACAAGGGCTCGCTGCGCCATGTGGACCCGGAGTGGTTCACGCGGACCTCGCTGATCGTGCACCTCAGCGCCAGCACCGTGCACGCACCCGACCCGAACGCCAAGTACCTGGTGTCGAGCGTCGAGGAGAGCCTGCGCATGGGCGCGGACGCGGTGAGCGTCCACGTCAATCTCGGCTCCGACGAGGAACGCCACCAGATCGCGGACATGGCGGCGGTCGCGGAGGCCTGTGACCGCTGGAACGTACCGCTGCTGGCGATGATGTATCCGCGCGGCCCCAAGATCGACAATCCGCGCGATCCGGCGCTCGTCGCCCACGCCGTCCAGGTGGCCGTCGATCTCGGCGCCGACCTGGTCAAGACCCTGTACGTCGGATCGGTCGCGGCGATGGCCGAGATCACCGCGTCCTCGCCGGTTCCGGTCGTCGTGGTCGGCGGACCGCGCGACAGCGACGAGAGCCGGATCCTCGCCTACGTCGACGACGCGCTGCGCGGCGGCGCAGCCGGTGTCGCCATGGGCCGCAACGTCTTCCAGGCGCAGGATCCCGGCGCGATGGCGGACAAGCTCTCCGACCTCATCCACAACAGCGGCAACAGGGACGCGGCCCGGGCTCCGGCCGGCGCGGCGCCCGGAGCCGCTTGATCCGGCCGGCGTCCGCACCCGGTTCCGCACCACTAGTCCCCGCCCCGTTCACGTCCCACCGCTACTGAGGAGTTCTTTCATGTCTTCGTCTCCGGCTTCGGCCTCGTCCTCGGCTACGTCCTCGAAACTCACCTGGCTCGACATCCGTTCCGTGGGCGAGGCCCGTGCCGCCATCGTCCAGGAAGCTCTGCACCACCGGGTGGAGGCGCTGGTCGCCGACGACCCCGCCCACCTCGCGGACCTGCCGCCCACCGTGGCCAAGGTCCTGCTCGTCCTGGGGAAGCAGGTCCCGGAGGAGTTCGGCGAGGCGACGGTCGTCGTCGTCGACCCGTCGAAGCACGGCGTGACCCCCGCCGAACTGGCCATCAAGCACCCGGAGATCGAGTTCGGGCGGTTCGTGGAGATCGTCGACGCTCCGACGCTGGAGGACGCCTGCGAGTCCTCGCGGACCGAGAAGTGGTCCGTCCTGTTGTTCCGCGACCCGACCAAGATCCCGCTGGAGATCGTGATCGCCGCCGCCGCGCGCGCCACCGGTTCGATGGTGACCATCGCGCAGGACCTGGAGGAGGCGGAGATCCTCTTCGGAGTGCTGGAGCACGGCTCGGACGGCGTGATGATGGCCCCGAAGACGGTCGGCGACGCAGCCGAGCTGAAGCGGATCGCCGAGGCCGGCATTCCCAACCTCAACCTCACCGAGCTGCGCGTCGTGGAGACCAGCCACATCGGCATGGGCGAGCGGGCCTGCGTGGACACCACCACGCACTTCGGCGAGGACGAGGGCATCCTGGTCGGCTCGCACTCCAAGGGCATGATCCTCTGCGTCAGCGAGACCCACCCGCTGCCGTACATGCCGACCCGGCCCTTCCGCGTCAACGCCGGCGCCATCCACTCGTACACGCTGGGCAAGGACGAGCGCACCAACTACCTCAGCGAGCTGAAGACGGGCAGCAAGCTCACCGCCGTCGACATCAAGGGCAACACGCGGCTGGTGACCGTGGGCCGCGTGAAGATCGAGACCCGCCCGCTGATCTCCATCGACGCCGAGGCCCCGGACGGCCGGCGCGTCAACCTGATCCTCCAGGACGACTGGCACGTCCGGGTCCTCGGCCCCGGTGGCACGGTCCTCAACAGCACCGAGTTGAAGCCCGGCGACACGGTCCTCGGCTACCTGCCCGTCGAGGACCGTCACGTCGGCTACCCGATCAACGAGTTCTGCCTGGAGAAGTAGGCCCCACCCGGGAGCCCTTCTCCCGCCCGGCCCCGGCCGCGTCGCCCGGTTCCCTCCCGGCGGCGCGGCCGGCGTCCGTGCGCGTGCGGGCCGCCGCGACGACGGGCACCAGGAACACGGTGACGGCTCCGAGGACCCCGCCGAGGGCGAAGACCAGGAACCCGCCGCTCCCCAGCCCCCGGCCGACCAGCGCTCCGCCGAGCATCGGGCTGACGACCGCGCCGAGCCGGCCCACCCCGGTGACCCAGCCCAGGCCCGCGGCGCGGTCGGCGGCGGGGTAGAAGCGCCCGGCGACCGCGTACACCATGGTGCTGGCGCTGAAGAGCCAGACGCCGGTGAAGGCGACGACCGCGTAGGTGAGGCCCAGCGAAGGGCCGGTGGCCAGCAGGGCCAGTCCGGCCGCCGTCAGCAGGAACCAGCAGGTCGCGACGGGGACCGCGCCGAACCGGTCGGCCACCCGTCCGGCGACCAGCATGCCGACGATGCCGCCCGCGTTGATGACCATGAGCAGGCCGACCGAGGTGGACAGGCCGTAGCCGGCGGAGCGCATCAGCTGCGGCAGCCAGGTGGAGATGCCGTACACGAGCAGCAGCCCGCAGAACGAGGCGGCCCACAGCAGCAGCGTCGCCAGGGCGCGGCCCGGCGCCACGAGGTCGCGGACCGCGCGCAGCCGGCCCAAGGCTCCGGCGGCCGGCGCGTCCGCGGCGGAGGGCTCGGGAAGTCCGTACCGTTCGGCGGTCGCACGCGCCTGCTCGAACCGGCCGCGGGCGTACAGCACGCCCGGCGACTCGGGCAGATAGCGCAGCAGCAGCGGTACGGCGACGAGCGCGGGCAGCACGCCCGCCGCGAAGGGCCACCGCCAGCCGTGGTCCGGAGCGAGCGCGAGGCCGAGGCCCGTCGCCGCCATGCCGCCCGCGTGGTAGGCGGTCATCAGCACTCCGGTGGCCAGGGCCATCCGCCGCGGTGGTGAGAACTCCGCCACCACGGTCAGGCAGATCGGCATCAGGCCGCCGAGGCCGAGTCCGGCCAGGAACCGGCCGGCGCCGAACTGGAACGGGTCACCGGCCAGCGCGCAGACGCCCGATCCGGCGGAGAACAGCAGCACGCACCAGACCAGGACGGAGCGTCTGCCGATCCAGTCGGTGAGGTTGCCGGCGGTCAGCGCGCCGATGAGCATGCCGAAGGTGGTCCAGCTGCCGATCCGGCCGGCCGCCGCGGTGTCGAGCCCAAAGGCGGTGTCGTCGAGCATGTACGGCATGACGGCGCCGTAGACCGTGACGTCCAGTCCGTCGAAGAAGACGACGAGCCAGCACAGAGCGAGTACTACGTACACGGAGTCTCTCCCGGTTCGGTGCGGTGGAGGGGCGGTGCGGTGGAGGGGTGTGCGGTACAGGGGCCGTTCGGTGGAGGCACGCAGAACGCGGCGGCGCCGGGCAGCGGTGATCCGCTGTCCGGCGCCGCCGCGTGTGGGTGCAGGGCGCGAGTGCCCTACTGGTCGTAGGTGTAGAACCGCGTGTGGTCGAGCAGGTCCCCGGGGGTCTTCGTGTGCCAGGGCCCGAGCGGAGTGTCGATGTCCGGAACGTCCTGGGTCGGCACGGTCGGCAGGTAGTGCGGCACGTCCGGGTGGCGCGCCTGCCACAGGGCCCAGCAGCGGTCGATCATGCAGTGGTTGAGGAAGAACACCGGGTCGTTCGGCGAGCCGATGTACATCATGTGGCCGCCGGTCCACACGTGCGCGGCGCCGTGCAGTTTGCCGACCCTCGGCTCCCAGGCGAACTTCGTGTAGCCCTCCAGGTGGTTGCGGAAGCTCTCGTACGGCGGTGTGCCGCCGGAGGTGTGGTTCCACGGCGGGCAGTCGTAGACCGTGAGGTCGAGCGTCTGCTCCAGCTCCTGCGGGGTCGGCAGGTCCGGGGTGAGCGTGCCGAAGTCCCGTACGAGGTAGTCACGGTCGTCGTGCGTGTAGTTGCCGTTCAGGGCCGGGTCCTCCGGGCCCTCCGGGATGACGCTGACGTTGAGCTTCCAGCCGTTGCGGCGGGCGAAGGGCCCGGTCATGACGCGGCGGTCGCCGGGCCGGCCGTTGCCGCCCATGAACTCCCCGGACCAGAGCGGCGAGTCCTCGCCGTGGTCGGTGGTCCAGTCCCAGTACGGCAGGGTGACGCGCGGGTCGACCTTCTGGAGGGCCTGTTCGAACTTCAGCAGGTACTGCCGGTGCCACGGCAGGAACCCCGGGTTGACGTGGCCGAGGCGCTTGCCGGTCTCCTTGTCGAGGTAGTCGGTGGAGTTGATCCGTATGTGGAGCTTGACGAACCGGTCGTAGATGCCGCGTCGCTTGATCTCCAGGACCGCGTTGACGAACCGGCGCTTCTCCTCGGCCGTCATGTTGAGGTGGTTCTTGCGTACGTGGACCATCGCTGGGCTTCCTTCGCTGCGGGGGCCGGTTCCGGAGGTGTCAGAGGTGCGTGACGTGGGCGCCGTGGGTGGAGGGCTGGAGTGCGGCGCCGCGCAGTTCCTCGACGGCACGCCGGGCGGCGTGCAGCGGGGTGGGGGCCATCTCGTAGTGGCACATGGAGCTGAGGTAGGCGTCGTCGGCGAACTTCATGATGTGGAGCGGCCGGTCGTCGATGAAGACGCCGCCGCCTTCGGCCGGGGTGGCGACGCGTATGGACCGCCCGAGGTAGCGCTCGGTGTGCTCCTGGGCGGTGGCCTGCGCCGGTGCGGCGGCCTCGGTGGCCTTCTCGCCGTCGCCGCCGCTCAGCAGGGGGACGGCGGCCGCGGCGGCGACGAGCGCCGCTCCGGTGGTGGCCATGACCATTTCTCGCCTGTTCATGGGCATGCGGACTGCCTTTCTCGCGGTTTCTCGCGGTGTTCGCGGCTTCTCGCGGCGGTTTCCCGCGGTTTCTCGTGCGTTTCGGGGGCGGGCCGGCGGGAGGCGTCAGCTCCGGGCGACGACGCCCTTGGGCTCCAGGAGGAACTGCGTGTAGTTGTCGTCGTGCGGGATTCCGGGCGTCGCGGTCCATGGCAGGACCCGCCCGCGCGTCACCTTGCGGACGCTCGGCTCCCGGACCGCCCTCTCCACCAGGTCCTCGCGGTCGGTGAGGAGGTTGAGGACGAGGGAGTCGCGGAGCGGCTCCACCCCGTCGGCCTCCGTCCACGGGGCCACCACGACGAACGGGAACGGCAGTTCCGTTCCGACCGCCGGGTGGTCGGAACGGTCGGCGGAGAGCACGACCGGCCGCAGCAGGAACGAACCGTCGGCCAGCTCCACGACGGTCTCCGGCTCCCCGGCGCGGGCGCTGTGGTCCGTGAGCGAGGCCCGGAGGGCGGCGACCTGTTCGCGCAGCGCCTCGGCGCGGGCCCGGTTCACCACCAGGAGCGTCGCCGCCTCGTCGGTCGCCGGCAGCGAGGGGAGCCGCGCGAGCCGCGCCGCGAGCCGGTCGGCGACCTCCTCGACCGGTCCGGTGGTCAGGACCGCCGAGAGGTTGGTGCAGCGGGTGCCGCCGTCGAAGGAGGCCGAGAGCGCCAGGTGATCGATGACGTCGTCGTCCGGAGCCCGGTCCAGGAGCGCCTTGGTCCGGCCGGGGCCCCGGACCGCCACCGATTCCCGCTGGTGCCAGGTGGCGACGGCGCTGTCACCGCCGTAGATGATGCCCCGGTCGGCCTCCCGCAGCAGGTACTCGCCGACCTCGCGCGAGCACGGCAGGAACGCGGCCCTGGCGGGCGGCAGGCCCGCCTCGGTCAGCGCGGCGAGCAGCCGGGCCGGGGTGAACGGGTCCCGGCTGCCGGGCTTGACGAGCACGCTGTAGCCGTGGAACAGCGCCTGCGCCCAGGAGATGTTCGGCACGGGGTGGTTGCTCGCCATCACCGCGGCGAAGACCCTTCCGCGCGGCACCCAGCGGGTGTCGAAGCCGTCGCCGAAGCCGGTGGCCGGCAGTTCGGCGGCGGTGGTCGCCGGGAGGGCGCGCAGTTCGCCGGTCAGGTCGGCGACGGCCTGTTCGACGGCGGTGACGGTGAGGCCGGTGGCGTGGCAGACGCGTCTCGCGTACTCCTGCGGGCTCTCGCCGTCCAGGGTCGCGGTGCCGAAGAGCCGGGCCGCTTCGGTGAACACCGCGAAGGCGGGCGGTCTGCCGTCCGCGTGTGCGCGGACCTCGTTCAGCGCGGCGACCGCGAGCAGCCGGGGCGCGGTCCCGATGTCGGCGAGGTCGCCGCCGAGGACGCTCGGCAGGCGGGTGCGGTCGGAGCTGGCGACGCGGCGACCGCAGACGCGCGGATCGAGGACGACGGCGGGGGGTGCGACCGTGCTCATCAGTAGACCCCTTCGATGATGGCCACGTCGTCGAGGCTGCGGTAGGTCTGCACATCGGCGAGGCCGTCCACGGTGGAGCCGGCCGCCGGCTCGACGCGTATCGCGGTGTCCCGTTCCAGGACGTTCGGCAGGAACATCTCCTCCGAGACCAGGTGGAGGCGGACCCGGCCGCGTTCGCCGTGGGCCACCAGCTCGCCGTCCTCGTCGACGAGGTGGAGGCGCGTGGTCTCGGGGAACGGCTCGAAGACGCACGGGTGGGCGTCGCCGGGCCGGGCCGGCCGCTGCGGGGCCACGCCCATCAGGCTGTTGCCGTAGACGCCGACCACGCTCGCCGCCGGGAAGAAGACGTCGTCGAGCTGGTTCAGGCTCTCCCGGCTGATGGACGTTCCGGCCCAGATGATCGCGCGGACCTTGGCGTGCACCAGCTCGTACAGGCGCGGCCGGGCGCAGATCGCCTCCAGGAGCGGCGGGGTGGTGTTGAGCACCGCGACCTCCTGGCTCTCCAGGATGGTCTCCGTCTGGTCCAGGAGGTGCTGGATGTACGCGTCGGCCTCCTCGCCGCGCCCCTGGGCCAGGAGCCGCTTCACCCAGCGCGGGTCGAGGTCGACGGTGTAGAAGACGCCCCCGCCGAGCGCGGCGTAGCGGGCCGTGTCGAATCCGATGACGTGCGGGCCGCCGGGCCCCAGGTGCAGCCAGTTGCCGTCCGCGGGGACGCCGTTCGCGATCAGGCGTTCCCGCGCCCACTCGGTCACCCGCGACCGGTAGGCGCTGTCCACGATGCGCTTGGGCGATCCGGTGGTGCCGCCCGAGTCGTAGACCCTGAAGGGCCGTTCGGACAGTCCTCGCGGGATCAGGTCCTGGGCCGGTACGGAGCGGAGTTCGGCGCTGACGTCGGGGAAGCGGGTCAGGTCGGCCAGGCCCTGGACGTCGGCGACGGGATCGAACCCGAGCCCGTCCAGCTTGCCCAGCCAGAACGGCGAGCCGGTCTCCGCACCGAAGTGCCATTCCATCAACTTCACTACGTGACTGTCGAATTCGGGATCATCGATGAGGCTCATGTCGGTCTTCCGCTCTCCTGATCACGGGGCAAGGGCGGTACGGCATCCATCGTGCTGGCGAGGCCTATCGGCCACGTATCGCCTGTGTGTCGTGGAACGCGTCCGCCCGCACGGCGCCGTGGGGACGGTGCCGTGCGGGCGGTGCTGTGCGGGCGGAGCTGTGCTGTGCGGGCCGTGCGCGCGCTACTCCGTGCGGCGCCCCAGGGTGAAGGCGACCAGGGCCGCGACCAGCGGGAAGAGCGCCACCACGCCGAGGGCCGTGGAGAGCGACATCGACTTCGCCAGCGCGCCCGCCGTGGCGCTGCCGACGCCGCCGCCGACGAAGAACGTGAGGTTGAGCAGCCCCATCGCACCGCCGCGCCGGGCCGGTTCGATGTGCCCCGACATCAGCGCCGTGGTGAAGACCTGGGTGACGGAGAACGCGGAGAAGCCGAGCGAGGCGCCGAGGATCAGCAGCAGCACGCCGGAGCCGGTCAGCGCGCCGGCGAGGGCCGCGGCGAAGGCGAGCGAGACCGCGGCGAGGAGCCGGTTGCCGTGGTCGCCCGCGGTGAGCCGGCCGGCCAGCCTGGAGAGCACCGCGCCGACGACCGCGCCGGGCAGCAGCCAGACGCCGACGGACAGGACGCTCCAGCCGTGGTCGCGGACGAGGAGCTGCGGTACGGCGTACATCGCGGCGAACAGGCCCCCGTACACGCCGATGCCGATGGCGGCGGCCTTCAGGAAGACGCGGTCGGTGACGAGCGCGCGCGGCACGAAGGAGGTGTCGCTGCCGCGGGTACGCCAGGTGAGTCCGGCGGCCGACAGGACCAGCACGGCGGCGGTGGCGATCACCAGCGGGGTGCTCAGCGCGAGCGCGGAGGACTGGATCAGCACGAGGAACGACATGGCGGTGAGCGTCAGCAGAGCGGCGCCCGGCAGGTCCATCGAGCGGCCGGAGTTCTTGCGCGCCGGCGCCCCGGCCAGGCAGAGCGGAACGATGAGCAGGGAGAGCGCGGGCAGGACCAGGGCGATGCGCCAGGTCACCCACTCGGTGAAGACACCGCCCGCCAGGGTGGCGCTGGCGGAGAAGATCGCCATCGTCGCCCCGAATCCGGCGAAGACCTGGGGCCGCCGGTCCGGCGGCACCGAGGCGGTGAGCGCCATGGCACAGGCCGCCATGGCGCCGGAGCCGGCGGCCTGGACGAAGCGCCCGGCCACCAGGACGCCGAGGTTGGGCGCGACGAGGCAGATGACGGCGCCGGCCACGAGGGCCAGCGAGCCGAGCAGCAGGGCGGCGCGCACGCCCCGGGTGTCGGCGAGGCGGCCGAAGAGCGCGGTGCCGACGCCGAGGGCGAGCGCGTGGGCCGTCAGGACCCAGGCCGTGGCGGTGGACGAGGCGTCGAGCGAGGACGCCACGTCGGGCAGGGCGACGCCGGCGGCGGTGACGCCGAAGACGACCGGGCCGAAGAGGGCGCCGTAGCGCAGCCCGTCCGAGCGGGCTCCCGGGGAGGAGACGGTGCCTGCGGCCGCGGTCGACGCGGCCTCGTGCGTGGTCATGATGGGCTCCAAGGATTGACGAGAACCTGCCGCATCGCCGACGGCTCGGCCGCCCCGCTCCACCGGAGCGGGGCGGCCCGCTCGGCGATGCGGGCGTGCGACTGCCGCCCTACGGGAGAGGCGCGATGTTGTGGTTGAGCCGGAAGAGGTTGTCGGGGTCGACCGCTGCCTTCACGCGCGCCAGCCGGCCCAGGGTCTCCGGGTCGAAGCACTCCGCCGCCGAGCCGGCCGTGTCCGCGCCCGCGAGGAAGTTCAGATAGCGGCGGCCCGTGCTCCAGGGCTCCATCGCCCCGAGGACCACGTCCGGCGAGTCCGGGGGAGAGAGCGTCGCGAGCGTGAACGCGCCCTCGCGGACGCCGACCGCGTTGGGCACCTCGGCGGGCCGGGAGAGCGCGCCGCCGAGGTGCCGCACCTCGACCATCAGATCGGCGCACGACGAACCGGCTCCGGCCGCCCGCAGCAGCGCCTCCATGGCCTCGGAGCCCAACTCCCGCAGCACGATGTTGCGTTCGTGGTACGCCAGGGGGTGCACCGGGTCCTGATGGATGTCGGCCACGGCGGTGTACGGCATCTCGGCGACCGTGTCCGACAGCGGCGTACCGCACTCGCGCAGCGGACGGACGAGCCGCTCCCCCTCCTCGGCCCGGCCGGTGAACGCGATCCGCACGTGCGCGGCGAACGTCCCGCGGAGGAACTCCGGCACGTCCGGCACGTCCGGCAGCCGCAGCAGGGACACGGAGGAGGTCATCTCGTCGGGGACGGTCGCGGTCCACTGCCGCCAGGTGTGCAGGGCCTGCGCCGCCTGCTCCCCGGGGAAGTGGAGCCCGCCGCCGTAGAGCCGGCGCACCGGCAGCAGGCCGAACCACAGCCCGGTGACGATGCCGAAGTTCCCCTTGCCGCCGCGCAGCGCCCAGAACAGGTCCGGGTGCTGGTCGCGGGTGACCCGCCGGACGCTTCCGTCGGCGATGACGACCTCGATACAGGTCACGTGGTCCGCCGCGTACCCGTACTGGCGGCCCAGCGGACCGAGTCCGCCGCCCAGCGTGTAGCCCACGACGCCGACCAGCGGCGACGACCCGTTGAGCGGCGCCAGGCCGTGCGGCGCGCCGGCGGCGATCACCTGGTGCCACTGGGCTCCGGCCTCCACGTGCGCCGTACGGGTCAGCGGGTCGACGGCGACCGCGTTCATCCGGCGGGTGGAGACGAGGACACCGCCGCGCGCGGACGCCGCGATGCCGTGGCCGGTCGCCTGGACGGCGACCGGGAGCGCCTCCCGGGCGGCGAAGGACACCGCGGCGGACACGTCCCCGGCCGACTGGGCGGCGACGATCACGTCGGGCCGGTGGCGCCCGATCCGGTTGAACCCCGAGAGCTCCCTCTCGTACCCCGCGTCCCGCGGAGTGAAGACCTCACCCTTGAGTCGTGCGACGAGCCCGTCCAGGGCGCTCTCGGCGATATCGGCGTGTCCGGCCTGTCCTGCCACGATCGTGTCCTTCCTCCCGTGCCGCGCGGCGGTCCCGCATGGCGCGGCGGCGATGAGGAGCAGTGTTCTCGTCGGGCGGGCCCTCTCCCATCCCCTGCTTAGGGGGGATGGGAGAGGGCCCGCCCCTTCATCGGGGCCCCGGCCCCGGGAACACGGGAAGCACGCGGTGGCGGACGGCGATCAGCCGGGACGCATGCTCGCGTCACGCAGCATGCTCGCGTCGCGCAGGTCCGCGATCTCCCGCTCCAGCAGGGCGATCCGGTCCTGCGGCCCCGTGGCGACGGCGCGCACGGGGACCGGCGGCATCGGGGTGAGGCTCGGCGAGAGCTCTCCCGCCGGGCGTCGGTCCAGGATCAGCCGCTCCATCACGCGCAGCTTCTCGCTCGGCTCGAGACCCAGCTCCCGCGCCAGCCTCCTGCGCGTGTCCCGGTAGACGGACAGCGCCTCCGCGGTCCGGCCGGACCGGTACAGCGCCAGCATCAGCTGGAGGCACAGGGACTCCTGGAAGGGGTTCTCCGCCACATGCCGGGCCAGCTCGCCCAGCACCTGGCGGTGCCGGCCCAGGGCGAGTTCGAGCTCGATGCGGTCCTCGATCGCGGACAGCCGGTCCTCGTTCACCTTCAGGGCCACGGTCTCCAGGAGCGAGCTTCCCAGCCCGGACCCCACCGGCCCGTGCCAGAGCTGAAGCGCCTGCTGGAACAGCACGACCGCGTGTTCCGGTGACGCCGACCGCGCCTCCAGCCGCGCCCGGCTGAGGAGATCCTCGAAGTGGGACAGGTCGAGATGCATCCGGGGCACGCGGATCAGGTAGCCCGAGGGGTGCGTCTCTATCTCGGCCGCGACGCCCGCGGCCGAGAGAAGTCTTCGGAGGCCGGATACGCAGATCCGCAATTGGCTGCGGACCGTCGCCGGGCGCCTCTCGCCAGATGGCCTCGATCAGCCGGCCCACGCCGATCACCCGGTTCGCTTCCAGTAACAGCAGGGTCAGCAGGATCCGCTGCCGATTTCCGCCGAGGCGCACGGGCCCGTGCGCGCCTTGGACGACGAGTGGACCGAGAACGGAGAATTGATGGTGCGTAGACATATGTGAACGCCTTCCTGAAACTCAACCGCAATGTCCGGGAGATCACCAGCTGGGCATGAACTTGAAGCTCCAGCTCTCGCTGAGCTGAAGCCGCTCTCCCACCTCCCGCCCCAGCCGCCCCATGCCTTCCAGCACCCAGGCGTTGTCCAGGCCACCGGCGTCGAAGGCGCGCAGCCCCGACCGGTCGAACAGCTCCACGACGGCCACCTTGGCGGGGTCGTCATCGGCCGCGACGAACACGTCCACCGGGAGCCCGTCGCTGGACCCCCGGTGCAGCGCACCGGCGTCGGCGGTGGTCAGAGCCTTGACCCACCGCACCTCGGGTGCGAGACCGACCAGCTGCCGGACCGCGCTCGACGCCGGATCGGTCCGCGAGGGAACACTCAGGTCCACGACCGCCTTGCCGGCCAGCAGACCGGCGTGCAGCCGGGTCAGCTCCAGAGCGTGGGGCCACCCGATCGCGAAGATCACGATCTCCGGCCGGAGCGCGGCGGCCACCGTGGTGGCCACCACGGTGCCGGCCGCCCCGGCCGTCGTCGCCCCGGCCGCCGCGGCGCGGGCCCGTCCGATGCTCCGGTCCGCCAGCAGCACCGAGGCGCCCGCAAGCGCCGCCCGCCGGGCGACGGCAAGCCCCAACATTCCCGCTCCGATAATCCCAATCCGCATGAACGGCACACTTGCGGGATACGGGCGCGGTTCCCATCCCGCAATCAAGGGGGTCGGAGTGCCCCGGAGAAACGGCGGGAAAGAACTGCCCCCCTCAGACGGGGGGTTGGAGCCGGGCGACGGGACTGACACAGTCGTGGGATGACCAGTTCGACGATCTCGCGCACCTCGGTAGGCCGGGCGGAACTGCTCTCCCGTTCCGCGAAGGCCACCGACGCGCTCAGCATGTTCGCCGAGGCCTCGACCCAACTGCGCCGACTCATCCCGTACGACGCGGCGGTATGGCGGGTCACCGACCCGGTGACCGGCATGATGACCGCCCCGATCCGCGCGGAGAACCTGGACGAGGGCGGCTGCGCCGTCTACTGGGAATCCGAGCTGTTCACCGAGAACGTCAACCTGTTCCGCGATCTGGCGCAGGCCTCCGTCCCGGTCGCCGGGCTCCGGCAGACCACCGGTGACCTGCCCGCGCGCAGCACGCTCTACCAGACCTTCATGCGGCCCCGCGGATTCCAGGACGAACTGCGCGCGGTCCTGCGCGTGGGGGGCCACCCCCAGGGTCACATCAGCCTGTTCCGGGCCGATGGCCGCCCGGCCTTCGACGACGCCGAGACCCAGCTGATCGCCTCCGTCCTCACTCCGCTCGCCAAGCAGCTGCGCTCCTTCGCCGAGCCCGCCCCGCAGCCTCTGCCGGACGCTCCGCACGGCCCCGGGCTCCTCCTGTTCGATCCGAGCGGCACGCTGCTGTCGGTCAACGACGACGCCCTCGCCTACCTCGACACCCTCCCCGAAGGCCCCGCCGTGCCCTCGCCGCAAGGCATCCGGGTGCCGGCCTGGGTCCAGGCGACCGCGATGAAGGCCCGAGCCGTCGCCCAGCAGCGGGACCGCGGCCAGGCGCGTGCACGCGTACGGAACCGGGCCGGCCGCTGGCTGGTCTGCCACGCCTCCTGCCTCCGCGAGGCGGGCGGCCGGCTCGGCGCGTCCGCGGTGGTGATCGAGCCCGCGAAGACCTCGGAGATCGTCCCGCTGATCGTGGACGCGTACGAACTGACCGACCGGGAGACCGAGGTCACCCAGTACATCGCACGCGGCCTCCCGACCGGCGAGATCGCCGATCGGCTGCACCTCTCCCCCCACACGGTCCGGGACCACATCAAGGCGGTCTTCGAGAAGGTCGGGGTCTCCAGCCGCGGTGAACTGGTGGGCAAACTGTTCACCGAGTACTACGCGCCGCTCGCCGATCGGAACATGACGCGGGTCCACACCGGCTGAGCGACGGACGACGCACCGAAGCAGCGACACCACTCCCCCATTCGCCCCGGGCGCGCATGCGGGGCACTCCTGAGAACGGTGCCCGTCCTCGGTATGTTCTCCGGCCATGACGGCAGGGAATCGGACCATCGGGAATAGGCGCGTAGTAGCCCCCTCCGACCTGTTCGGTCACGAGGAAGTAGCAGTCAGGACATCAGAACGCCCCACAACTGACCGTGACCGGACGCCACATGGCCCCCGGCCTCGATCTGCCACCGGGACCGCCGCATCCGGGCGGAGGATTTTCGGTCGCGGGCCGGGGGCGGCCCCGCACCCACTTCGACCGAATGTCGGTGAGGACTCTCTCATCGCTCCCCGCTTACCGGCGCTCAAGTCCTTGCGGGCCGGGCCGGATCGACTCGAGGGTGTGGACGCGGTCGGCCGTGGAGGTACCGGGCGCCGTTGCCGTGGCCGCGGGAGTACGCCCCTGCGGCGGCGCGGGCATCAGGAGGATCGCCGGGAGCCGGCTCGGCACGCCCGGTGAGAGCGCGCAGCTCGTCGAGGACGAGCCCGACGCCGGGAGCCGGCTCGACCGGCTGGAGCGGCCCGACCGGCTGGAGCGGCCCGGCGTGGGCGATCTCCACCTCGGCACGCTGCTGCGCGGCCTGCCCCGCCACGACGAGGAGCGCCGCCCGCTCGTATGACCTTCTCCGTGGCCGTCAGGCCCAGGGGTCGAAGGGGATGCCGGCGGGCTTGGAGTCGTTGAGCAGGTTACGGAAGCGGTCGTCCTTGTCGGTGACCTTGATGGTCGCGGACCCGAAGTCGGCGTTCATGAGCCTGTCGCGCAACTCCGTGCCGGGGAAGCCGTTCCAGTCGACGACCGGCGGGTAGCGCCAGTTGCCGTAGTGGTTCTCGGGCGGCTCGTCGTCGCCGTTGGCGAGGCGGAAGAAGTGCGTGCCCGGACCGTCCTTGTGGTAGACGGCCTTGGGGTGCGAACCGTCGAACCGCACCTGCGAGCGCGGATAGGTCTTCACCGTGCTGTGCTGCGTGGTCGAGACGTAGTCCACCTGGCCGGCACCCTGGTTGACCCAGGAGATCACATGCTCGAAGTCGTGGCGGTGCCCGCCGAGTCCGCTGCCGTGGACAGCCTGGTCCTTCTCGAAGTAGCTCGCGTAGACGATGCCGCACCAGCCGTTGTTGCACTTCGAGCGCGCGTACGTCTGCGAGTTGTCCAGGTCCCATCGGTCCCGGCAGCTGCCGTTGACCGCGCCGGTCGTCCTCAGACCGGGCGCGAGGGTGCCGTCCGGGCCGATGGCGGGGGTGGCGTAGCAGCCGTCGCCGTCGTAGTCGAAGGCGGGCGAGAACGTCTGCTCGTAACCGCCCGCGTTCTGGGGGAGGTTGCCCGGCGGGTCGGCGTGGGCCGTGGAGGCGGGGATCAGGACGAACAGGGCCGCGGCGGCGAGGACCGCGCCGACGCGGGTGGACAGGGCTCTGGCGCGGGCGGCCGACCTGGGGCCGGGTGGGGGCGGCTTGCGCATGCTGCCTCTCTCCTCGCTGGGTCGCTGGATGTCACCGGATGTCACCGGGCGACGGAGACGATCGCCCCGCTTCCGCGCGGGGCACCTCCCGCAGTCTGGTGGAAGACCACCACAGTTGTCCGTACACGGTCACTATTTTTCATGACGCGGCGGCGACATCGTGGGAGACGGGCAGGGAGGCGGGCGGGGTCACCCCTGCGGGGCGGCGACCGGCTTGTGGGCCAGGAAGCCGGCGACCGGCCGCTTCGCGCCTTCCTCGGGCTCCTGCAACGTCCGCCCCGTGACCGCGAACCCCGCCCTCTCCAGCAGTTCGGCGATCCGATCCGCCGGCAGCCGGTAGCTGTCGAAGGGGACGGTGGGGCCTCCGTAGCCGTACGTCAGCCGCCGGTGCCCGTCGTCGCCGACCCTGGTGACGATCAGCAGGTGCCCGCCGGGCGCCAGCGTCCGGTGGAACTCGGCGAACGCCCCGGGGAGCGACTCCGGCGGCAGGTGGTGCGTGGAGTAGAACGCCAGGATGCCGCCCAGTTCGTCGTCCCCGGCCGCCAGCTCGGTCATCGAACCGACCTCGAAGCGCAGCTCGGGGTGGGCCGCGCGGGCCAGCCCGACCATCCTCGGGGAGAGATCGATCCCGAACGCGGAGACCCCCAGCCCGGTCAGGTGAGCGGTCACCTTGCCCGGTCCGCAGCCCACGTCCGCCGTCGGACCGAGACCGGACGACGTGACGAGCTCGGCGAAGGCGGCCAGCACGGCGCGCGACAGCGGGTCCAGCTCGCTCGGGTCCTTGACGGACCGGGCGTAGTCGGCGGCGACGGCGTCGTACGACTGCCGGGTCCGTTCCAGGTGCGGGGGTTCCATCCCGTCAACGCTATGCCCGCGGCGGCCTAGGCCCTGTCGAGCGGTGCCGGGCCGGGCCGGGAGCATTCCCGCCCCGCCCCGGCCTCCGCCGCCTCAGCTGGGCAGCACCGGCAGCAGCTCCGGCAGATGCCCGTCCGAGGCGGTGGCCGCCGCGACGCGTTCGGCCGGGACCTCCCCGTACAGGGTCGTACGGGGGCGGGACGGGCGGCCCGCGAGTTCGGCGATGGCCTCCAGGCCCTGGATCGAGCGGTACGAGCCGTAACTCGACCCGGCCATCCGGGAGATGGTCTCCTCCATCAGCGTGCCGCCCAGGTCGTTCGCGCCCGAGCGCAGCATCTCCGCCGCGCCCTCCGTGCCGAGCTTCACCCAGCTCGTCTGGATGTTGGTGATGTGCGGGTGGAGCAGGAGCCTCGCCATCGCGGTGACGGCCCTGTTGTCGCGGTCCGTCGGGCCCGGGCGGGCGATGCCGGCCAGGTAGACCGGGGCGTTGGTGTGGATGAAGGGGAGCGTCACGAACTCCGTCAGACCGCCGGTCTCCTGCTGGAGCCGGGCAAGGGTACGGAAGTGGCCGAGCCAGTGGCGGGGCTGGTCCACATGCCCGTACATCATCGTCGAGGACGAGCGCAGGCCCACCTCGTGCGCCGTTCTGATGACCTCCAGCCAGGTGGCCGTGGGCAGTTTGCCCTTGGTGAGGACCCAGCGGACCTCGTCGTCCAGGATCTCCGCCGCCGTTCCGGGGATCGAGTCGAGCCCGGCCTCCTTGGCGGCGGTCAGCCAGTCGCGGATCGACAGGCCGGTGCGGGTCGCCCCGTTGACGACCTCCATGGGCGAGAACGCGTGCACGTGCATGCCGGGGACGCGTTCCTTCACCGCACGCGCGATGTCGAAGTACGCCGTCCCGGGCAGGTCCGGGTGGATGCCGCCCTGCATGCAGACCTCGACCGCGCCCACGTCCCACGCCTGCGCCGCCCGGTCCGCGACCTGGTCCAGGGAGAGCGTGTAGGCGTCGGCGTCCGTGCGGCGCTGGGCGAAGGCGCAGAAGCGGCAGCCGGTGTAGCAGACGTTGGTGAAGTTGATGTTCCGCGTGACGATGTACGTGACCTCGTCGCCGACCACGTCCCTGCGCAGCGCGTCCGCGATCCGGCACAGCTCGTCCAGCGCCGGGCCGTCCGCGTGGAGCAGGGCGAGCGCCTGGTCGTCGGTGAGCTTCGTCGGGTCGTCGGCCGCCTGGCTCAGCGCCTGGCGTACGTCGGCGTCGATGCGGGACGGGACCATGCCGGGGGCCGCCGCCTCGCGGAGCGCCTCCCAGTCCCCGTACACCTCGTCGAAGTCGTCACGGCGGTCGCCGGTACGGCCCTCGGTGTCGATGGCGGTGTGGAGGTCGGTGCGGCCGAAGGAGCTGAAGCCCTCGTCCGGCTCCTGCCAGGGCAGGCCGGCGGGGATCGCGTCCTCGCGGGCCAGGCCCGTCTCCGGGTCGGCCAGGGCGCGGACGTGCGGGAGGAGGCGGGGGTCGAGCCAGGGCTCGCCGCGCTGGATGAACTCGGGGTAGATGGTGAGGCGTTCACGGAGTGTGAAGCCGGATTCCGCCGTCCTCGCGGCCAGTTCGTCGATGTGCGGCCAGGGGCGCTCGGGGTTCACGTGGTCGGGCGTGAGCGGCGAGACCCCGCCCCAGTCGTCGATGCCCGCGCCGATGAGGAGCGCGTACTCGGCGTCCACCAGGTTCGGCGGGGCCTGGATCCGGGCGGACGGGCCGAGGATGTGCCGGGCCACCGCGATGGCGGCGGCCAGCTCCTCCAGCTCCGCGTCGGGCATCCGGCGCATCGCCGTGTCCGGCTTGGCGCGGAAGTTCTGCACGATGACTTCCTGGATGCCGTGGTAGGCGCGGGCCGTCTTCCGCAGCGCGAAGAGGGAGTCGGCGCGCTCCTCGTAGGACTCGCCGATCCCGATCAGGACGCCGGTGGTGAAGGGGACGTTGGAGCGCCCCGCGTCTTCGAGTACGCGCAGCCGTACGGCCGGTTCCTTGTCCGGGGAGCCGTGGTGCGGGCCGCCCGGCTCGGACCACAGGCGGGTCGCGGTCGTCTCCAGCATCATCCCCATCGAGGGGGCCACGGGCTTGAGGCGCTGGAGGTCGGTCCAGGTCAGCACGCCCGGGTTGAGGTGGGGCAGCAGGCCCGTCTCCTCCAGGACCCGGATCGCCATCGCCCGTACGTACGCGAGCGTGTCGTCGTACCCCTCCGCCTCCAGCCACTCCCGCGCCTCGGGCCACCGGTCCTCGGGGCGGTCCCCCAGCGTGAACAGCGCCTCCTTGCAGCCCATCGCCGCGCCCTCGCGGGCGATGGCCAGCACCTCGTCGGGCGACAGGAACATGCCGTGGCCGGCCCGGCGGAGCTTGCCGGGGACGGTGACGAAGGTGCAGTAGTGGCACTTGTCGCGGCAGAGGCGGGTGAGCGGGATGAACACCTTGCGCGAGTACGTGATCACGCCGGGCCGTCCCGCCGCCTCCAGGCCCGCGTCACGGACGCGGGCGGCGGACGCCGCGAGGTCCGTCAGATCGTCGCCGCGCGCCTGGAGCAGGACGGCGGCCTCGGTGACATCGAGGGCGACACCGTCACGGGCGCGTTTGAGTGCGCGCCGCATGGCGTTGGAGGTGGGGCGTCCGCTCTGAGCATCGGTCATGAACCGAGCATACGAGCGAGGTGCGCGCACCGGACCAGGGCCTCTGGGGTCGTTTGTCGCGGAATCGCCGATCGCGACGGGCCCGCGGGGGTGCTCGTGGTCACGCCCCCCGGTCGTGCACATGGTCACTCGTGCGGGCCGACTCACCCGGATGAGACCCCGCCGACGGCGCCCTCACGCCTAGTGTCGGAACGGTGATGGAAACGATCGTCCTCGACATCGGCGAAACCCTCGTACGCGACGACCGGCACTGGGCGTCCTGGGCCAACTGGCTCGGCGTACCACCGCACACGCTCAGTGCGCTGGTGGGCGCGGCCGTCGCCCAGGGCCGCGAGGCCACGGACGCGCTGCGCGTCCTGCGGCCCGACATGGACGTCGAGGAGGCCTACCGCGCGCGGGCCGCCGCCGGGCGCGGAGAGCACCTCGACGAGTCGGACCTCTACCAGGACGTCCGGCCCGCGTTGGGCGAGCTGCGGGCCGCGGGTATCCGGGTCGTGGTGGCGGGCAACGGCACGGTCCGGGCCGGGGAGCTGCTGCGGGGCCTGGACCTGCCCGTCGATCTGGTGGTCACCTCGGACGAGTGGGGCGTCCGGAAGCCGGACCCCCAGTTCTTCGCGCGGGTGGCCGAGGTGGCGGGCGCGGCCCCGGAGGCGACGCTGTACGTGGGCGACCACCCGGCGGAGGACCTGTTCCCGGCCGCGGCGGCGGGGATGCGGACGGCGCACCTGCGGCGGGGGCCGTACGGGCACTGGTGGGCGGAGCACCCCGACGTGGTGAAGACGGCGGACTTCCGCGTCGACGCGCTGACGGAGCTGGTGGGCCTGGCGCTCCCGGCGGACCCGGCCGGGGACGAGGAGCCGCGGGCGGAGCGGCCGAGGACGCTGCGGGCGGTGCGCTAGAGGGACGCCTCGCCGATCGGGCCCGGGGGTCGGCGTGCGCGCGGTGCCCGGCCCGGGAACCTCCAGCGGCCTCCCACCGGGTGTCCGGTGGGAGGCCGCTGGAGGTCAGTACATCTAGACGACCGCCTTCGTCGCCTTGCTGACCGCCGACCCACTGGCGTGGCCGGTGAGACGCGCGGTGACCTTCACCGTGATCGTCCGGCCCTGCTGGGCCGCCTTGAGCCGCAGCTTGGTGGCGGTGGCCCCGGAGATGGCCTTGCCGTTGGCGTACCACTGGTAGGTGTACGACGACGGCTTTGGCGTCCATGCGCCCCGGCCGACGGTGAGGGTGGTCCCCACCTTGGCCTTGCCGGAGATCACCGGCGCGGTCTTCGCCTTCGGGGCGGCGCCCTTGGCGACCGTGACCGCCGCGCTCGTCGCGCCGCCGTCGGCGTGCCCGGCCAGTCGGGCGGTGACGGTGACGGTGAGCTTCTTGCCGAGCAGCGTCGCGGGCACGGCGTACGTGGCGGCCGTCGCACCGGAGATCGCCGCGCCGTTCGCCTTCCACTGGTAGGCCCACGAGGAGGGCTTCGGCGTCCACGCGCCGCGGCCGACCCCGACCGTCGCGCCGACCTTGGCGGTGCCGGAGACGACCGGCGCGACCGTGGCCTTCGGGGCGTCGCCCCTGGCGACCGTGACGGCCGCCGAGGTCCCCTGGGCGTCCGGGTCGCCGGTGCGGCGGGCGGTGACGGTGACGGTGATCTTCTTGCCGAGCAGCGTCGCGGGCACGGCGTACGTGGCGGCCGTCGCGCCGGGGACCGCCGCACCGTCCGCCTTCCACTGGTACGCGTACGAGGACGGCGGCACCGTCCAGGAACCGGTGCTCGCGCTCAGCGTCGCGCCGACCTTGGCCGCCCCGGTGATCACCGGCGGCCGGGTGGAGGCGAGCCGCGCGGGCGTGACGGTGAACGAACCCCGCGGGTGCTCGACGCCGTTGTGCGTGATGACGGAGACGCTCCAGACGCCGGTCGCGGCGCCGGTCAGGTCGAGGACCGCCGTGAGCGTCCTGCGGTCGGCGGAGACGGCGGTGGTCGTCGACTCCACCGCCTTGCCGCTGAGGGCGAGTCGGACGACGTCGTCCTTGTGCAGGGCCGTCCCCGTGAGCGTCACCGTCGCCTTGCCGCCGGCAGCGCCGGTGGTCGGGGCGACCGTCCCGATGGTGACCGCCTCCGCGCCGCAGCGGATGCCGGAGCAGACGGCCTCCGCCGAGTACGAGGTCTTCGCGGCGGTCTCCGGGAGCGACAGGACCAGGGTGCTGGGGGTGGGGTCCTTGGTGTAGGGCTCGTCCACGGCGCACTTGTAGCCGGTGGGGATGTACTTCATGCAGCCGTTGTTGAGGCTGGCGTCGTACAGCGAGGGGACCGCCGTCGTCTCGGCGCCGTCGGTGTCGCTGATCTTCATGTCGAAGCGGTCGCGGTAGGCGGTCGGCAGCGCCGCGCAGAAGGTGCTGTGAGCCTCGTCGAGGGTGCCGGTCACGGGGCCGTACCCGTAACTGACGTTGGGCACCGCGACGCATCCCTCGGCGGGGCCGGCCGCGGTGGCGATGCGCACGGCGTCGAACCGGTAGTCGGGCGCGGCCTTCAGCCCGGCGCGCACGGTGACCAGGACCTGGTAGCTGGTGGAACCGGTGACCGCGCACGCCTGGTTCCGGTTGCACAGGGCCTCGCCGTTCGCGCCGTACACCACCACGTTCGCGGATCCCAGGGCGTCGCGCACATCGACGTGCACGGTGTCCTTGGCATCGGTGGTCGTGATGCGGCGGCAGCGCAGCTCACCGGGTGCGCCCATCGCGCCGCCCGAGGAGGGTCCGCCGGCCCGGACCGCCGGGTTGGGCGTGCAGCCCTTCGCGGTGGCGGTGACGTCCCTGCGGGTCAGCGTGTAGGTGGTCTTGCTGTCCCGGCCCGTGAACAGCACGGTGTACGCGGCGCCGGGCTTCAGCTCGCAGGTGGTCCACGTGCTGGTCGAGGGGTAGACCGAGCAGGCCTGGACGCCCTTCTCGTCCAGCACCGTGAACGCGGCTGTCAGCGTCTGCCCCGGCGCTGCCTGCAACTGGAGGTTCTCCCGCCCGCTGTGCGCGTCTGCGGGGATGCTCAGGCACTGCGAGAAGACTCCGTCGCCGGTGGTGATCCGGGCGGCGGGGCTCTGTGCGGTGAAGTCGCCGGCCGGGAAGGCCGGGCAGCCGGAGGCGGCGTCGGTGCGGTGCAGCGCGAGGGCGTAGGCGCCGGTCGCCGGGGCTTCGTCGTCGGTGGAGACGTGCAGCCGGAAGGGCGCCCTGCCGTCCAGCTCGCAGGTGCCGGAGGTGAGGGCGGACCCCTCGCACTGGTACGCGCCGTCGGCGTCGTACACCGTCGTCCCGGGGTGCGGGCCCGGCCCGCCGAGGGACTTCAGCACGGCCATCCGGGCCCCGGTGGGAAGGTCCAGGGAGACGCAGTCGATCTCCCCCGCCGAGGCGAAATCGGACCGGTACAGACCCATTCCGGCCGGTACGCAGCCGACGGCCGACGCGCGGTCGAGGATGAGGGTGGCCTGGTCGGTGTAGACCGTGTAGTCACCGGCCGCGGGGAGAACGCACCCGTCCCAGGTGTTGCAGACGGTCTTGCCGGCGCGGTCGTAGACCGTGAGCTTGGTACGGGAGGTGTCGACCGCGTAGACCTCGTGGGGGCCGGCGTGGGCCGCCGTGAACGTCTTGCAGCCGGTGGCCGGAGTCACGGTGGTGGGCGCGGAGTTGTAGGCGTTGACCGGGATCCGGGCGCAGCCGGCCGGGTCGGAGGTCCGGCGGACCTTCAGCGTGTACTCGGCCGGGAAGCCGCCCTCCGACTCCCTGACGTGGGACAGGACGCGGTAGGGGCCGTCGCCCGGGAGGACGCAGCCCTCGCTGTCGTCCTCGTTGAAGTGCGGGCAGATCCGGGCGCCGGTCTCGTCGGTGATCCAGGAGAGGCCGTGCCCGTACCTCGTGGTGGTGATTTTGTCGGTGAGCCGCTCACCCGGCTTCGCCTCGATCCGCACGCACTGCACGGCCGTCGGCCCCGCGGCCAGGGCCACGAGGGGCGGGCTGTCCCAACCGGTCGGGATCGGGGCGGCGCAGCCCTCGTCCGTGCCGACCGGGACCAGGCCGAAGGTGAACTCGCTGGTGTCAGCCCAGTTGTTGAGCAGCCGCAGCGTGTACGTGCCGGTGCGCTCGAGACGGCACCAGCCCTCGCCCCACTGCGGGTCGTAGCAGTCGACCTGCTCCTCGCCGTCGTAGACCGTGGTGTACACGTTGTGGCTTCCGGTGCCCGACTCCAGGAGGCGGTGCAGGCCCGGCTTCGCGACGGTGAAGGTGAAGCAGGCGGTCCCCTCGGCGGGGAGGGTGAGCGTGTTCCCCTCGGGCGCGGCCTCACCGTACGCGGAGAGCGCGAAGGACGGGCAGTCCTCGGCGGCGGCCGGAGCGGCGGTCGTGGCGGTGGCGGTGCTCGCGCGCGCCGCCCCCACCGGGGCCAGCAGCGTGACCAGAACGGTGAGCGTGAGCAGAAGTGCGCTGTACGCAGCGGATCTCGCGGCCGTACACAGACGTGGTGGCATGGGTCCGTTCCCCCCGGAGCGGTGAAGGATGTGCTCCGGGTCTCCGCGGACAGCTCGTTCGGCGGGCCTCTGAACACAGCGAAATGTGCCCGTCCCGTGAAGGGGCGGGCACATGATGATCGCACAGCTGAGCGACCCGACGACATGTCAATTCGGAGCCGCCGAGCCGGTCCCTGGTCCGCCCTGAAACGTGAGGCCCGGGGGTCTCAGTCCCCCAGCACCGCCTGCATCACGCTCTTCGCGATCGGGGCGCCGAGCCGGCCGCCCGAGATGTCGGAGCGGGAGATGTCCATGTCCGTCGGGTCGATGAACACGGCGACCGCGACCGAACGGCCGTCGTCCTTCTTGCCGTAGCTGACGAACCAGCCGTACGGGACCTCGTCGCGGACGTTCACGCCGCGCTGGGCGGTGCCCGTCTTGCCGCCGACCGTCACACCGTCGATCAGGGCGCGCTGGGCGCTGCCCTCCTTCGCGGTGTACTCCATCATCTCCTGGACCTTCTTCGCCGTCTCGGACGAGACGGCCTGGCTCATCTCCATCGGCTCGTTCTTCTCCAGCGTGGAGAGGTCCGGGCCGCGCAGCTCGTCGACGATGTAGGGCTGCATCAGCTTGCCGTCGTTGGCGAGGGCCGCCGTGACCATCGCCATCTGCATCGGGGTGCTGGTGAGGCTGCCCTGGCCCATGCCGGTGAGGGCGGTACCGGGCTTGTCGAGCTTCTGCGGGTAGAGGCTCTTCGTGGCGAGCATGTCGCCGAACTCCTCCGCGTACACGTCCTCGTTGAAGCCGAACTTCTCCGCCGTCTCCCGCATCCGGTCCTCGCCCAGTTCGGACGCCGCGTCGAGGAAGACGTTGTTGCAGGAGTACTGCATGGCGGTCTTCATCGACGCCTTGTTGCACACCGCGTCGCCCGCCTCGCTGCCGATCTTGTTGGTGGAGAGCGGGAGGGGATACGGCGAGACCGCGTCCGTCTTGGCGTCCACGTCCGTGACCACGCCGTGCTCCAGCGCCGCAGCGGCCGTGAGGATCTTGAAGGTGGAGCCGGGCGGGTAGGTCTCGCGCAGCGGGCGGTTGGCCAGCGGCTTGCCCTTCTTCTTCTCCAGCGCCGTGAAGCGGTCGCTCTCCTTGAAGGAGATCCCGGCGAAGGTCTCGGGGTCGTACGAGGGCGTGGAGACCAGGGACAGCACCTTGCCGGTGCGCGGATCCAGGGCGACCACCGCGCCCCGGGCGCCCAGGTCGGTGAGGCCCTTGTAGGCCGCCTTCTGCGCCTTGGCGTCGATCGTCGTGATCACGTCGCCGCCGCGCCGGGGCTGCCCCGTCAGGATGTCCTTGGCGTGCCGGAAGGCGAACCGGTCGTCCTGGCCGCTGAGGACGCTGTCGTAGGTCCGCTCCAGCAGCGAGGTGCCCCGGGACTGGGAGGCGTACCCGGTGACGGGCGCGTACATCGCCCCGTCCTTGTTGGTCCGGAGGAACGCGTAGTCCCGGCTCTCGGTCTCCTTCGATCCGGTGATCGCCTTGCCGCCGACGATGATGTCTCCGCGCGGAGTGGCGAACCGTTCGAACCGCACGCGGGCGTTGTTCTCGTGCTGGGCCAGCTCCTGGCGGTCGACGTGCTGGAGCCAGTTGGCCCGCAGCAGCAGGGCCAGCACCAGCAGCCCGCAGAAGATGGCTATGTGCCGCAACGGCCTGTTCATTCCACTCCCCACCCGGGCGGGCTCCGGTCTGGACGGCGGGGCGCCCGCCGACCGGGCCCGCGTATGCGTTCCCCGATGAACAAGGATGCCCTGTGGGCGCGCCCGGTTGCACCGGCGACCCCGGGCGCCTCTCCTCGACGGTACGCGGCGTGACCGCCGGAAGTACCCGGCGTAGTCGCGTGGGCGTCAGAGACACGCGGCGTAGTCGCGTGGACGTCAGAGACACCCGGCGTAGTCGCGTACGCGTCAGAGATACGCGGCGTAGTCGTCCAGCGTCCGCAGGACCTCCGGTGCGTCCGCCGGGGGCAGCTGGAGCACGACCTCCTCGATGCCCAGCTCCGCGTAGTGGGCGAGCTTCCCCGGGCTGGGCAGCACCGCGTACGGCACCACCTGGAGGTCCTTCGGGTCGCGCCCGGCCTCCTCCCAGGCCGCCCGCAGCTTCGGCAGCGACTCGGTGAGGCCGCCGCCGCCGATGGGCAGCCAGCCGTCCGCGTACTCCGCGATGTGCGCGAACAGCTTCGGGCCCGCCCCGCCGCCGATCAGGGTGCGCGGGCCGTTGACCGGGCCGCGCGGCCGCTGGGCGGGCTTGGGGTGCGCCTCGCTCGCCCGCACCGACCCGAACGCGCCCTCGTACCCGGTCGGCTCGTCCGCCCACAGGGCCCGCATCAGGGCCATCCGGTCCCGCGCGAGCTCCCGGCGCGTGGACCACTCGACCCCGTGGTCGGCCGCCTCCTCGACGTTCCAGCCGTAGCCGACACCGAGGGTGAACCGGCCGCCGGAGAGGTGGTCCAGGGTGGCCGCCTGTTTGGCCAGGTCGATCGGGTCGTGCTGGGCGACCAGGGTGATGCCGGTGCCCAGGGCGAGGCGCTCGGTGACGGCGGCGGCCTGGCCGAGGGCGACGAACGGGTCCAGGGTGCGGCCGTACTCCCGGGGCAGCTCCCCGCCCATCGGGTACGGCGTGCCGCGGATCACCGGGATGTGCGTGTGCTCGGGCAGGTACAGCCCGCCGAACCCGCGCTGCTCCAGCTCGCGGGCGAGCCTGACCGGGGTCACCGTCTCGTCGGTGAGGAAGATCGTTGTGGAGATCCGCATCGAGAACACCTCCGTCGTCCGTCAGCGCGTCATGCGTGCGAAGGGCCAAGGTATGCCGTACGAGAAGGAAATCCGAGACCGTCGTCCGTGTGCGTCGGGAGCGGACGGAGAGGAGTTGCGATGGGGCCGGGAGTGGGACCGGGACGAGGACCGGGGCTGGGGCCGGGGCTGGGGTACTTCCTGTTGCCGGCGGGCGGCGCGCTGAGCCTGACCGGGGTCGTCACCGGCAACGGCACGCTGGTCAGCCTGAGCTGGATCATGTGGGTGCTCGGGATCCTGCTGCTGTTCCGGAGCCGTTCGCGCCGCCCCGTCGATCCGGCGAAGCTCGCGGCGGCGGCCGCGGCCGGGGACGCCCGGGCCGTGCGGGGGCTGCGGGCGCTCGCCCTGACCGCGCGCGCCGAGGGGCGCCCCGACATGGCAGAGCGGCTGCTGCGGCAGGCGGTGAAGGCCGGTGACGTGGAGTCGATGTGGGAGCTGGGCCGCCTGGTCGAGCAGCGCGAGGGGCCGGTGGCGGCGGAGCCGTGGTTCCGGATGGCGGCGGAGGCCGGGCACCCGGTGGCCAAGCGGCTGTTCCGGCCGGGCGGCGCGTTGCATCCGGACGGGTCGGACCCGGCGCCTTAGGCGCGGGGCGGACCGGGCGCCCGAGGACGTGCCCGCGCCAGGGTCTTCCCTTGGGATCGGACCCCGCGGGCCCGGCGCCTCAGGCCCCTCCGCGCTACGCGAGTCGCAGCGCGGCCTCCCTCGTCAGGAACGCGAGCCGGGCCGTCTTCTCCGGCTTCTCGATCTCCGGGCCCAGCTCGAAGCCGGCCCGGACCATCCGGGCGAGGGCCTTCTCGTTGCGGGCGTCGGGCTCGACGACGACCCGCAGGCGGGTCGGGTCGCCGAAGACGAAGCCGATGAACGCGGTGAGGAGGGCGTCCGTGTACCCGGTCACCGGCCCCTCGCCCTCGGCGGGTGCGATCAGCAGGTGGATGCCGAAGTCGCCGGGCCGTACGTCGTAGCACTCGCCGACCGGGTCGGCGTCCGGCTCGTACGTCTGGAAGAGCGCGACCGGGACCCCGTCGCGCAGGGCGAGGTAGGCGTGGTGCGTGGCGAGCGAGCCGACGAACTCGTAGATCTCCCGCACCTGCTCGCGGGTGTGGCCGCCCATGCCCCAGAAGCGGGCCCGCTCCTCGGTGACCCAGCCGTGCAGCAGGTCCAGGTCGGCCGCGGGGTCGACGGGGACCAGGCGGACCGTTCCGAAGCCCTCGACCTTCTGCTCGTGGACGGCCGCGCGGAGGGCCGGGACGGTGGGGTCGGCGGTGGCGGTGGCGGTGGCGGTGGTGGTCATGGCGGGGGGCTCCTCCGGGTGGCGGGTCGTCGGGTGCAGCAGGTTCCAGTCCGTGACGACCGGGATGAGCGCGCCCGTCGACCACAGGGGCGTCTGGTCGCGGTGGTGGGCGGATCCGGGGACTCCGGACGCGCCGAACGGGACGACCCACCGGCTGTCCTCGCGGCGGGCCAGGTCCCAGACGTAACGGGCGGCCGGGCCCCGGGCGAACAGGTCGGTGACGCCGGGGACGGCGGAGGTGGACAGCACGCAGTCGTGGTCGCCCGCGAGCCCCGGCCGGGACGCCTCGTCGTCGGGCGTGAGGTCTGGCAGGGCCTGCCAGGGGACAGCCGGTGCTGCTCGCCCCAGGGGCCGGGCGGAGTCTCCTCGGCCGCGGCGGCGACGGCCTCGGCCGAGGCCGCGACCAGCGCCAACCGGTCCTCGTACGGCAGGAGTCCGACGGTGAGCAGGCTCTCCAGGGCGTAGCCGATCCGGGGGACGGCGGCGAGCCAGGGGCGGAAGAGCGCCGGGTACGCGGCCGAGCGCCACGGGTCGTCCGCGCCCGTGACGCCCTTCAGCGCGGGGTGGCAGGACAACCGGTGGACGACGTCGGTGCGGAGGCGGGCGTAGAGCGTCGCGTCGGCGCTGTCCGCGTCCATGTGCCGGTCCCAGCGCAGCAGCCGGTCCCGGAGTCGCTCGGCGGCGGGCCCGAGGCCGGGGGCCCACGCGAGCAGGGACAGCAGGGGCCGGGACGAGGCAAGGCGGGTGTCGGTGTGGACGGCGGCCAGGGCGGCGGACGACCAGTCGGTGCGCGCGCCGAGCAGCTCCCGGATGCGGCGGGCCCGGTGCGGGGGCGCGAACTCCACCCCGAGCGGGGCGGCGAGGCCGCGCTCGTTGGCCATCACGGCGATCCCGCCGGGGCCGACCGCTTCGGTACGGGGCAGGGGGACGGCCTCACCCTCGCGCCAGGCGTACACGGGGTCCTCGGCCGGGACGACCCGCAGCCGGTTGACGTCCGGGCGCACCGGGACGTGTCCGGCGACCCGGTGCAGGGCGCCCCCGGCGGTGTCGGCGGCCAGGACCACGTTGACGGGTTCGACCCAGCGGTCGAGGGCGGCGTCGAGGTCGGCGACCGTACGGGCCCGGAGCAGTGCGGGCAGCGCGTCGAAACCCAACTCGCCGGTGACGCGAGGCGGGTGGCGGAGGCTGACGGAGAGGCCCTGGGCGGAGGCGTCGGCGTCCGGGACACCGTCCGGGCTGCCGGCGGGGGTCCCGTCCGGGTCACCATCCGGGCTGCCGCCGGGGGTTCCGTCCGGGCCACCGTGAACGCCGCCCTCCGGGCCGCCATCCGGGCCGCCGTCCGAGCCGCCGTCCGGGCCGCCGTCCGGGCCGCCGCCCAGGGTTCCGTCCGGGCCACCGTGAACGCCGCCCTCCGGGCTGCCATCCGGGCCGCCGCCCAGGCCACCGCCCGGGCCGCCGATGATCACCGGCCCCCGGTCCGTCTCGATCACCTCGACCGTCTCCGGGTCCGCCCCCGCCACCTCGATCGTCTCGGTGTGGGCGTGGGCCCGGCGCCAGCCGTCCGGGCCGAGCGCCTCCACCCCGCCGTCCGGGGTGCGGCGCAACTGCTCCCGGTAGAGGTCCTGGTAGTCGGCCATGGCGTTGGTGATCGCCCAGGCGACGCCACCGCCGTGCCCGAAGTGGGCGATGCCGGGGATGCCAGGGACCGCGAGGCCGACGACGTCGAACTCGGGGCAGGCGAGCCGGATCTGCTGGTAGACGCCGGGGGCCTCGATGAAGCGGTGCGGGTCGCCCGCGAGGAGCGGGGCCCCGCTGGCGGTGCGGGCGCCGGTGAGCAGCCAGCCGTTGCTGCCGGCGGTGCCGGGGCCGTCGGTCGCGAAGAGGGTCATCCGGTCGTCGCCGAGCCGACGGGCGACCTCTTCGCGCCAGAGTTTGGTCGGGAAGCCCGCGAACAGGATGTGCGTGGAGAGCCAGACGCCGAGCGGGGTCCAGGGCTCCCAGCGGCCCGGGACGAGGCCCACCGCGGCGAACTCGGGTGCGTGGGAGGCCCCTTCGGCGAGGCCGTCGTTGACGCCGTCGACGTACGCCGCCACCCAGGCGGCGGTCTCCGGCGCGAGGCGGTCGAAGCAGCGGCGGGCGGTGTCGGCGAGCCGGGCCCGCCGGACGAACCGGTCCCAGTCGACGGCTTCCGCACCGAGGCCGGAGGCGCTGGTACCGAGCAACCGGTGCCGCTCGGTCTCCAGTTGCCAGGCCCGGTCGAGGGCGGTGACGTACCCCTGGGCGCGGGCCAGCGCGAGGGCGTCGGCGGCCCGCAGGTGCGGTATCCCCCAGTCGTCGCGGAAGACCTCGAAGTCCCCCCGGGCCGCTTGGCCCTCGGCCTGGGGCGCCTCGGACCGAGCCCCCGCGCCCGCACCCGGTCTCTCGCTGTCGACGCCGGTCGTCATCGTTTCGCCCATCCCCTGCATCCGGTGGTTTTCAGCCACTCCCCAGCTGTCGAAATTTAGGTTAGCCTAACCTAAAGTGACCTTTTGGGCAGTGGGCCGGGGCACCGGGGCGAGGCAGGAGACACCGTGGGGCATGGCTGGGAAGGCGTCGTTCTCAAACTGTTCAGGGGGCGTGACTTCACGTTCACGGTGACCGGCGCGGAACAGGTCACGGACCGTTTCCACCGGGTGCACATGACCGACGGCGGGCTGCTCGCCGCGACGGGCGGGGCGCACCCGACGATGTGGGTGCGGCTGTGGTTCGAGAAGGACGGCAAACCCCATCAGCGCGCCTACACCCTGGTCGACCCCGACCCGGAGACGGGCACGTTCAGTCTGGAATTCGCCCTGCACGAGGGCCCTGCCTGCGACTGGGCGAAGACCGTCGGGATCGGCGAGACGATCGACGCGACGCTCCAGGGCACCGGCTTCGCCCTGCCCGACCCGGCACCCTCGCGGCTCTTCGTGATCGGTGACGCGGCGGCGCTGCCGGCGATCAACTCCCTGCTGGACGCGGTCCCGTCGACCCCTGCGACGATCTGGTTCGAGACCGCGCACGAGGAGGACCGGAAGCTGCCGTTCCGCCTCGACGGGGCCCACCACACCCTGCACCACGTGGAGCGCCGGGAGGCGGGCGCGCATCTCGTCTCCGAGGTGAAGGCGGCCCTGCCGGAGCTGCTGGGCGAGGACCGCACGGACGCGTACGTCTGGGTCGCCTGCGACACGGCGACCACCCGGACCCTGTCGGCGTACCTCCGCAAGGAGCTGGGGCTGCCCAAGGACCGGGTGAACGCGCTGGGTTACTGGCGGCCGTAGACCCCGGACTCTTCAACGCCGGAGCCCCGGCCCCAGGGGTTCCGGCCCCGGGGTTCCGGCAGCTTCGGCGACGCTCGCCGTACGCGCCTACAGCGCCTACGCGCCGCCGGACCGCAGCGACCTGCGCAGCAGGACACCGCCGATCCCCACCAGGCTCGGGAACCCGCTCTTCGGCATGGCCACCGTGCCGACCACGCCGACGGCGGCCAGGGCGATGCCCGCCGCGCGCTGGGCCGGGATGTCGTCGTGCTCCTCCGCCGAGCACAGCAGCCGGCCGCCCAGCCACAGGGTGGGGGCGGCGGCCATGAACCAGAAGGCGGCGGCACGGTCGCCCCGGTCGGGCACGGAGTCGACCACGTCCCGCCCCAGCTCGGCGAGCACGTCGCGGTAGATCACCGCACCGATGGCGCCGTGGGCGATGCCGACCACCTGGAGCCAGTGCCCCATCGAACGTCGCGTCATGGCGTCAGCGTACGGGCCCCCGCACGGCCCGACGGGATCAGTCCTCGACGACGAGGGCCGGGGTCTCCTTCGTCAGGATCTCGCCCCGGAAGAAGGCCGGGCTGCGGCGCTCCATCGCGACCATCAGCACGACGCCGAGGAGCAGCAGCCCCACCCCGATGACGAACACCGATCCGACGCCGAGGACCGAGGATCCGGAGCCGTACGCCGGGTCCCACATGTCGTAGAGGGTCTTGGCGAAGACGGCGGCGAGCAGGGCTCCGCCGAGCAGCGGGAAGAGGCCCTTGAAGACGAGGTCCCGGGCGGAGCGGGTCAGTTCGGCGCGGAAGTACCAGGCGCAGGCGAAGGCGGTCAGCGCGTAGTAGAAGCAGATCATGAGGCCGAGCGCGTAGATGGTGTCGACCAGGACGTGCTCGCTGACCAGGGTCATCACGGTGTAGAAGACGCCGGTGCCGATGCCCGCCGTGATCGTCGCCCGGCCGGGCGTCTTGAAGCGGGGGTGGACCTTGGCGTACGAGGCCGGCATCGCCTCGTACGCGGACATCGCGAGGACCGTGCGGGCCACCGGGATGAACGTGGTCTGGAGGCTGGCGGCGGCCGAGGCGAGGACCGCGAGGAAGAGCAGGACGCCGAGGCCGGGGCCCATGACCGGTCCGGCGAGGGCGGCGAAGACGTTGTCGGAGGTGTCCGGGTTGGCGAGGCCGAGCCCGGAGGTGCCGGAACCGACGGCCATCTGCGCGGCGGTGCCGGTGGCGAGGTAGGAGCCGACCAGGACGACCATCGCGATGAGGGCCGCGCGGCCGGGGGTCTTCTCGCTGCCGGTGGTCTCCTCGTTGGCGGTCAGGCAGGCGTCCCAGCCCCAGAACATGAAGATCGAGAGGGACAGCCCGGCGGTGAAGGCCGCGAAGGACTGGACGGCGAAGGGGTTCAGCCAGGACCAGGAGAAGTCGAGCGAGGAGGCGAAGTCCGGTCCGCCGCTGCCCGCCTTGCTCAGGGCCATCGTCACGAACACGGCGAGGACGACCAACTGGAGCCCGACCAGGGCGTACTGGATGCCCTTGGTGGCGGTCATGCCCCGGTAGCTGATGGCGGTGGCGACGGCGATGAGGACCAGGCAGGTGAGGATGTGGACCGGCTTGCTGTCGTCCAGGGCGGCGACCGACGCGCTGCCGGTGACCTCCCCCGCGAGCAGCCAGAAGTACGAGGTGGCGACGCCCGCCAGGTTGGACAGCACGATGATCGTCGCGATGACCAGGCCCCAGCCGCACATCCAGCCGACGCGGGGGCCGAACGCCTTCACCGTCCAGGTGAAGGAGGTGCCGCAGTCCGGCATCGCCCGGTTCAGCTCGCGGTAGGCGAAGGCCACGAGCAGCATCGGCA
Source organism: Streptomyces sp. MGP-P1 (assembly GCF_057766565.1). NCBI lineage: Bacteria > Bacillati > Actinomycetota > Actinomycetes > Kitasatosporales > Streptomycetaceae > Streptomyces > Streptomyces sp. MGP-P1. The sequence goes on along the minus strand of NZ_JBYMEM010000004.1, from coordinate 206,053 downwards.
GGAACCCTGCCAGGAAGACGGCGGGCATCTGCACGCCGACCTCTCCGGCGGTGGAGCCGAGGGTGGAGGTCAGGCAGTAGACGGGGGCGACGGTGGAGACGCCGATGACGGCGCTGCCCATGAGGCCGACGGAGTTCCCGCCGAGCCCCTTGCCCCGTACGCCACCGCGGCCGTCACCACCGTCGGCCGGGGCGCTTCCCCGTACCGTGTCTCCGGCCCGTGGCCGCGCGTCCAGCTGAGTCATGGGGAGGACGCTATGCGCTGCGATATCCACATCCGGAGTGTGAGACTCCAACGTCTCACCCTTGGATATATCAGCCAACTCCCCAAGAATGCCCCATCAATTCAAGGTCACATCCGCATGAAGCCTTGCAATGCATGCCACTCAGCCAGGCGTGACGACGTACGGTAATCGCAGCACGGTCCGTTTTGTGATGATTCAAAATTTTCCCGCGCCCCGTGGAGAAGCTCTCAACCGGACCAGACGATCGCCTGCGTCTCGCCGTAGGCGTGCAGCGCGTACGAGCCCCCGTCCCGCCCCATCCCGCTCTTCTTGAACCCGCCGAACGGGGCCTCCATGTTCCGCCCGACCGCGTTGACGCCGACCCCGCCCGCGCGCAGCCGGCGGGCGATCCGGAAGGCGCGGGGGCGACGGCCGCCATCGTCATACCTGACGCATCATCAGACACGGGGTGGGGGTACCTCGGGGCGCCTCGGTGGTGGATGTCGATGAGTTTCACGGCCGCCGGCGGTCAGAAATGGTAGGCAGAAGACAGATCGACCGACCGGGGCGGCCCGGCAGGCACACGGCACACGGGCACGCACGATCGACAGAGCAAGGAGACCAACCATGACGGCTTCCACCGACGACAGCAGCGACATTCCCGGCACCACCACCGGTACCGGCACCACCACCCCCGGTACCGGCACCGGCACCGGCACCGGCACCGGCACCGGGGGCATCACAGGCCTCGGCGTCATCATCGGCAGCACCGACTCCGCCGCCCTGATCGCCTGGTACCGCGCCGCACTGGAACCCCTGGGCGCCCGCTGGGCGGAGCACTTCCTGATCGTCGGCCCCGGGGCGATCATCGGGTTCGACGAACGGGACGACGTGGCGGACAAGGCCGTCGAGCCGGGCCGACAGCTGATCAACCTCACCGTGCGCGACATCCGGGCGGCCGAGAAACACCTCAACACGCTCGGGGTGACCTGGGTGCGGCCGGTCGAGGACACCGGGGACGGCTGGTTCTTCTCCACGATCGTGGACCCGGTGGGCAACTACCTCCAGCTCCTCCAGGGCCCGGGAACACCCTGAATCCCCTCCTCCGCACGGCACGGGCGGCTAGTTTGTCGAGGCCATCCGAACAAGGGGATCTCAGCGAACATGCCGCACATGCCGAGCACGTCGAGCACGCCATCGACGACGACCTTCCGTATCGGCGGAGACCTGACCGTGGGGCGGCTGGGGTTCGGTGTGAGGGGATCCGGCTTCAGGCCGGGCAGCGGTTCGCGGCGGGTGAGAAGACCTCGGCGACCGCGGAGGATTTGCGAGTGAGCCTGCGGACCGTAAAACCAACCCCACGTTGAAAACCTCAGTAGGCCAACGGGCTACGCTCCTCCCTCACGCGGACCGCACCCACCTCCGCGCGAGCCGTCCGGGTCCTGGCCGAGGACGAAGCGCTGAGCTCCGGCCGAGTCATCAACCACGCCCTGCACGCACTCGGTCCACTCGACAGGGTCCGCACTCGTTGGGAGATCGCCATCGGCTGGTCACCGGCACCGGCTCCCCCGCTGGACCGGCGGCAGGCCACCGCCGCTCGTCCTCGGTTCGGGACTGCCGGACAGGACGGCCACCCGGCCCCGCCCCGCAGCGTCGGTCACCGCAGGCTGCCGCAGACCGATCAGGACGCCTGCGGTGACGAGCAGGGCGCCGGCGACATCTGCGAGGCTCACCTCGCCGAGCCCGAGTGCGACCGTGGTGATCAGCGCACCCACCGGGACGAGTCCGGCGAAGAGTCCGGCACGTGCGGCGCCCAGTCGGCGCAGCGCGGCGTACCAGAGGATGAAGGCAGTGGCTGTGACGAGTACCCCGAGGTAGCCGAAGGCGGCCGCCTCGGTGGGGGTGGGCAGGCGAAGGGAGTTCGTACCGTCCAGGGCGATGCCGGCGGCCAGCAGCATGGGCACGGCCAGCGCCGCGGGATAGGCGGCGACCCTCAGGGGGCCGAGTTTGGGCAGCAGAGGAAGAGCGAGCAGCGAGAAGGCGACCTCGCCGACAAGCGCTCCCAGCGACAGCAGCACCCCGTGCAGACTGCCGCCGCCGAGCCCTGCGGCGACGGCGGCGCCCAGGGTCACGACCACTGCGGCGCCGACAGTGCGCGCGGCCGGCCGGCGGCGTTCCGTCAGCGGCCCGACGAGCGCGAGAACGATGGGGATCGCTCCGACCACAGTGCCGATCATGGCGGGGCTCGCGTGCCGTGTGGCTTCGACCAGGAAGATGTTGAAGCCCGCCAGCCCGGTGGCAGCCAGGGCCAGAAGGAGCAGGACGTCACGGGGGGTCAGGCCGGCGCGAGGTAGACGGCGGTGGCGTACCACGGCGAGGAGGATGGCCGCGGCGAGCGCGTAGCGCAGGGCCTGCCCGCTGAGGACGGGGTAGTCGGCGATCGTCGCGGAGACGGCCGTCGAGGTGCCGACCAGCAGCATCGCGGCGGCGGCGCCCGCGGCCGGAACGGTGGAGGAACTCATGCCGCGTACTCCGTCGGCTGCGGGGCGGTGCCCGCGGGGCTGAGGACCTTACGGGTCACGCGCTCGGCAATGGCGGCGACCAGGGTGCGCGGCCGGCGCGGCAGCAGATGCGCGGCCAGGGCATTGGCGAGCCCGGGGGTGACGTACCCGCGGTCGCGGTCGAGTGCGCGGAGAGCGGCGCGTACAACGGGCTCCGGCGTGGTCATCGAGCCGTTGACGGCCGCCCTGCGGGTGCCGATGGCCTCGAAGAAGGGGGTGTCGACCGGGCCGGGGCACAGAGTGAGCACGCGAATGCCGCGCCCGCGGTACTCCTGGCGCAGGGCGAGCCCGAAGTTCAGGACGAAGCCCTTGGCCGCGCTATAGACGGCGAAGTACGGGGAGGGCTGGAAGCCCGCGGTGGAAGCGACGTTCAGAACTGCGCCCGCGCCGCGCTCCAGCATGCCGGGGAGCAATGCGTGGGTGAGGTCGACGAGCGCGACGACGTTGACCATCAGCTGGTCGTGGTCACGGTCCGCGGCGATGTCCTCGAAGCGACCGCACGTGCCGAATCCGGCGTTGTTGATGAGCAGGTCGACGCTCAGGCCCCGGGCGGTGAGACGGTCGGCGATCTGGCGGGCCGCGTCGGGGTCCGAGAGGTCCTGGGCCAGGACGTGGGCGCGGATGCCGTGCTCCGCGGCGAGGCGCTCGGCGAGGGCGGTGAGCCTGTCCTCGGAACGCGACACCAGGATCAGATCGTGTCCTCTGGCTGCGAGCTGGGCCGCGAACTCCGCCCCGAGTCCGGATGAGGCACCGGTGATGAGCGCTGTGCTGTGCACGGGAGATCTCCTTCACTCGACGAGCAACTGAGACAGAAGAGTACCGACATCCGACTTAACCGCAACAGACAAGTTGCAGTTACTTTCGAGATGGACCATCGGTGTATCGTTTCGACGGTCAAGCAGACGAGCAGCGGGAGGCGCCATGAGTGAGACAGCGGCACGGCCGTTGCGTGCGGACGCGGAGCGCAGCGTGCGCGCGATCCTGGAGGCGGCCGAACGCGTGCTCTCCTCTGATCCCGGCGCGTCCATGGAGCAGATCGCGACTGCGGCGGGGGTGGCCAGGACAACGATCCACCGGCGGTTCGCCCATCGGCAGGCACTGATCGATGCCCTGGCTTCGTCGGCCGCCCGCCAGCTCGTCCAAGCCGTGGAGGACGGCCGGCCGGACACCGCCCCTCCCCTGGTGGCATTGCACCGGATCACGGCCAATGTGCTTGAGGTGAAGGGCGCGTGGGCGTTCGCCCTGGAGCTGCCGGCCGATCCCGGCAGCGAAGCGGCCGCCCTCCACGAGGACATCGGCCGACGCTGCATCACCGTGCTGGAACGGGCCCAGGCGGACAAGCTCATCGACGAGGCAGCCGACCTCCTTTGGATGAGGCGGGTCTACTACGCGCTCCTCGGGGAGTCCCTGCGCGGAAGCCCGGACGACAGCGACATCGGCACCGACACTCTCGCCGCCCGCATCATCGACACCCTGCTGCACGGCGCGGGCCCACGCACCTGAGCTCGCCACAGGCCCGAGCGGCCCTCGCCCGAACACCGCGTCGGGACCGCCGTCGAGGCCGCTACGAGGACTGTCGCCCGGCAGTGGACCGCGAGCTTGCCGTACCTCGTGGCCACAGCCGCGGTTGCCCTTCGCTGCGGGTCGGGGCGCGTGCCCCAGCGCCATCACGTGGCGAAACTCAGCAACGGCCTGGGAAGCGATAACCAGTGGCGGCTGGTTGGGCAGGGCTACGAGACGTTGAGCGGCAGATCTCGGTGGAAGACGGCCATAGCCTGGCCGTGGCCGTTGTAGTCGTCGACGATCTTCGTGCTGAAGCCGAGGCTGCGGTGGAAGGCGATGGAGCCCGTGTTCTCTATCGAGGTGATCGCCTTCAACTGCCGTGCACCGTGACGTTCCGCTGCTTCGGCGAACGCCGTATACAGACGACGCCCGAGACCGGCGCCACGGGCGTCGTCCCGCGTGGCGATCAGATGCACGTACCCGGTGCCGTCTGGGGTGACGAACCCGAAGATGTACCCATGGATTCCGTCTCCGGCTCGGGCAACGAAGCAGGTGGAACCGAACTCCTGCACCAGTGCAAGAAGGTGCAGCGACCGAAGGTCGCGTTCGCCCCAGTAACGGGGGTGGTCAGTCAGGACCTGATGGAAGTCGGCCACCCTGGCCGTTGCGATGTATGTCCCCATGGTGACGATCATGGCAGGCGCCTTGGCCGTTAGGGGGTGTCCGGCCCTGATCCGCCGGACACCCCTAGGGCCTGTCTTCAAAGCTTGTTGATGGGGCATCATGTTACGCATGGTGCGGCGACATGAGCTCTCAGACGAAGAGTGGGACGTCCTGTCGGGGCTGCTTCCGCGAACGGGCACGGGGCGGCCCCGGCGGGACGATCGGGTGGTTCTGAACGGGATCGCGTGGAAGCTTCGGACCGGTTCGGCCTGGCGTGATGCGCCGGAGAGATACGGGTCCTGGCGGACGTTGTACACACGTTTCCGCAGGTGGGCGCTCGATGGCACGTTCACGCGGATGCTTGAAGCCGTTCAGGCTCAAAAGGAAGCGGCTGGGGATGTTGACTGGCTGGTGTCGGTGGACTCCACGATCACCCGCGCTCATCAGCACGCGGCCGGCGCCCGTAAAAAGGGGCAAGCCCTGCAGAAGCGGCACGCACTCACGCCCTCGGACGATCCCGTGGCGGACTGACGACCAAGATTCACCTCGCCTGCGACGGCCGCGGCCGTCCGCTCGGCTTTGTCGTCACGGGCGGCAACATCAACGACTGCACGCAGTTCGAGCAGGTTCTCGCGCAGATCAGGGTTCGCCGTCCGGGCCCGGGCCGACCGCGCAACCGGCCCGACCATCTCCTGGGCGACAAGGGATACAGCAGCCGACGCATACGCAACTACCTGCGGAGACGCCGTATCCCGCACACGATCCCGGAACGCTCGGACCAGCAGGCGAACCGCCGCCGTCGTGGCAGCAACGGCGGCAGGCCGCCTGCTTTCGACAAGGAGCGCTACAAGCAGCGCAACGTCGTCGAACGCTGCTTCAACGCGTTGAAGCAGTACCGGGCCATCGCCACCCGCTACGACAAAACCCGAGAATCCTACGAAGCGGCACTCACCATCGCGTCACTCCTGATGTGGATATGACCCTTTGAAGACAGACCCTAGGGGCGGGTGATGACGTACTCAGGCCGGGAAGTGGCCTGGCAAGCTTCGCCTCAGTGATGCTCGAGCACGCGCCGGGACAGGGGAGACGCGGCCGTCCGGCGCCGGTAGTACGCGATCGTCGACACCGTCAGCAACGGCGCCCAAGCCAGCAACGGTACATAGCAGGCGACGAGGAGAGCTTCCTGGGCCGCAGAGTTCGTAAGGCTGCCGGAAGCCAGGCTGTGTGACTGGGTGATTCCGACCACGATGCTCAGGAGGAAGAGCACACCCGCACCCAGCAGTGCCGATATCACCGCCGCGAGCGGGCGCACGGGACGGCCGCCGATCAGAGGGATCCAGCGCGGCACGACCTCACCCCACGGTTGCACCAGACCGAGCGTCAGCAGGGCGAGCGCCTCGGAGACCGCCGTCAGCGTCAGGACGTACAGCGCGCCCCACCCGGTACGGACGGCATCCGAGGCCACCGGGAGCCCGGCCACCAGGGCGATCCGCCACAACGCCGACGGCATAGTGACCAGCGGTACAGCGTAGGCGGCGAGGACGGCCCAGCGCGGCACATTGGGTAGTACATTCGCTCTCGGCATGTGATCGATTCTCACCACGGGTGCGTCGCCGCGCCTCAACCTACGGTGCCATCCACCTCCCCCGTACGAGGGAGAAGCATGTACGTCAAACTTCGCGCGTGCGCGGCAGTCCTTCCTCGGTAGGTCTGCCCTGCCGCGTGACTCAGGAGCGCGGCGAACTGCTTCTGTGTGAGAGGTCGGTCCATCGCGCACTGCGCGGGGCGCTGGAAGGCTTTTGGATCTAGGGGATGGAGCCCCGCCGATGTGCGGGAGTTGACCATCGCTGCACTTGTCCTGCTCGCCCTGATTTACTCCGCGCAACGCTAGACGATATGCGAGGGGCAACCCACGCTTCACAACCTTGTTCGTGTCCGTCAACGGTCGCGGGCACCTCACACCCGTTGGATCGGGGTGCCACCGCGCTACGGACCGCATGGCCTCACCCGCATGCTCCGGCGCCGCCGAACAGCGGCAACCCTTCTGCTCCATGACCCGCGAGCTGGTCCGGACCGTGGCCACCCGCTCCCCCGAGCTCCCCAGGGTCGTGAAGCGAGTGTGAGGCGAATGGAGACGGGCGGGGCCCCTCACCTGCCCGCGTCCCTCGCCCGTCTGGCGTTGGTTTCCCCTCACCTCCGGTACAACGCCTCGATCTCCCCCGCGAAGTCCCGCGCGATCGCGTCCCGCTTCAGCTTCAGCGACGGCGTCAGGTGACCCTTCTCCTCCGTGAAGTCCACCGGCAGGACCGTGAACTCACGGATCGACTCCGCGCGCGAGACCAGGCGGTTGGCCTCGTCGACCGCCTTCTGGAGCGACGTGCGCAGGTCCTCGTCGTGGACCAGGTCCCGCATCGGGATGTCCTCCTTCCTGGTCATCCGGCGCCAGTGCTCGAGGCCGTCCGGCTCCAGGGTGAGCAGGGCGGTGATGAACGAGCGGTTGTCGCCGACGACCATGCACTGGCTGACCAGGGGGTGGGCGCGCAGCCAGTCCTCCAGCGGGGCGGGGGTGACGTTCTTGCCGCCCGACGTGATGATGATGTCCTTCTTGCGGCCCGTGATCGTCAGATAGCCGTCCTCGTCCAGCGCGCCCAGGTCGCCCGTCGGGAACCAGTCGTCCGGCAGGAGCGCCGGGGTCACCTTCGCCCGCTCGCCGTCCCAGTAGCCCCGGAAGACCTGGTCGCCCCGCAGCAGCACCTCGCCGTCCTCCGCGATGCGCACCGACGTCCCGGGCAGGGGCCAACCAACCGTGCCCAGGCGGGGTTTGAGGGGCGGGGTCACCGTGTGGGCGGCCGTGGTCTCGGTGAGTCCGTAGCCCTCGAAGATGCCGATGCCCGCGCCCTCGTAGAACGCGGCGAGCCGGCGGCCGAGCGGGGAGCCGCCGCAGATCACGTACCGGACCCTCCCGCCGAGCGCCGCCCGGATACGGCGGTAGACCAGCGGGTCGTACAGGGCGCGGGCGGCGCGCAGGCCGAGACCCGGGCCGGGGCCCGTGCCGTGTTCGGCGGCCTCGACCGCCTGGCCGTAGCGCTGGGCCATGCGGGCCGCGCGGTCGAACGAGGAGGCCCGGCCCATCTTCTCGGCCGTCGCCCGACCCGTGTTGTAGACCTTCTCCAGGACGTACGGGATGGCGAGGAGGAAGGTGGGGCGGAAGCCGGCCAGGTCGGCGAGGAGGTCCTCCGTCCGGATGGACGGGGCGTGGCCCAGGCGCACCCTGGCCCGCAGGCAGCCGATCGCCACCATGCGGCCGAAGACGTGCGAGAGGGGGAGGAAGAGGAGGGTGGAGGCCGGGTCCTTCGAGACCGACTTGAAGACCGGGTGGAGGAGTTCGATCGCGTTGTCGACCTCGGCGAAGAAGTTGCCGTGGGTCAGGACGCAGCCCTTCGGGCGGCCCGTGGTGCCCGAGGTGTAGATCAGGGTGGCGGGGGTGTCCGGTTCCAGGGAGGTCCGGCGGGCCGTGACCGCCGCGTCCGGGATGTCCTTGCCGAGGGACTTGAGCCGGCCGATGGCCCCCGTGTCGAACTGCCACAGATGTGCCAGGTCGCCGAGCTGCTTGCGTTCCTGGCTGATCAGGCGGCCCTGCTCCTTCGTCTCCACCGCGCACGCCACCGCGCCCGAGTTCTGGAGGATCCAGCGGGCCTGGAACGCGGAGGAGGTCGGGTAGATGGGGACCGTCACCAGGCCGGCCGCCCAGGACGCGAAGTCCAGCAACGTCCACTCGTACGTCGTCCGGGCCATGATCGCGACCCGGTCCCCCGCCCGCAGTCCCTCCGCCATCAGGCCCTTGGCCACCGCCAGAACTTGCGCGGCGAACTCGGCGGCCGTCACGTCCCGCCACGCGCCCCCGGCGTCCTTGCGGCTGAGCACCGGATCCGAGGGGGCCTGTCGGGCGTTGTCGAAGGGGATCTCGGCCAGCGAGCCGCGCTCCACGACCGGTGCGAACTTCGGTACGGAGACCTCCTGGACCCTCCCGTCGGGGCCTCGCTTCTTCGTCGGCTCGACCAGAACGGGCGTGGCCGCGGGGGCGGTTGCGGCAGCAGAAGGTGGCGTTGACACGTGCGGCTCCTCGGTTCGGGGGGTCGGGCGGGTCGGCTCGCCGAGGCGTCCGTCCGGCAGGGAGTGCGGCAGGGAGTGCGGCAGGGAGTGCGGCAGAAGCAGCGGATGCGGCAAGAGACTGGCAAGTCGAGCGGGTCAGGGGCGTTCGAGGATGGCCGTCACCCCCTGACCGCCCGCCGCGCAGATCGAGATCAGGCCCCGGCCCGGCGCGTCCCGTTCCGCGAGGAGCTTGGCCAGGGTGGCGACGATCCGGGCGCCCGTCGCGGCGAAGGGGTGGCCGGTGGCCAGGGAGGACCCGGCCACGTTCAGCCGGGCCCGGTCCACCGGCGCCAGGCCCTGCTTCTCCCAGGCGGCGAGGGTGGCCAGCACCTGGGAGGCGAAGGCCTCGTGGATCTCGTACAGGTCGAAGTCCTCGATGCCGAGACCGGCCCGCTCCAGCAGGCGCGGCACCGCGTACGCGGGGGCCATGAGGAGGCCGTCGTCGCCGTCCACGTGGTCCACGGCCGCCGTCTCGTACAGGGAGAGGTAGGCGAGCGGCTCCAGGCCGCGCTCCCGCGCCCATTCCTCCGTCGCCAGCAGGACCGTCGCCGCGCCGTCCGTCAACGGCGTCGAATTGCCCGCCGTCATGGTGGGGTTGGGTTCGGCGGTCCCGAACACCGGTTGCAACCGCGCCAGTTTGTCGACCGTCGATCCCGGGCGCAGGTTCTGGTCACGGTCCAGGCCCCGGTACGGGACCACCAGGTCGTCCAGGAAGCCCCGTTCGTACGCGGCCGCCAGTCGCTGGTGGCTGGTGGCGGCCAGCAGGTCCTGGTCCTGGCGGCTCACCTCCCAGCGGCGCGCGGTGACGGCGGCGTGCTCGCCCATCGACAGGCCGGTGCGGGGTTCGGCGTTGCGCGGGATGTCCGGGACGAGGTGGCGGGGGCGGACGGCGGCGAGCGCCCTGAGCCGGGCGGGCGTCGTCCTCGCGCGGCGGGCGGCGAGCAGGATGCGGCGCAGTTCGTCGTTGACGCCGAGCGGGGCGTCGCTGGTGGTGTCGGAGCCGCCCGCGATCGCCGAGTCGACGGACCCGAGCGCGATCGTGTTCGCGGCGGCGATCACCGCCTGAAGGCCCGTGCCGCAGGCCTGCTGGAGGTCGTACGCCGGAGTGCGGGGGTCGAGCGCGGAGCCGAGGACCGTCTCCCTCGCCAGGTTGAAGTCGCGGCTGTGCTTGAGGACCGCGCCCGCGACGAACGCCCCGACCCGTTCCCCGGTCAGGCCGTACCGCTCCACGAGGCCGTCGAGCGCGGCCGTCAGCAGGTCCTGGTTGGAGGCGGTCGCGTACGGGCCGTCGGAGCGGGCGAAGGGAGTACGGCTGCCGCCGATGACCGCCACACGGCGTGGCTGCGGCAGGGCGAGGGGAATCGACGGTAGCGGGCTCGTCACCGTGACCATCTCGTCTCGGTCGGTCCGGGAATGTTCATCTCGACCAGCTCCTGACTCTTAAGTAACCTTACTCAAGAGTAAATCTACGACCGAGCAGGGAGTCAGGACAATGGCCGATCGCTATCTGCACCTCACCGGCACAGCACCCGGCCGCTTCCTCACCCGGCGGCTCGGCCTGCCGCAGCCCGCCCCGCTGCGCCGCTGGACGCTTCGGACGCCGCACCTGGACGGGCCGCTGCTGCACCTGACCGCCGGGACCTCGACGATGCGGGGCGGCCTGGCGAAGGTGCTGGCCACGACCGAGCTCACCATCGAGGAGCGGCCGACGCGGCCCGCCGGGATCGTCCTGGACGCCACGGGGGTCGCCTCCGCCCGGGGACTCGCCGAGGTGCACGCCGCTCTCCATCCCGTCGTACGGTCGCTGGCTCCCGGTGGCCGGATCGTCGTCATCGGCACCCGGCCGTCCTCCGAGGACCACCACCAGGCCGCTGCCCAGCAGGCGTTGGAGGGTTTCGTCCGGTCGCTCGGCAAAGAGGTCGGGCGGGGCTCCACGGTCCAGCTCGTGCGGCTCCCGGCCGACGCGACGCCGGAAGCCGCCGAGTCCACCCTGTGCTTCCTCCTCTCCCCCCGCTCCGCGTATGTCAGCGGCCAGGTGATCGAGCTGACCGCCGCCGCCCCCGGCCCCGCGCCCGACCGGTCGGCCCCGCTCGCCGGCCGCACCGCCCTGGTCACCGGCGCGGCCCGGGGCATCGGCGCGTCCGTCGCCTCGGTACTGGCCCGCGACGGGGCGCACGTCATCGCGCTGGACGTTCCCGGGGCCCAGGACGACCTAATGCGCACCGCCGACCGGCTCGGGGCCACCGCGCTGCCGCTGGACATCACCGCCCCCGACGCCGCGACCCGCATCGCCGCCGCCGCACCGGACGGGCTCGACGTCCTCGTCCACAACGCGGGCATCACCCGCGACCGCCGCCTGGCCAACATGCCGGCCGAACGCTGGGCCCAGGTCATCGAGGTCAACCTCGACAGCGTGCTCCGCACCACCGACGAGCTCCTGGGATCGGGCGCCCTGAACCGGGGCGGCCGGATCGTCGCCACCGCCTCCATCGCGGGCATCGCGGGCAACGACGGCCAGACCAACTACGCGGCGAGCAAGGCGGGCGTCATCGGCCTCGTCCGCTCGCTCGGCCCCCGCGCCGCCGCCGAGCACGGCGTCACCGTCAACGCGGTCGCCCCCGGCTTCATCGAGACGAGGATGACCGCCGCCGTGCCGTTCCTCATCCGCCAGGCGGGCCGCCGGATGAACTCCCTCTCCCAGGGCGGGCTTCCGGCCGATGTCGCCGAGGCCGTCGCCTGGTTCGCCCATCCCACCTCCGGCGCCGTCAACGGCCAGGTGCTGCGCGTCTGCGGCCAGAGCCTGCTGGGGGCGTGAGTCCGATGACCTCGCTCAGCGCCTCGCTCGCGCGCGGGGCCCTCACCTCGCCGTTCAAGCGCGCCGGACGCCGGGACGCCACCCTGCCCCCCGACCGCCTCACCCGCCCGGCCGCGCCCGTCGCGCCCGGGCCCCTCGCCGCGTACGGCAGGATCTGCGGGTTCCCGGAGTCCGGGCCGCTGCCGCTCACGTACCCGCATGTGCTGGCCTTCCCGCTGGCCATGCGGCTGATGACCGGACGCTCCTTCCCGCTGCCGGTGCTCGGGCTCGTCCACACCTGGATCGAGATCACCCCGCACCGGGTCGTGGGGGCCGCCGAATCACTCGAACTGACGGTGTACGCAGACCAGTTGACCCCGCACCGGCGGGGCACCGAGGTCACGATGACGACCGAGGCGCGGGTCGGCGGGGAGCTGGTGTGGGAGTCGCGCAGCGGCTATCTGTCCCGCCACGGGCGGGCGACGCCGGAGCGGGTGACACCGGGCCACGCGACGCCGGAGCGGGCGACACCGGGCCACGCGACGCCGGAGCGGGCGACACCGGGCCACGCACCGGGGAGCCGCGCGACGCCGGGCCGGGCGACAGCCGCACCAGGCCCCGTCACCGCCGCCCCACCGGCCGCCGGTGCCCTGCCCGCCCGCGCCGAGTGGCGGCTGCCCGGTGATCTGGGACGGCGGTACGGAGCCGTCTCCGGGGACCGCAACCCGATCCATCTGCACCCGCTGACCGCCCGGCTGTTCGGCTTCCCCCGGGCCATCGCGCACGGCATGTGGACGGTCGCCCGCTGCCTGGCCGAGGCCGGCGACCCGGCCGGAATCCGTTCCGTACGGGCCGAGTTCAGGGCCCCCGTCCTGCTGCCCGCCACCGTGACCTACGCCGCCGACGCCGCCGGGACCGCCTTCGAACTGTGCGGCCCCGACGGGCGCGCGCACCTCGTGGGGTCGGTGTGCCGGGAGGCTTCCTAGGAAGCCGGAGGCTGCCAGGGCCGGGCGTGCATCAGGTTCTCCAGGCCCGCCCAGGCGAAGTTCATGAGGGTCGCCGCGGCCTCCTTCGCCGAGACGTCCGGGGTGTCGTTGGCCCAGCCCGCCAGCGACTCCGCCGCACCCACCAGCGCCTGCGCGAGCCCCGCCACGTCCCGGTCCGCGAGTGCGGGGTCGCTGTGCGCCTCGCGGGCGGCGGCCCCGATCAGGCCCGTCACGAACGCGACGATCTCGTCCCGCATGCCCCCGAGCTCGCTGACGAACGGCTCCCCGTGCGAACGCGCCTGGCGGTGCAGGACCGACCAGCCGTCCGGGTTCTCGGCGGTGTGGAGGAAGAACGCCCGCAGCCCCGCCCACAGTTGGCCGTCGGCGGGCAGCCCCGGCTCCACTCCGGCCCGCACCGCTTCCAGCAGGGCGTTCGCCTCGCGGCGGATGCAGGCGGAGAACAGCTCCTCCTTGGAATTCAGGTACAGGTAGACCAACGGCTTGGACACACCCGCCAGCTCCGCGATCTCGTCCATCGAGGCGGCCCGGTAGCCGTGCCGCCCGAAGGTCCGCACCGCGGCGTCCATCATCTGCTGCTCGCGCACGGCGCGCGGCATCCGTTTGCTCTTCACTGCACCCACGTCGATCCTCCCCGCCCCCACTGCCCTGCTCCCGCCCCAGGGTACGGCGGCGCGCGGCCCCGCGTCGTGGCGAGCGATCACCGGCGGCGGGGACGGCCGGGTGCGACCGGCGGAGGAGAGGGGTCATCCCCTGGTCCGACAGTGGGTCCCCCCGGCGTCCGATGTGCTCGTCCGGCCGCCTCCATAGCGTTGTGGGCATGACGATCCCCCTTCGCAACAGGTCGGCCGGGGCCGCCGCCGCTGCGCTCGCCCTGGCCGCTCTGGCCGCGCTGGCCACGGCCGCGCCCGCCTCGGCGTCCGGCCCCGCGCCGGCCACCGCCTTAGCCCCCGCCCCCGCCTCCGCCGGCCCCGGCGACCTGGCCGAGCCGTCCCCGCCGACGCTCCCCCCGCCCACCGGTCGGTACGCCACCGGCCGCGACACCCTGTTCCTGACCGACCACGCGCGCGCCGACCCATGGGTGCCCGCCGCCGGGCCGCGCCAGTTGCTGGTGTCGCTGAACTACCCGGCCCGCCCCGGCACCGGCGGCGCCCCGGCCCCGTACATGACGGAGGAAGAGGCGCGGCTGATGCTCGCGCAGCGCGGCCTCGAGGACGTCGTACCGCCCGCGCGGGTCAGCGCCACCGGCACCCATGCCCGTACGGCGGCCCGGCTGGCCCCCGGACGCTTCCCGCTGGTCCTGCTCTCCCCCGGCTTCGGCACGCCGCGGGCCACGCTGACCGGGCTCGCGGAGGAACTGGCGAGCCGCGGTCACGTCGTGGCGACCGCGGACCACCCGTACGAGTCGACCGGTACGCAACTGCCCGACGGGCGGGTCCTCACGTGTGCGGCCTGCGACAAGGTGGACGCGCAACCCGACCAGGCCGCGCGGCGGGAGGTCCTGGCCGACGTCTCCGCCGGGCGGGCCGACGACTTCTCGTTCCTGCTGGACCGGCTGACCGGCCCGGACCCGGCGTGGCGGCACGCCCGGACGATCGACCCGCGCCGGGTGGGCGTGGCGGGCCACTCCATCGGGGGCAACGCGGCCGCCTCCACGATGGCCGCCGACCGCCGGGTGGACGCGGGGATCAACATGGACGGCACGTTCTTCGACCCGGTCCCTGTCCGGGGACTGGGCGGGCGGCCGTTCCTGATGCTGGGCACCGACCCCGGGCACGGCCCCGGCGGCGACACGTCCTGGGACGACGCCTGGGATCGGCTGGATGGCTGGAAGCGGTGGCTGACGGTGCGGGACTCCGGGCACTTCACCTTCACGGACACCCCCGAGATCGGTGAGCAGCTCGGCATCGAGGACCCGGACGCGCCACTCTCCGCCGCGCGCTCGACCACGATCACCCGGAGCTATGTGACGGCCTTCTTCGACCGGAGCCTGCGCGCCCGGCCGGCCCGGCTGCTGAACGGCCCGACGCCGGCCCACCCCGAGGTGCTCTTCCAGCGCCCCTGACCGTACGCGGAACACGACAGCGCCCTCGGACCACGTTCCGTACGTGGTCCGAGGGCGCTGTCAGGACTGCCGGGGCCGAGTGGCGCTAGACGGTGACGGGCACCGCGCTCCTGGGCTCCGCGTCGCGGACCTCGTCCTGGTCGCTGTCACCGAAGGAGTCGATCGGGGAGGAGGAGGCCGAGTTGTACGCGTCGTGGTCGAGGATCTTCTCCCGGGCCGAGACGATCACCGGGACCAGCGCCTGGCCGGCCACGTTGGTGGCGGTGCGCATCATGTCCAGGATCGGGTCGATGGCCATCAGCAGGCCGACGCCCTCCAGCGGGAGGCCCAGCGTGGACAGGGTGAGGGTCA
This sequence comes from Streptomyces sp. MGP-P1, assembly GCF_057766565.1. NCBI lineage: Bacteria > Bacillati > Actinomycetota > Actinomycetes > Kitasatosporales > Streptomycetaceae > Streptomyces > Streptomyces sp. MGP-P1. The sequence goes on along the minus strand of NZ_JBYMEM010000004.1, from coordinate 190,737 downwards.
GCATGACCGTCGCGCCGGTGAGACCGGCGGTGGCCGCCGAGCCGATCACCGAGACGAAGGCGATCAGGAGGTAGTCGCCGATGCCCAGCTGCACGTCGAAGATCTGCGCGATGAAGATCGCCGCCAGCGCCGGGTAGATCGCGGCGCAGCCGTCCATCTTCGTGGTCGCGCCGAACGGCACGGCGAAGGAGGCGTACTCCTTCGGAACGCCGAGGCGCTCGGTGACCCGCTGGGTGACCGGCATGGTGCCGACCGAGGAGCGGGAGACGAAGGCGAGCTGGATCGCGGGCCAGGCGCCCTTGTAGAACTGGAGCGGGCTGACCTTGGCGACGGTGGCCAGGAGCAGCGGGTAGACGCCGAACATCACCAGGGCGCAGCCGATGTAGACGTCGGCGGTGAAGGTCGCGTACTTGCCGATGAGGTCCCAGCCGTAGTCGGCGATGGCGTAGCCGATGAGGCCGACGGTGCCGATCGGGGCGAGGCGGATGACCCACCACAGGGCCTTCTGGAGCAGCTCCAGGATCGACTGGCTGAGGGTGAGGATCGGCTTGGCCCTGTCGCCGAGCTTGAGGGCGGCGATACCGGCGACGGCGGCCATGAACACGATCTGGAGCACGTTCAGCTCGGTGAACGGCGTGATCACGTCGCCCGGGACGATGCCGGTCAGGAAGTCGATCCAGCTGCCCTTGGTCTCGGAGAGCTCGCCGTCCTTCGGCGTGAGGCCGGTGCCGGAGCCCGGGTTGGTGATCAGACCGATCGCGAGGCCGATGGCGACCGCGATCAGCGAGGTGATCATGAACCAGAGCAGGGTGCGGGTCGCGAGCCGGGCGGCGTTGTTGACCTGGCGCAGGTTGGTGATCGACACGAGGATCGCGAAGAAGACCAGCGGGGCGACGGCCAGCTTCAGCAGCTGGACGAAGAGCGAGCCGATCTCGTCGAGGGTGGTGACGAGCCAGCCGAGTTCCTGGCTGCGGGCCAGCCAGCCGAGCAGTACGCCGAGGACCAGACCGACGACGATCTGGGCCCAGAACGGGAACCTGGATATACGGGGACGGGACCCGGGGCCGGAGCCGGTGGGCTCCTCGGCCTCGGGGGCGGCGGACGCGGGGTTCGCGGACACGGACACACTCCAACTGGGGACGCATCGGGACGCACGGAGGCATCCGTGCGGTCGTGCGGTGGAACGGGGACGGGGTCGCGGCGCCCGCGTCGGGGGCGGCGCCGCTGCATGATGCCGTATCAGACCTGGCGGCAACAGACCGCGGACATACAGCGGCAGAGATCGACATGCAGGCGCGCCACGAGCGGGATGCTCGCGGCATGGCGGAGGCGCACGGCTGTCTTCACGTCGAATACGTTAACACTTGAACTTTGGGAACCTCAAAGCCTTTCTTTGGCTTCCGGGTGGAGGTCCGCCGGGCGGGAATGGCTGAAAAGCGGCGCAGAAGGGCGGAGAACGCCGCGGACCCCGGCGCTGGAGCCTGTCGGCTCCCGCCCGGGGTCCGGCGGAGAAGGGGTGCGCGCGGCGCGCGTGTGTGAGGAAGCTTACGTGGCGCCTACAGGCGCTACTGGACCGCGTCCTCGCGGGTGCGGTTGGCGTCCAGGCGCGCCTTGGTGCGGTCGACGGTGGAGACGATCTGCTCGGACATCTCGTCGCGCTGCCTGCGCAGCAGCACGTAGCTGAGCGGGGCGGAGAGGAGGAGGCCGAGGAGGATCACCCAGATGGCGTTGGAGCCCCCGAGCCCTGCCGGCACCAGCCCGAAGTGGACGGCTACACCGGCGGCGAGGAAGCAGCCGACGAAGATCAGCAGGCGCAACGCCGTGTAACGGATCAACGCGCTCGGCTTGGCAGCGGACACGGCTGGCCCTCTCTCTTCCCATGGACTCTCGACACGCTTCTGCCCGTCCAGTGAAGCATGGCCCGAATTCTCTCGGTTCAGGGGGTTGCCGGGCCCGCGGCGGGCCCTCGGCTCACGGGAACGCCGGGCCCAGCGACAGCAGCATGACGATGTCGTCCCGGTCGTCGCCGGGGGCGACCCGGATCGCGTCCGGCACCCGGCCGACCTCCTTGTATCCGCAGGCGGCGTAGAAGCGGTCGGCGCCGGTGCCGCCCCGGCAGGTGAGGCGGATCGCCTCGATGCCCTCGACGGAGCGGGCGGCGTCGGCGGCGGCTGCCATGAGGTCGCGGCCGTACCCCTTGCCCTGGTGGCGGGGGTGGACCATGACGGTGTAGAGCCACAGCCAGTGCTTCATCAGCCGGTGGTCGTTGAGGCTGAGGAAGGCGGTGGCGGCGACGGCGCCCTCCTCGTCGCGGCCGACGAGCAGCCGGGTGCGGCCCTGCTCGATGGCGACGAGGTGCTTGAGCAGCTCGGGCCGGATCTCCTCGGTCGTGACGGGCGGAACGAAGCCGACGGCTCCGCCCGCGTTGGTGACGTCGGCCCAGAGGGCGGTGATGCCGTCGCGCAGGGCGGGGGTGAACGAGGGATCCAGCTCGAAGGTAAGTGCCATAGGGGCAGAGTAACCATTACAGCCCGCACGGCTCAACCTTGTCCGGAACGCGAGAAAGCCCCGGCCGGGACGGCGGCCGGGGCTCCTCGCACTTCGGGGTCGGACAGGCCGGGCGTCAGACGCGCATCGGCTGCGGCGACTCGCGGCGGTCCGCCTCGGGGCCCGGGTACTCGCGCAGGATCTCGTACCGGGTGTTCCGCTCGACCGGCCGGAAACCGGCGTCGCGGATCAGGTCCAGCAGATCCTCGCGGCCGAGCTTGTTCGGCGTGCCGAAGTCGTCGGCGTCATGCGTGATCTTGTACTCGACGACCGAGCCGTCCATGTCGTCCGCGCCGTGCTGCAGCGCGAGCTGGGCGGTCTGCACACCGTGCATCACCCAGAACACCTTCACGTGCGGCACGTTGTCGAAGAGCAGCCGGGAGACCGCGAAGGTCTTCAGCGCCTCGGCGCCGGTCGCCATCGTGGTGCGCGCCTGGAGCTTGTTGCGGACCTTGCCGTCCTTCATGTCCACGAAGTCGTGCTGGTAGCGCAGCGGGATGAAGACCTGGAAGCCGCCGGTCTCGTCCTGCATCTCCCGCAGCCGCAGCACGTGGTCGACGCGGTGACGGGGCTCCTCGATGTGCCCGTACAGCATCGTCGCGGGGGTCTTGAGCCCCTTCTCGTGCGCGAGGCGGTGGATGCGCGACCAGTCCTCCCAGTGGGTGCGGTGGTCGACGATGTGCTGACGGATCTCCCAGTCGAAGATCTCCGCGCCGCCGCCGGTCAGCGATTCGAGACCGGCCTCGATCAGCTCGTCGAGGATCTCGGAGGCCGAGAGGCCGGAGATCGTCTCGAAGTGGTGGATCTCCGTCGCCGTGAACGCCTTCAGCGCGACGTCCGGGAGGGCTTCCTTCAGCGCGCTGAGCGAGCGCGGGTAGTAGCGCCACGGCAGCGTCGGGTGGAGCCCGTTGACGATGTGCAGCTCGGTGAGGTTCTCGCCCTCCATCGCCTTGGCGAGGCGGACGGCCTCCTCGATGCGCATCGTGTACGCGTCCTTCTCGCCCGGCTTGCGCTGGAACGAGCAGTACGCGCACGAGGCGGTGCACACGTTGGTCATGTTGAGGTGACGGTTGACGTTGAAGTGCACCACGTCGCCGTTCTTGCGCGTGCGCACCTCGTGTGCCAGCCCGCCGAGCCACGCCAGGTCGTCGGACGCGTAGAGGGCGATCCCGTCCTCGCGGGTCAGCCGCTCGCCGGCCCGGACCTTCTCCTCCAGCTCGCGCTTGAGTCCCGCGTCCACTAGGGCGCCTCCCATATCTCCGTGTATCAGACTCCGGCCAACCGTACTCCCCCACCTTTCGGGCGGGAGGCGCCCCTCTACGGCGCTCCGCGCCTACGACTCCTCGGGGAGTTCTCCGACCCGGTTCTCCCACTTGGTGGAGAGCACGATCGTCGTACGCGTCCGGGAGACGCCCTTCGTACCGCTGAGGCGGCGGATCGTCTTCTCGAGACCGTCCACGTCCCCGACCCGGACCTTCAGCATGTACGAGTCGTCGCCCGCGATGAACCAGCAGTCCTCGATCTCCGCGAGGTCCTTCAGCCGGCGCGCCACGTCCTCGTGGTCGGCCGCGTCCGACAGAGAGATCCCGATCAGCGCGGTCACGCCGAGCCCCAGCGACGCGGAGTCGACGGTGGCGCGGTAGCCGGTGATGACACCAGCGGTTTCCAGCCGGTTGATGCGGTCGGTGACGCTGGGCCCGGAGAGCCCCACGAGCCGTCCCAGCTCGGCGTACGAGGCCCTGCCGTTCTCCCTGAGGGCCTGGATGAGCTGCCTGTCCACCGCGTCCATATGACTGAAACCTTCCATTGTTCAGCAGTACCGCGAGTCTACGTGTAGAATCTAAGGCATGTGGGGCTGACGCCCTGCAAATCTTCTAGAACATCCAAGAAATGCTTTCGAATCTTCAGGAGTGAACTTCACCGTGTACACGATCGAGATGGCCTACGCCCGGATGCGCGAGCTGCAGGACCTGGCCAACCGCTCGCGTGCCCACCAGCCCGCCGCCGCGCACCGCGTCGACAAGACCCGCACCCCGCGCGCGCACAAGAAGCGCTGACCAGGGCCTGACGGTCCAGGACCCGACCGACCAGGACCTGACCGACCAGGGGGCCTGACCGACCAGGGCCTATCGGTCCTGAGGGCCTCGGGCACCGCCACCGAGCTCTCCTTCCCAACGGCGGTACAGCCGGTGCGGCACGCCTCCCGCGTCCAGCACCCGCCCCGCGACGAAATCCACCAGATCCTGGATGTGCGTCGCACCCGCGTAGAACGCCGGAGAGGCGGGCAGCACGATCGCGCCCGCCTCGTCCAGGGCCACCATCTGCTTCAGCGTCTGGCCGCTCAGCGGAGTCTCGCGCACCGCCACGACGAGCGGGCGGCGCTCCTTGAGCGTCACGCTCGCGGCCCGCTGGAGCAGATCCTTCGACAGACCGAGCGCCACTCCGGCCACACAGGCCGTCGAGGCCGGCACGATGAGCATCCCCTTCGCCGGGTACGACCCGGAGGACGGCCCGGCCGCCAGATCACCGGCGGGCCAATGGCGTACGCGCTCCAGCTCCGCGTCCCCGACCGCGAACGCGTCCGGCTTCCCGTCGGCCCCCCGCTCCAGCCAGGTCCGCAGATCCTCGCGCCAGTGCCCGTCCCGGAACGCGATGCCGGTCTCGTCCAGCAGCGTGAGCCGCGAGGCCCGGCTCACCACCAGGTCCACGCTCTCGCCCGCCGCGAGCAGCCCGCGCAGAACGGCGGCCGCGAACGGGGTACCCGAAGCACCGGACACCCCGACAATCCAAGGCCGCCGCTGCTGATGAGTCACTGAAGTCCTGGATTCCACACCTGCGAGCCTATCCGGCACGCCCTCGCGCCCGGCACCCGGAACCGGGCGGGCGCCGCGGACGTTCACCAGGTGACGGGCAACCGGGGGAAGGGGCTGACCATGGGCGACTACCGGACCACCGACCGGACCACGGGCAACGGCGCCACCGGCGGTGCGCGGGCCCTCACCGCAGGGCTCCTGATGGCCGGCTGGGTGGCCCTGCTCTGGATCCTCGAAGGGATCGACACCGCCACGGGCAACGCCCTGGACACCTACGGCGTCAGCCCGCGCGAGGCGGCGGAGCTGCGGGACGTGGTGCCCGCCGCGTTCCTGCACAGCGGCTGGGAGCACCTGGCCTCCAACAGCGTCCCGCTGCTGGTCCTCGGCTTCATCGCCGCCCTCGCGGGGCTGCGCCGGTTCGCCGCGGTCGTCGTGACGATCATCCTGGTCAGCGGCCTCGGCGTCTGGCTGACCGCCCCGGCGAACACGATCACGCTCGGCGCGTCCGGCGTGGTCTTCGGGCTGCTCGGCTATCTGCTGGTCCGCGGCTTCGTGGACCGCCGCCCCTGGGACGTCCTCATAGGCGTCGGCGTCGCCGTGGTCTACGGCTCACTGCTGTGGGGCGTCCTGCCGACCGACTCGGGCGTCAGCTGGCAGGGCCACCTGTTCGGGCTGGCCGGCGGGGTGGCGGCGGCCTTCCTCTTCCGCCGCCCGCGCCGCGCACCGGACAATCTGGTCACGGTCTGAAGGGCCTCACGGCGTCAGGCCGCGCACCAGCAGGTCGAGCAGCGCGCAGGCGAACAGCGCGATGCCGATGAAGCCGTTCACCGAGAAGAACGCCCGGTTCAGCCGGGACAGGTCGTGCGGACGCACCACCCGGTGCTCGTAGACGAACGCCACCGCGACGATCGCCATGCCGATCCAGTAGAAGACCTCGGCGTCCGTGGCCAGCCCGAACCACACCAGCAGCCCGGTCGTGACCGCGTGGCACACCCGCGCGCCCCACAGTGCCGCCGGGATCCCGAAGCGCGCCGGGAAGGAGAGCACCCCGTGGGCCCGGTCCGCCTGGACGTCCTGACAGGCGAAGATCAGGTCGAAGCCGCCGATCCAGATCCCCACGGCGAGCCCGAGGATCACCGCGTCCCACGACCAGCTGCCGGTCACCGCGAGCCAGGCGCCGACCGGGCCGATGGCCTGCGCGAGGCCCAGGATGGCGTGCGGGAAGTTCGTGAACCGCTTGCCGTACGGGTAGAGCACCATCGGCACCACGGCCAGCGGCGCGAGCACCAGGCACAGCGGGTTGAGCAGGGCCGCCGCGCCCAGGAAGACGGCCAGCGCGACCAGCGCACCGGTCCACGCGGACTTCACCGACACCGCGCCGGTCACCAGCTCACGGCCCGCGGTGCGCGGGTTCCGGGCGTCGATCTCCCGGTCGATGATCCGGTTGGCGGCCATCGCGAACGTCCGCAGCCCCACCATCGCCAGCGTGACGAGCAGCAGCGTGCCCCAGTGGATGCTGCCGTCCAGCTGGAACATCGCGGTCAGCGCGGCGATGTACGCGAACGGCAGCGCGAAGACCGAGTGCTCGATCATCACGAGCCGCAGGAAGGCCTTCACCTTGCCGGCCGAGGGCGCGGGCCCGGGAGCGGACGCCGCTTCCGTGGTACTGCTCACAGCCCGTATTCCTTCCAGCGACGGTCGACCTTCGCCGCCGTCTGCGGGTCGGACTCGACCATCTCCGGCCATCCGCCGTCCCGGGTGTAGCCCTCGGTGGGCAGCTTCTTCGTGGCGTCGATGCCCGCCTTGCCGCCCCAGAACTGCTGGTACGAGGCGTGGTCCAGGTGGTCGACCGGCCCTTCGGTGACCGTGAGGTCGCGGGCGTAGTCGGTGTTCCCGAGCGCCCGCCAGGCGACCTCGTGCAGATCGTGGACGTCGCAGTCGGAGTCGACCACCACGATCAGCTTGGTCAGCGACATCATGTGCGCGCCCCAGATCGCGCTCATCACCTTCTGGGCGTGCTTCGGGTACTTCTTGTCGATCGAGACGATCGCGCAGTTGTGGAAGCCGCCCGCCTCGGGGAGGTGGTAGTCCACGATGTCCGGCACGATGATCTTCAGCAGCGGCAGGAAGAACCGCTCCGTGGCCCGGCCCAGCGGCCCGTCCTCGGTCGGCGGGCGGCCCACCACGATGGACTGGAGCAGCGGCCGCTTGCGCATGGTGACGCAGTCGATGGTCAGTGCGGGGAACGGTTCCTGCGGGGTGTAGAAGCCGGTGTGGTCCCCGAACGGGCCCTCGGGGAGCATCTCGCCCGGCTCCAGCCAGCCCTCGATGACGACCTCCGCCTGCGCGGGGACCTGGAGCGGCACGGTCTTGCAGTCGACCATCTCGATCCGCTTGCCCTGGACGAATCCGGCGAAGAGGTACTCGTCGATGTCCCCGGGCAGCGGCGCGGTGGAGGCGTACGTCACTGCGGGCGGGCAGCCGAAGGCGATGGCGACGGGCAGCCGCTCACCGCGCCTCGCCGCGACCTGGTAGTGGTTGGCGCTGTCCTTGTGGATCTGCCAGTGCATCCCGATGGTGCGCTTGTCGTGGCGCTGGAGCCGGTAGAGGCCCAGGTTCCGGACGCCGTTCTCGGGGTGCTTGGTGTGGGTGAGGCCGAGGTTGAAGAAGGAGCCGCCGTCCTCGGGCCAGGTGAACAGCGCGGGCAGCTGGTCCAGGTCGACGTCGTCGCCGGTCAGCACCACCTCCTGGACGGGCGCGTCGCCGGCCTTCACCTTCTTCGGCGGCACGTGCACCATCGAGCCGAGCTTCCCGAAGGCCTCCCGCACCCCGACGAAGCCCTGCGGCAGCTCCGGCTTGAGGAGTCCGCCGATCTTGTCGCTGATGTCGCTGTACGACTTCAGCCCGAGGGCCTTCAGGAGGCGCCGGTCGGTACCGAAGACGTTCATGGCCAGGGGCATCGAGGACCCCTTGACGTTCTCGAACAGCAGGGCGGGCCCGCCCGCCTTGTTGACCCGGTCGACGATCTCGCCGACCTCCAGGTGGGGGTCGACCTCGACCTTGACGCGCTTGAGATCACCATCGCGCTCGAGAGCCCGGAGCAGGGAGCGAAGATCGTCGTAAGCCATGCGGTCCAGTTTGTCATCCCCGCCCGCGCGGCCCCGCCGGGGCTCCCCCCGCGCCGCGCGCCGAAAGTCCGCCGCCCGTCCGCGCACGCGCCCGGCGGTCCGCCTCCGGGCCCCGGTTCCTTCATGCCGAGCCGGTACCCTGGCCGCGACACCGGGCTTCATCCCGCCCGCCGCCGCTTCCTGGGGGACGCACCATGAGAGCCCTGATGTTCATCGTCCCGCTGGCTCTGACGATCTACGCGTTCATCGACTGCCTGAACACCACGGAGGAGGACACCAAGCATCTGCCGAAGATCGCCTGGGTCTTCATCATCCTGCTGTTCTGGATCGTCGGCCCGGTCGTGTGGCTCGCCGCCGGCAAGAAGCGCCACAACAGGGCCGGGGGCACGGGATCCGCCTGGCAGCGGCGCGGGCGGCAGCAGTGGGTGGCCCCGGACGACAACCCGGACTTCCTCAAGTCGCTCAAGGACGACAAGGACGCCGAGGCGGCGGCCGAGGAGGAGCGGGGCCGCCGCGACGGCGGCACGGGCCCCGACGACAAGACCCCGCCGGCCGCCTGACGGCGCACCACCGATCCGCTACGCGACGGCTCCCCGGACGAGAATCCGCCCGGGGAGCCGTCGTACGTCCTACGCGGGTTGCTCAGACCCCCGCGTAGGAGTGCAGGCCGGAGACGAAGATGTTCACGCCGTAGTAGTTGAACAGCCAGCAGGCGAACGCGACGAGCGCCAGGTAGGCGGCCTTGCGGCCCTTCCAGCCGGCGGTGGCGCGGGCGTGCAGATAGGCGGCGTAGGCGACCCAGGTGATGAAGGACCAGACCTCCTTGGGGTCCCAACCCCAGTACCGGCCCCAGGCGTCGCCCGCCCAGATCGCGCCGGCGATGATCGTGAACGTCCACAGCGGGAAGACGGCCGCGTTGATCCGGTACGAGAACTTGTCCAGCGTGGACGCCGAGGGCAGCCGCTCCATGACCGAGGTGGCGAACTTGCCGGGCGTGCCGCCTGAGGCGAGCTTGCTCTCGTAGGTGTCGCGGAAGAGGTAGAGGACCGTGCCGACCGCGCCGAGGTAGAAGACGGCGCCGCAGATGATCGCGGTCGAGACGTGGATCCACAGCCAGTACGAGTGCAGCGCGGGCACCAGCTGGTCGCTGTCGGTGTATAGCGTCGTGACCGCGATGCCGAGGTCCAGCAGGACGGTGGTGACCAGCGGGAGGCCGATCCAGCGGACGTTCTTCTTCAGGGCGAGGAGCACCAGGTAGGAGCCGACCGCCACCGTGGAGAAGGTGATGGAGAACTCGTACATGTTGGCCCAGGGGGCCCGCTGCACCGACAGGGCGCGGGTGGCGACGCCGCTCGCCTCGACGAGGAACGCCACCACGGTCAGCGAGACCGCGATCCGGCCCCATAGGTCGCCCTTGAACGTGCCGCCGGCCGCGCCCGGGCCGTCGGGCACGTCACGCGTGCCGGTGGCGGAGCGGGTGATGACCTCGGGCCGGTCCAGCACGGCCGTGCCACCGGCCCGCGCCTTCCCCCCGGTGGCGGCGGACGCGGAGGCGCCCGCTCCGGGTGTGGACAGCGCGGCGGCGGTGCGGCCGACCTTGCTGCGGCTGCCGAGGACCCACTCCGCGATGTGCGCGAAGAACGCCAGGGTGTAGACGGCCATCGACGAGTAGATCAGCACATTGCTGGTGTTCGCCAGGCTCTCGTTGGTTGCGGCGGCGAGATTCACTTCTCAGCCCCTTCGGCAGGTGCTTCGGCAGGATGTACGGGCCGGCTCCCGGCCTCGTTCGTGACATCGTTCGTGGCGCCGGTCGTACCGGGCCCGTCCGGCGTGTCCGGTTTCCCCGGCGTGTCCGGGGCCTCGGCGGCGGCGACGACGGGCGCCGTGGCGACCAGAGCGGCCGACAGGTCGCCCAGTTCCTCGGGGAGCCTCGCGGACTCGCTGCGGCCCAGGCCCGCCATCTCCACGACCGTGACGCCGTCGGCGCCCCGGACCGCCCGCACCCACACGCGGCGGCGCTGGATGAACAGCGAGCCGGCGAGTCCGGCGATGGCGGCGACGGATCCGCCGAGCGCCCAGCCGTTGCCGGGCTGCTGCGAGATCTGGAAGCTGGCCCACTCCTCGACGCCGTCGAAGGTGATGGATCCGGCGCCGTCGGGCAGGTCCAGCTTCTCGCCCGGCATCATCATCTTCTTGAGGAGCTCGCCGTCCTCGCCCTTGAACTCCTTCATCTTGGACGTGTCGAGCTGGTAGACGTTCTGCGCCAGCCCGGAGTCGACGCCGAGGGAGCCCTGGTAGGCGCTGAGCGCCAGTACGGGGAAGTCCAGGGCGGGGAACTGCGAGAACATCTGGCCCTTGCCCTCGCCGGCGAAGGTCGGCACGAAGAAGGCCTTGAAGCCCAGCTGGGTCTTCTTGCCGTTCTTGTCCTTGTAGCCGTCCATCACCTTGATGGCGCCGGACGAGGTGATGTTGTTGTCGATCGGCAGCAGCGGGACCGCGGAACGGGAGACGACCTTCCCCTTGCCGTCCCGGACGGTGACGACGGGGGCGTAGCCGTGGGCGATCAGATAGATCTTGGTGCCGTCCACGACGAGCGGCTCGTTGACCTTGATGACGTCCTTGCGCTCCGCGCCGTCGGCCCCCTCGGTGTACGTCACCCGGGCCTCGAAGGTCCGCGGGGTGCCGCGCTGCGGCCCGCTCTTCTCGTACGTACCGACGAACTCGTCGAGCACGAAGCTGAACGGGGCCAGCGAGTCGGAGTCGTAGAGCGAGCCCGACGTGAAGTCGTCGTACTGGGTGAGCGTGTTGGAGAAGCCGTCGCCCTCGACGATCAGCTTGCCGCCCTCGGACTTGAAGAGCTGCCCGGAGGCGAAGGCCACCAGCATCACGATCAGGGCGATGTGGAAGACGAGGTTCCCGGCCTCGCGGAGGTAGCCCTTCTCGGCGGCGACCGCGTCGCCCACCACGTGCGCCCGGAAGCGCCGCTTGCGCAGGACGGCGAGGGCCGCCTCACGGGCCGCCTCGGGCTCGGCCTCCGTGCGCCAGGTGGTGTACGCGGGCAGCCGGGTCAGCCGCTTCGGCGCGGACGGCGGGCGGCTGCGCAGCTGGCCCACGAACTGGCCGGTGCGCGGCACGATGCAGCCGATGAGCGAGACGAACAGCAGGATGTAGATCGCGGAGAACCACACCGAGCTGTAGACGTCGAAGAGCTGGAGCTTCTCGTAGATCGGGGTGAGGGTGGTGTGCTGGTCCTTGAAGGCCTGCACCTTCATGTCGTCGACGCTGGTCTGCGGGATCAGCGATCCCGGGATGGCTCCGAGGGAGAGCAGGAAGAGCAGGATCAGCGCCACCCGCATCGAGGTGAGCTGACGCCAGAACCAGCGCGCCCAGCCGATCACGCTCATCGCGGGTACGCCGGCCCCGGTGTCGGGGCGCTCCTCGCGGGGCGCGGTGGAGAGCCGTTCGCCCGCCGCGCCGTGGGCGGAGCCCTGGTCGTGCTCGGCCTCGCGCTGCCGCGTCTCCGTGCCGTTCGACTTGCTCATGAACTCAGATCCCTACAACGAAGCCGCTGGACCAGCTCTGCATGTGCTGCATGAGCGTGGCCCACACACCGGTCAGCAGGAGGATTCCGGTCACGATCATCATGCCGCCGCCGATCCGCATCACCCATGCGTAGTGGCGCTTGACCCAGCCGAACGCGCCGAGCGCCTTGCGGAAGGCGACCGCGGCGAGGATGAACGGGACGCCGAGACCGAGACAGTACGCGACGGTCAGTATCGCGCCGCGTCCGGCGGTGGCGCTGTCGGTCGACAGAGCGAGTACGGAGGCGAGGGTCGGGCCGATGCACGGCGTCCAGCCGATCCCGAAGAGCGCGCCGAGCAGCGGCGCGCCGGCCAGTCCGGCCACCGGCCGCTTGTGGATGCGGAACTCGCGCTGCGTCACCCCCGGCAGGAGCCCCATGAAGAAGACGCCCATGACGATCATCAGCACGCCGAGGATCTTGTTGAGCACCTCGGAGTGCGCCTGGAGCTCTTGGCCGAAGTAGCCGAAGAGCGCGCCGGTGGAGGCGAACACCACGGTGAAGCCGAGGACGAACAGCGAGGCGCCCGCCACCACCCGGCCCCGGCGCGCCTCGGCGAGGTCCGTGCCGCTGACCCCGGTGACGTAACTCAGATAGCCGGGTACGAGCGGCAGGACGCAGGGCGAGAAGAAGGAGATGAGACCGGCCAGCAGGGCGAGCGGCAGAGCGACCAGCAGCGCCCCCGTCAGGACGGTGTCGTTGTACGCGGCCAGCGTGACGGTCTCGTGGGGGGCGGCGAGCGGGATCACGGGATCACTTCTCCGCGATGATCGGGTCGATCATCTCGCGCAGCTCGTCCGCGTCGAGCGCCCGGAGCGTGCGGGCGGCGATCTTCCCGTCCCGGTCGAGGACCACGGTGGACGGGATGGCCTGCGGGTTCAGGGTGCCCTTGGGGAAGCGGAGGATGAGCTTGCCGATCGGGTCGTAGAAGCTGGGGTACTCGACCCCGTAGTCCTTCTCGAAGTTGATCGCCTTGTCCCGCTCGGGGTCCCGGGTGTTGATCCCGACGAACTGGACGCCCTGGTCCGCCGTCTCCTCGGAGACCTGCGCGAAGTACTTCGCCTCCAGTCGGCAGGGGCCGCACCAGGAGCCCCAGACGTTGAGCACGACGACCTTGCCCTTGTAGTCGGCGACGTCGAGCGGCTTGCCGTCCAGACCCTCGCCGTCGAGCTTCGGCGCCGCCACCCGGTCCGCCTTCGCGACGGTGGAGATGCCCCCGCTGCCGGTGATGAAGTTGGTGTTGCCTCCGCCTCCGGCCTTGTTGCCGTCGCCGCACGCGGACAGCGTCAGGGCACCGGCCACAGCGGTGGCGGCGAGCAGGGTGAAGCGGCGTCGGGACGCGCGGCCAAAGCTCATGTGAAAAGTTTCGCATGGCGGATTCCGGGCTCCCCCGCGCCCCCCTCGGTGCCCGTAAAGCCCCTTGTCAAGCCTGTTTAAAGAAGGAGTTCCAGCCGCCGGCGGGCGCCTGTCCGACGTCCAGCGTCCGGAGCTTGGCGAGCACGGCGGGATCCTGAACGTCGAGCCAGTCGACGTACTGCCGGAACGAGACGAGACGCACGTCGTCCTTGTCCGCCACCTTCTTGATCACTTCTTCCACGGCGTCCATATAGATGCCGCCGTTCCACTCCTCGAAGTGGTTGCCGATGAAGAACGGCGCGCGATTCGACTCGTACGCACGCTGGAAACCGGCGAGATACGCCCCGGTCGCCTGGGTGCGCCAGCCCGGATAACGCGAGGGCATGCCCTTCGTCGAATTCTGCGACTGATTGGCGAGGATGTTGTAGTCCATCGAGAGCACCTCGAAGGAGTGCCCGGGGAACGGCATCGCCTGCAACGGCAGATCCCAGACGCCGCCGCGCTTCACCGGCCAGGTCTGACGGCCGCCCGGCGAGCTGGCGTCGTAGCGCCAGCCCAGTTTGCTCGCGGTCGGCAGGAGATTGTCCTGGCCGAGCAGGCAGGGCGTGCGGCCGCCGATCAGTTCCTTGCGGTAGTCGAACGGAAGCGGATCCTCGTTCTCCCAGCCGGTGTTCGTCCGCCATTCCGTGACGAAGGACACAGCCTGATTGATCTCGCTGTGCCATTGGGCGGGCGTCCAGCGCTCGACGGATCCGGAACCACCGCAGAAATGCCCGTTGAAGTGGGTGCCGATCTCATGTCCGTCCAGCCATGCCTGGCGCACGTATTTCAGGGTGTCCCTGACGTGATCGTCGGTGAGATAGCCGATGTCGGAGGCGCCACGGGGGTTGTTCGGCGGACGGTAGAGGGATTTCTTCGACTCGGGCAGCAGATAGATGCCGGAGAGGAAGAACGTCATGGCCGCGTCGTGCTCCTTGGCCAGTTCGAGAAAGCGCGGGAAGAGCCCGTTGCCGACCTCGCCCGCGCCGTCCCAGGAAAAGATCACGAACTGCGGCGGCTTCTGGCCGGGTTCGAGCGGGACGGGCGCCTGCGGCTGGTTGGGCTGTTTGCCGGTGTCGGCGGTCGAGCCGTCACCGATCAGCCGAACCTTGTTCTTCGGCACGCCGTGTCCGCTGCCGTTGCCGTTGCCACTGGTGCCCGCGTCGCCTCCGCCGCCCTGGCCGGGCCCTCCGTCGCCGGAGGAGCCCGAGGCGCCACAGCCGGCGAGGCCGATCGCGGCTGCGGCGCCGAGCCCTGCCCCGAGCAGACCCCTTCGATTGATCTCGCGCATACCGTCCCCATCTGTGGTCGTTTTATCTCAAACTCATACAAACTGCTAGAGAGTTAGATGGGGCGCGTAACACGTCGGTTCCGTGCATTTGGGGACTTTCTTTGCGCTTTACCTTGCGCCCTGACCGACCGTCCCCCGATCCGGGCGACACATCCGTATGGCGCTCGCACGCGCTTACGGGCAGCTCTGATGGGGGACGCGGGAGCGGCCCTCGGCAGTTCTGCCGTCGGTCGACGGATCACCGGCCGGTTTCGGGGCCACCGGTCGGCGCCGACGGATCGGCTTCGGTCGGCGCCGACGGATCGGCTTCCCTGGACCGTCGAACTCATGCGCGGGCTCGGGGCCGCGTCCGCGCCTCCCGGGCGTCCCCGGCGGCGAAGGGAGCGGGACGGGCGGCAAAGGGGACGGGACCGGCCGCCGTTGCTTCGGCGGCCGGTCCCGTCATGTCCCGCGGTGTTCCGTGGTGCCCTGCGGTGTCCTCTGATGTTCCGTCGTGCCCTGCGGTGTCCTGGGGGGGGTCGTTGCGGCGGTGGCTACGCGCCGAACGCCTTGGACTGCCCCTTCGCGGCCTTCCCCTTCACCGGCTTGGCTCCGGCCAGCAGGTGCACGGGCACCAGGTCGCGGGCCGGCTCCGAGTAGCCGACCGAGACGATCCGGTCGCCCCGGTAGGTGAAGCTCGTCAGCGAGGCCAGCGTGCACTGCCGCTTGCGCGGGTCGTGCCACAGGCGACGGCGCTCGACGAAGGAGCGCAGGATCCAGATCGGCAGCTGGTGGCTGACGCAGACCGCCTCGTGGCCGCGCGCCGCGTCCCGGGCGGCGTCGAGCGCGCCCATCATCCGGACGACCTGCTCGATGTACGGCTCGCCCCAGGACGGCTTGAACGGATTGGTGAGGTGCTTCCAGTTGTCCGGCTTGCGCAGCGCGCCGTCGCCGACGCCGAAGGTCTTGCCCTCGAAGACGTTGGCCGCCTCGATCAGCCGGGCGTCGGTGGCGAGGTCCAGGCCGTGCGCCTTGGCGACGGGGGCGGCCGTCTCCTGGGCGCGCTCCAGCGGAGAGGCCACGACGTGGGTGACGTCGCGCTTCGCCAGGTGGTCGGCGACCCGGTCGGCCATCTTCCGGCCCAGGTCGGAGAGGTGGTAGCCGGCGCGGCGCCCGTAGAGCACGCCGTCCGGGTTGTGCACCTCGCCGTGCCGGACCACGTGCACCACGGTCAGCTGCTCGTCGCGGTTGACGCCCTCGTGGTCCGTGCTCTTCTCGCTCATGCGGTGGCCTCCGCCGCGGCACGGGCGGCGCCGGGCAGGGCGGCGGCGATGCGCTCGACCGCCCGCTCGTCGTGGGCCGTGGAGACGAACCAGGACTCGAACGCCGAGGGCGGCAGGTAGACGCCCTGCTCCAGCATCGCGTGGAAGAACGCGGTGAAGCGGAAGACGTCCTGCTTCTTGGCGTCGTCGTAGTCCCGGACGGGCTCGTCCGTGAAGAAGACGGAGAACATGTTGCTCGCGGCGGACACGGTGTGCGCGACGCCCTCCTCGGTGAGCGCGTCGCCCACCAGGGAGCGCAGCTCGGCGGAGACCGCGTCGATCTTCGCGTACGCCGCGTCGTCCAGCAGCCGCAGCTGGGCGAGCCCGGCGGCGGTGGCGACCGGGTTCCCGGAGAGGGTGCCCGCCTGGTAGACCGGGCCGGCCGGGGCCAGGTGCGCCATCACGTCGCCGCGACCGCCGAAGGCCGCCGCGGGGAAGCCGCCGCCCATCACCTTGCCGAAGGTCATCAGGTCGGGCCGGACCCCGTCGACGCCGTACCAGCCGGCCTTCGACGTACGGAAGCCCGTCATGACCTCGTCGGAGATGTACAGCGCGCCGTTGGCCGCGCACAGCTCCTTGAGGCCGGCGTTGAAGCCGTCCGCCGGCGGGACGACGCCCATGTTGCCGGGCGAGGCCTCGGTGATCACGCAGGCGATCTCGCCCGGGTGCGCGGCGAAGGCGGCGCGCACCGCGTCCAGGTCGTTGTAAGGCAGCACGACGGTGTCCCCTGCCGTGGCGCCCGTGACTCCCGGGGTGTCGGGCAGCCCGAAGGTGGCCACGCCCGACCCGGCGGCGGCCAGCAGCGCGTCCACGTGGCCGTGGTAGCAGCCGGCGAACTTCACGATCTTGGCCCGGCCCGTGAAACCGCGGGCCAGCCGGATCGCCGACATGGTCGCCTCGGTGCCGGAGGAGACCAGGCGCACCTGCTCGACGGGCTCGATCCGCGCCACGATCTCCTCGGCGAGCGCGACCTCGCCCTCACCCGGCGTACCGAAGGAGGTGCCCCGGGAGACCGCCTCCTGGACGGCGGCGATGACCTCGGGGTGAGAGTGGCCGAGAATCATCGGCCCCCACGAGCACACGAGGTCGACGTACTCACGGCCGTCGGCGTCGGTGAGGTACGGACCGGTGCCGGACACCATGAACCGGGGCGTACCGCCCACGGCCTGGAAGGCGCGCACGGGAGAGTTCACGCCGCCGGGCGTCACGACGGACGCGCGGTCGAACAGCGACTGCGAAACTGGGGCTTCGTATGAATACGCCACTTTGGTCCTGATCTGCGATTCGGGTATCGGGAGGCCGGGCCGGGAAATCACTGACAATCTCGGCCACCGGTGAGCAGGGAGCGCGCTCCCCTCGTATCACGAAAGAGCGTCAGCCCCCTCGCGTCTGCGAAACTGGGGCGTCATAGGGAAAGCTCACACATGCCATGGTGTCAGAGGCACGCACGGTCTTGCGGGCAGGTGTTTCACCGCACGCCCGCGGGGGAGGTCACTGACACGATGATCGGGTTGCGCGGCGGGGGCTGTGTCTCCTAAGAAGTAGTCGGGTGGATGAGATATGCATCGCGGTGGCGGAGTGGGCGAAGGGACCGACGACCTGGGGCCCGAGCCTGCCCGGCGAGGGCGGCACCGGCGCAGGGCCGAGCGCGCCCAGAGCAGGGGCGCGGACAGCACGCCGCCCCCCGGGACCAGGAGCGGGGGCGGGATGGGGGTGACGTACAAGTACTTCGGCGCCCCGGACGGGGCCACCGCCGCACGCGTGCCCATCTCGATGCGCCCGGAGGAGCTCGGCGGTGACGAGCTGGGCATGGGCGGCATGTTCACCAAGATCAAGCCGGAGACCGTGGCCGCCATGGTCCTGACCGGGATCCAGGGCATACCCCTGCACAAGGTCCCCCCGCTCGAACTGGTCGTCCTCCACCCCGACTACGCCGTGGTCAAGCTGCCGATGACGGTCGTCGACCCGCTGCGCGGCGTCGGCGAGGAGTCGGTCGGCGCGGCGGCCTTCATCTGGTCCACGGTCCCCGACCGCGGCGGACCGCGCGACGCCTTCAACGTGTACCAGCTGCTCCACGAGTGGCAGGACTTCTCCCACCGGCTGCACGACGCGGGGCATCAGGCGTACTGCCTGGTCTGGCCCTGATCCGGGGAAGGGCGGAGGCCGAGCGGAGGCCGAGCGGAGGCCGAGCGGCCTCGTAGCCGGCTCGCGCGCGGCGAAGCGGTACGGCGAAGGCCGACGGTCGACGGCCTGTTTGAGCCAAATATCGTGAGGATTTGGCCGACAGCCGGTCTTCAGCCCACCCACCGGGCACGCCGATGCACAGGACACCCGACCATCTGGAGGTCCGCCGTGGGCGACGTTCTGCTGGCCCTGTCCATCCCCGTGCTCGTCTTCGGCGGCGGCATCTACGCGGCCTGCGACTGCTGGTGGCGCCGTAGGCACCCGGCGCCACCGTCCCCGTACACCCATCGGGCGGCCCGGCTCGCGGAACAGGAGATGCTGGTCCTGGCCGAGGAGATCCTCGACGACGCGCACGCCGCGCTCGGCCCCCTCTACGACGCCCCGGGCCGCGCCGGACCGCCCCTGGGCAACCTCAGCCCCCGGCCGTCCCGGGCGCCCCGGGGGGACGCCACCCCGGATCGCGTCCCGTCACCGCCAGCAGCCGCTCGAAGGCGGTAGCCCCCTCCCCCACCGGGAACGGCTCACCGAACACCTTCATCTCCCGGGCCTGCGGAGCCATCGCCGCCAGCCCCGGCCCCAGTTCGTCGAGCACGCGCTCCTCCGGCACGAAGTCCGCGCCCGTCGCCCGCGCCAGGTCCCAGGCGTGCACGGTCAGATCGCCGAGCACCATGAGCCCCACCGTCCGGGCCGGTAGCCCCATCTGCCCGGCCGTGCCCTCCTCGACGCCCGGCACGCTCCACGCCTCCACCAGCCGGGCGGTCTCGGCACCGAACCTGCCCCGCCAGTCGCCCGCCACGAACTCCGGCTCCTGGCCGAAATCCACCTCCTCGCGGGCCGCGAGCGCCTGGAAGTTCACGACCACCAGGAACAGGTGGTTCACCAGCGCCCGTACGTCGTAGTCGGCACAGGGCGTACCCCCGTCCAGCTGCCCGTCCTCGATCCCCCGCACGACGGGCAGGGCCCGGTCCGCGGCGGCTTCCAGCAGTTCACCGATCGTCTGTGTCATGCCTCCACCCTGCGCCCGCGCACCGCACGGCGTCTTGAAGAAACACGACAGGCGTGCGGCGGACGCGGGACCAGGGCCTTGTCCGGATCGGGCCGGACCCCGCGCACCCGGCCCGATCCAGCCGAAGGGCCCTAAAATCGGGTCATGGCCGCCGGACCTCGCCGCGACACCCGGGGCATCGTCGACGCCCCGGACCTGTTCGCGCACGTGCGCTTCCGCCGCCGCGAGCCCGCCGCCGGGCTGCGCCCGTATCTGGAGCACTACTGGCTGATCGACTGGAACCTCACCGAGCCGTACGCCGCCCACGTGGTCCCGCACCCGTCGGTGAACCTGGTCTTCCAGCGGTACGAGGCCGGGGACGGCCCCCGGGAGCGCTCCGGGTACGCCGAGGTCGCGGGTGTCGACCCCGGGCTCTTCGCCCGGAAACTGGCCGGGCGCGGCCGGGTCTGCGGGGTGCAGTTCCGGCCCGGCGGGTTCCGCCCGTTCGCACCCGGACGCCCGGTGTCCGTGTGGACCGGGCTGCGGTCCGACGCCGCCGGGGCGCTGCGGCTGCCGCCGCCCGTCCGGGGCGTCCTGGACCCGGACGACGAGGACGCGCGGGTCACGGCGCTGGACGCCTTCCTGCTGGCCCTGGAGCCCCGCCCCGATCCGCGGGCGACGCTGGCGATGGACGTCGTCGACCGGGTGCGCGCGGACCGCACGGTGCTCCGGGTCGACCGGCTCGCCCGGGACGCCGGGCTCTCCGCCCGCTCCCTGCAACGGCTCTTCTCCGCGTACGTCGGCGTCGGCCCCAAGTGGGTCATCCTCCGCTACCGCGTCCACGAGGCGCTGGAGCGCGCCGGATCCGACCCGGCCGTCGACTGGGCGCGGCTCGCGGCGGACCTGGGCTACAGCGACCAGGCCCATCTGGTGCGGGACTTCACCGCGACGGTGGGCGCGCCCCCGACGGCGTTCGCCCCGCGTTGACGGCGGCCGGGCGCGGCTCCGCACACGCGTCCACCCGCCGCACACCCGGGCGCCCGTCCGGTCCCCGCACGCCCCGCCAAATCCCTGGCAGCCCGTCCCGTCCCGGTGGCATCCTGACCGGGTGAACGGACCCGAGATCACCCTCGAAGTAGCCCCTGAGCTGCGGCTCTTCGTCCCGCACGGCCGTCGCGGCGGACCCACGCCCCTCGTCACGGACGGCTCCTCGACCCTCGGCCATGTCATCGAGTCCCTCGGCGTGCCGCTCACCGAGGCCGGAACACTGCTGGTGAACGGCTGCCCGGTGGCCCGCTCGCATGTGCCCGGGCCCCGGCGAACACGTGGACGTACGCGCCGTGGAACGCCCCCAGCGGGTCCCCGGCGCCCCCCTGCGCTTCCTCCTCGACGTCCATCTCGGGACGCTGGCCCGCCGCTTGCGGCTCCTGGGCGTCGACGCGGCGTACGAGAGCGAGGACATCGGCGACCCCGCCCTGGCCACCCTCTCCGCACGGGAGCGGCGCGTCCTGCTCTCCCGGGACCGCGGGCTGCTGCGCCGCCGCGAGATCTGGTCGGGGGCGTACGTCTACAGCGACCGCCCCGCGGAGCAGCTCCGCGACGTCCTCGGCCGGTTCGCCCCGGCCCTGGCCCCGTGGACCCGCTGCACCGCGTGCAACGGCACCCTGGCCGGGGCTGAGAAGGACGCCGTGAGCGGACTCCTCGAACACGGCACCCAGGAGGCATACGACGTGTTCGCCCAGTGCACGGAGTGCTCCCGGGTGTACTGGCGCGGCGCCCATCACGGCCACCTGGAGACGATCGTGTCCGAGGCGATGGCCGAATTCGGTGGCGCGCCGGCCTAGCCAGGGCCTGTCGTCCGGGTCATGGCGGGGGCGGGTCGCAGGTCCGGGGGCCCCTTCGGTAGGTCGGTCCGCAGGTCCGGCGCGGCCCCCTTCAGCAGGTCGGTCCGCGAGTCCGGGCGGCCCCCTTCGGTAGGTCGGTCCGCAGGCCCGGCACGGCCCACCGGTAGGCCCGGCGCGGTCCCCGGTAGGTCGGGCCGCAGATCAGGCGCGGTCCCCGGCCCTGGCATCCCGCGGACGGGGCGTCCCGCACCGCCTGCCTATCCTTCTCCCCGTACCCGATCAGCAGTCCGAGGAGATCGCCATGGCCGCCACCCCCATCGCCGTCATCACCGGCGCGAGCAGCGGCATCGGCGCCGCGACCGCCCGTACGCTGGCCGCCGCCGGCTTCCGGGTCGTGCTGACCGCCCGCCGCAAGGACCGCATCGAGGCGCTGGCCGCCGAGATCACCGAAGCCGGTCACCAGGCGACGGCCTACCCCCTGGACGTCACCGACCGCGCGGCCGTCGACGAGTTCGCCACCGCGTTCCGCTCCCTCGCCGTCCTCGTCAACAACGCGGGCGGGGCGCTCGGGGCCGACCCCGTCGCGACCGGCGACCCGGCCGACTGGCGGCAGATGTACGAGACCAACGTGATCGGCACGCTCAACGTCACCCAGGCCCTGCTGCCCGCCCTCACCGCGAGCGGCGACGGCACGATCGTGATCCTCTCCTCCACCGCGGCGCTCTCCGCGTACGAGGGCGGCGGCGGCTACGTGGCGGCCAAGCACGGCGAACACGTCCTGGCCGAGACCCTGCGGCTGGAGATCGTCGGCACCCCGGTCCGCGTCATCGAGGTGGCCCCCGGCATGGTCAGGACCGAGGAGTTCGCCACCACCCGTTTCCGCGGCGACACCGAGAAGGCCGCCAAGGTCTACGCGGGCGTCGACGCCCCGCTGACCGCCGAGGACGTGGCCGACACGATCGGCTGGGCCGTCACCCGCCCCAGCCACGTCAACATCGACCTCCTGGTGGTCCGCCCTCGCGCCCAGGCCTCCAACACGAAGGTCCACCGCACCGGTTGAGCCCCGACTCACCCCTTGAGGGACGGGACGACGGGACCGCCGGACCACGCGACGTAGGGGGCGGGGCGTAGGGCCTCAGCCCTTCACGCACACCACCTGCTTGAGCTTCGCGACGACCTGGACCAGGTCCCGCTGCTGATCGATGACCTGCTCGATCGGCTTGTAAGCCCTCGGGATCTCGTCCACGACACCGGAGTCCTTACGGCACTCCACGCCCTGCGTCTGCTCCTCCAGGTCCTTGGTCGAGAAGCGCTTCTTCGCCGCGTTCCGGCTCATCCGGCGGCCCGCGCCGTGCGACGCCGAGTTGAACGACTTCTCGTTGCCGAGGCCCTTCACGATGTACGAGCCGGTGCCCATGGACCCCGGGATGATCCCGTAGTCACCCGACCCCGCCCGGATCGCGCCCTTGCGGGTGACCAGCAGGTCCATGCCCTCGTACCGCTCCTCCGCCACGTAGTTGTGGTGGCAGGAGATGACCGGATCGAAGGTCACCCGGGCCTTCTTGAACTCCTTGCGGACCACGTCCTGGAAGAGCCCCATCATGATCGCCCGGTTGTACTTCGCGTACTCCTGCGCCCAGAACAGGTCGTTGCGGTACGCGGCCATCTGCGGGGTGTCCGCGATGAACACCGCCAGGTCGCGGTCGATCAGGCCCTGGTTGTGCGGCAGCTTCTGCGCCTGACCGATGTGGAAGTCGGCCAGCTCCTTGCCGATGTTCCGCGAACCGGAATGCAGCATCAACCAGACAGAACCGATCTCATCGAGACAGAACTCGATAAAATGATTTCCCGATCCGAGCGTTCCCATCTGCTTCGTGGCGCGTTCCTGACGGAATTTGACCGCATCGGCGATCCCCCCGAACCGCCCCCAGAAGTCGTCCCATCCCGCCGTCGAGAACCCGTGCAGCTTCCCCGGGTCCACCGCGTCACCGTGCATCCCCCGGCCGACCGGGATGGCCTGCTCGATCTTGGAGCGCAGCCGTGACAGGTCGCCGGGAAGGTCGTTCGCGGTGAGGGACGTCCTGACGGCGGACATCCCGCAGCCGATGTCCACCCCGACCGCTGCCGGGCACACCGCGCCCTGCATCGCGATCACCGAACCGACCGTCGCCCCCTTGCCGAAGTGGACGTCCGGCATGACGGCGAGACCCCTGATCCACGGCAGCGTGGAGACGTTGCGCAGCTGCTGCATCGCCACGTCCTCGACCGACGCGGGGTCCGCCCACATCCGGATCGGGACCTTCGCTCCCGGCACCTCTACGTACGACATAACTCCTCGATTCCCCCGAAAAGACTGAAAGCGCAAAACCGGTACCAAGATCGGCAAACCTGTCGGCCGACCGGCATTCACAGCGGCGCGTGCGATACACATTGTGTCCATCGGCCGCCTTCGAGCGGCAACCCGTTTTCCGTACCGAAGGGAGCCTGGGACGGTGCGAGACATGGCGTACGTACCCGGCGTCGCGCTTCTGGCAGCGCTCGTCGTCGGCTGCAGCGCCGGCTCCGACAGCAACGCGAACGGCGCCGACGACAAGGCGGGCAGCCCGACGGTCACCCCCGCGCCCCCGGGCAAGTACGA
The DNA here is from genome assembly GCF_057766565.1 of Streptomyces sp. MGP-P1. Classification (NCBI taxonomy): domain Bacteria; kingdom Bacillati; phylum Actinomycetota; class Actinomycetes; order Kitasatosporales; family Streptomycetaceae; genus Streptomyces; species Streptomyces sp. MGP-P1. Next base: position 167,031 of record NZ_JBYMEM010000004.1, on the reverse strand, counting down.
GACCCTGCCCGCCCCCTGCCGTGCCGTGCCGCGCGGCATGCTCAAGGACCTGCTGCCCGGCGCCGCGGAACTGGCCGGGGATCAGCAGGAGAAGGTGTTCCGGGGGTCGGCGTCCGTCACCTACGACACCGACCGCAAGGTCGGCTGCAGCTGGAAGTCCGACGCGCCGAACGCCACCCGGAGCCTCTCCATCGACTTCGAGCGGGTCGTCTCCTACGACCCCGCGGTCAGCGACGACGACCGCGCCGACACGGTGTACGCGAAGAAGGTGGAGGCCGCCGGCCTGTCGTCGTCGACGGCCCCCGGGCCCGACGCGGAGAAGAACAGCGGGACGCCGGACGAGCAGGGGAAGGACAAGGACAAGGCCGCCGACACGGACAAGCCCAAGGGCCCGGCGGCGGACGCCACGGCCCCGAAGGACGGGCCGACGGACGGATCGGCGGACGGGTCGGCAGACGCGTCGGCAGACCCCTCGTCCTCCTCCTCGCCCTCCGGAGGCGACGGCGGGGGCGACAACGGCGGCAGTGGCGGCAGCGCCGGCACCGGCACCGGCACCGGCACCGGCACGGAGGAGGCCCTCCCCTCGCGGGTCCTCGACAACCTCGGAGATGCCGCATTTCTGCATGATCTGCCCACTCGGGCAGATTCCACCGCACAGCACCGCACGGTGAGCGTGGTATTCCGCACATCGAACGTGGTCGTGACCGTCCGGTACGCCGAGCAGCCGGCCCTCGTCACCCAGGTGTCCGACAGCAGGGAACTCCAGGAGAAGGCCCAGGCACTGGCCCGGAAGCTGGCCGAGACGCTCAGCGAATAGCCCCCCGCCCGACGGGCCCCCACCGGCCGGATTCCGCTCTCCGGGGGCCCTCGACGGCGGCACGGGCCGACCGCCGGCCGTCGTACCGTGGCTGTCCGGAAGACGTACCGCCCCGCTACCGAGCCCACCCGTACACCGCACGAACCGAGACCTCCAGCACCGAGAGCTCCGTGCCATCCGAGTGAAGGAACCATGCACCGATCAGCCCCGCGCCTGTCCCGCATCCTCGCCTGCGCCGCCGTTCCGGTGATGCTCGTAGCCGCCGGCTGCTCGTCGGACTCCGACCCCGAGAGCAAGAAGAACGCGGGCTCCTCGTCGTCCGGCGCCCCCAGCGCCAAGCCCACGGAGCCCACCGTCGAAGCGGCGAGGTTCGACGATCTGCCCGACCCGTGCACCTCGGTCGCCAAGAAGACGATCAAGGACCTGGTGCCCGAGGCCAAGAAGGAGAACGGCACGGCCGGCCGGTCCAACGACCTGGCGGCCCGCAGCAGTTGCTCCTGGAACGGCCTGGACGACAAGGGCGTCGACGGCTCGCAGTACCGCTGGCTGGACGTCGGCTTCACCCGCTTCGACTCGGACCAGTCGCTGGGCAGCGGCGCCAAGCGCGCCACCACCGAGTACACGAAGCAGGTCACCAAGGCGAAGGCCTCGGAGGGCGCCGAGAAGGTCGCCGCCGAGCCCACCACGGGCATCGGCGAGGAGGCCACGACCGTCACCTACGGCCTCAGCAAGACGGACGAGGACTTCGCGTACGCCACCGTCGTGGCGCGCACGGGCAATGTCGTCGTCACCCTGACGTACAACGGCGCGGGTTACGCGGGGGCGAAGACGCCCTCGTCCGCGAGCATCGTCAAGGGCGCCCAGAAGGCGGCGAAGGAAGCGGTCGCCGCCGTCGCCGACACTGCCGACGCCAAGGTCACTCCCCCGGTGAAGAGCGGCTCCGACGACAGCAAGAAGGACGTCAAGAAGGACACGGCCAAGGGCAGCGGCACCGACAGCAACAGCGACAGCCCCAAGTCGCAGACCAAGCCGAAGACGAAGACGAACTGACGGCCCTCCCGCACGCTTTCCCGAGACCCGGCCCTCCCCGAGGGCCGGGTCTCGCCGTTCGGGCAGGCCTCCGCCCGCAACCTCACCCGAAGCCTCGCCCGAAGTCCCCGCCGAGAAGCGCCGAAGCAGCGCCGCAGCCCGCACGGAAGCTCCCGCCGGACCCGGGAACAGCCCCACAACTCCTCCCCCGCGTAACGGAACTCGCACACATGTGCCAGGCTGTCCCCTCGCCGGGCGTCTGAGGCCTGGCCGAAAATCAACGCCGGGCGCACAGGCCGGGTTCGAGTACAGGGTCGGGGAGGGGATCGCGCGTGGCCGCGATGCAGCTGACACGCACGCACCGCATACTCATCGGGATCGTCGTCGCCGGTGCGGTGCTCATCGCCGCGATCGGTTTCGCGGGTTCCTACGCCGCCGTGCGCGTCCTCGCGGAGGACAAGGGTTTCGGCGACTTCGCGGTGGTCTTCCCCATCGGCATCGACGCGGGCATCTGCGTCCTGCTGGCCCTGGACCTCCTGCTGACCTGGATGCGGATCCCGTTCCCGCTGCTGCGCCAGACGGCGTGGCTGCTGACCGCCGCGACGATCGCGTTCAACGGCGCGGCCTCCTGGCCGGATCCGCTCGGCACCGCGATGCACGCGGTGATCCCGGTGCTGTTCGTCGTCTCGGTCGAGGCCGCCCGGCACGCGGTGGGCCGGATCGCGGACATCACGGCCGACAAGCACATGGAGGGTGTCCGGCTCACCCGCTGGCTGCTCTCGCCGATCCCGACGTTCAAGCTGTGGCGGCGGATGAAGCTGTGGGAGCTGCGCAGTTACGAGCAGGTCATCAAGCTCGAACAGGACCGGCTGATCTACCAGGCCCGGCTCCAGGCCCGCTTCGGCCGCAACTGGCGGCGCAAGGCCCCGGTCGAGTCGATGATGCCGCTGCGTCTCGCGAAGTACGGCGTGCCGCTCGCCGAGACCGCCCCGGCCGGACTCGCCGCCGCCGGCATCGAACCGGCCCTGCTGCCGCCGGTCGAAACGTCCCGCCCGAAGGCGGAGCTGCCGTACGAGCCCCAGCGGGAGCCGGGGCAGGAGCAGGCACAGCAGCACCCGCAACATCAGCAGCAAGAACAGCAGCAGCATCAGCACTCGATGACACTCCAGAAGCAGACGCCCCAGCAGCACCAGCGGAGCCAACAGCAGACCCAGCACCTCCAGTCGGCCCCGCACCCCGAGCAACAGGGCCGGCCCCAGCCCCAGGCCGTGGAGGCCTCGCCGGTCCCGCCCACCCACGACAGCCCCTGGTTCGCTGCCCAGAAGCTTCCGGAGAGCACGCCGCACGCCAGCGCGTACGACCCGCGGCACGCCGAGGGCCTGGAGCCCACTCCGGCCGCCGTCCCCCTGGGCCCCGGCCGCACCCGGCCCCTCGGTGACGTCGGCACGATCGGCGCGGTCCCGCACCCCCGCCGTGACGACCTCGACGAAGAGCTCCACGAGGCCCCGGAACCCGTACAGCAGACGCAGCAGACGCAACAGACCCAGCAGGCCCAACAGGCCCCGCAGGCCCAGCAGCAGCCCCAGCGGGTCCAGCAGGCCGCCGACGAGGAGCCGCCCGCCGTCCCCGAAGAAGCACCGCAGCTGGAGCCCTGGTCCCAGGAGGACGAGGACTTCGCCAACCGGGCGTACGAGGAGTACACCGCGTTGACCGATCAGGAGGGCCAGTACCCGACCCTCGCGGCCCTCGACATCACCCTGGCCGACAAGCGCGACGTGCACCACCCGCGCTCCACGGAGCTGCTCCAGGACCTCATGCCGAAGTTCAGGGACCTCTACACCCAGCGCACGACGGCCGCCCGGAGCACCTGACGTACGGGCACGCGGCACGGCGAAGGGCCGCCGCCCGGGAGGGATTCCCGGGCGGCGGCCCTCTGTCGTCCGTACCGCGGCGGCCCTACGCGCCCAGCAGCCCGCGCACCCGGTCCGCCCCCACCGCGAGCAGCAGCGTGGGCAGGCGGGGCCCCGTGTCGCGGCTGACGAGCAGCCGGTAGAGCAGGGCGAAGAAGGACCGCTGGGCGGCCTTCAGCTCGGGCGTCGGCTTGGCGTCCGGCTCCAGGCCCGCCAGCACCTTCGGCACGCCGTAGACGAGCGTGGTGAGCCCGTCCAGCGACCAGTGCGTGTCCAGCCCCTCCAGGAGGAGGCGCAGCGACTCACGGCCCTGGTCGTCGAGCGAGCCGAGCAGCTCCTTGTCGGGCTCGTCCCGGACGATGGTGCGGGCCTCGGTCGGGACCTGGGTGGTGATCCAGCTCTCGGCCCGGTCGAGGCGCGGGCGGGCCTCGTCCAGCGAGGTCAGCGGGTTGGCCGGGTCCAGCTCGCTGAGGATGCGCAGCGTCTGGTCCTCGGCTCCGGCGGTGATGTCGGCGACCGAGGCGAGCGTCCGGTACGGCAGCGGGTGCGGGGTGCTCGGGAGCTCCCCGGCCGCCGTGCGGACGGCACGGGAGTACGCGGCGGCGTCGGCGGGCAGCACGGTGCCGTCGGCGACCTTGCGGCCCAACGCGTCCCACTCGTCGTACAGCCGCTGGATCTCCTGGTCGAAGGCGATCTTGAACGACTGGTTGGGCCTGCGGCGGGCGTAGAGCCAGCGCAGCAGCGGCGCCTCCATGATCTCCAGCGCGTCGGCCGGGGTGGGCACCCCGCCCTTGCTGGAGGACATCTTGGCCATGCCGGAGATGCCGACGAAGGCGTACATGGGCCCGATGGGCTGGACGCCGTCGAAGACCTCGCGGACGATCTGGCCGCCCACCACGAAGGACGAGCCGGGCGAGGAGTGGTCGACGCCGCTGGGCTCGAAGATCACACCCTCGTACGCCCAGCGCATCGGCCAGTCGACCTTCCAGACGAGCTTGCCGCGGTTGAACTCGTTGAGCCGGACCGTCTCGGCGAAGCCGCACGCCGAGCAGGTGTAGTTCAGCTCGGTGGTGTCGTCGTCGTAGGAGGTGACGACGGTGAGGTCCTTCTCGCAGTTGCCGCAGTAGGGCTTGTACGGGAAGTAGCCGGCGGTGTTGCCGCTGCCGTCGTCCTCGTCGGCGGCGCCGGAGCCCTCGGCGGCCTCCAGCTCGGCCTCGTCGACCTTCTTCTGCTGCTGCGGCTTCTTGCCGCCCTTGCCCTGGGCTGCCGCCGGGTCCTTCTTCGTCCGGTAGCGGTCCAGTACGGCGTCGATGTCGGCGCGGTGCTTCATCGCGTGCAGGATCTGCTCGCGGTAGGCCCCGGCGGTGTACTGCTCCGTCTGGCTGATGCCGTCGTACTCGACGCCCAGCTCGTCCAGGGCCCCCGTCATGGCGGCCTTGAAGTGCTCGGCCCAGTTCGCGTACGCGGAGCCGGCCGGGGCGGGCACCGAGGTCAGCGGCTTGCCGATGTGCTCGGCCCAGGACGCGTCCACGCCCGGGACCCCGTTCGGGACCTTGCGGTAGCGGTCGTAGTCGTCCCAGGAGATCAGGTGGCGCACGGTGTGCCCGCGGCGGCGGACCTCGTCGGCGACCAGGTGCGGGGTCATGACCTCGCGGAGGTTGCCGAGGTGGATCGGGCCCGACGGGGACAGGCCGGAGGCGACGACGACCGGTTTGCCAGGCGCACGACGCTCCGATTCGGCGATGACATCGTCCGCGAAGCGGGAGACCCAGTCGGTCTCGGTGCTGGTCTGACTCTCGGCCACGGTCGGCACGTCCTTCTCTCGTCTGTCGTTTCCCGATGGGGTCCGGACCATTCTCCCAGCTACCCCCCGGAGCGCGAAAACGGCTTTACGCCCCGTGGGATACTGGGGAGATCGCTTGGACACCCAAGAGAACCCCTCGCACCCCCTACGGAAACGGCAGCCGGACATGGCCTCGGTCCCTTCCCTCGCTTCCACGCTCCAGCAGCAGCTGGCGGACGCCCTGACGGCAGCTCTGCCGGATGCCGGCGCCGCGGACCCGCTGCTGCGACGTAGCGACCGGGCCGACTTCCAGGCCAACGGCATCCTGGCGCTCGCCAAGAAGCTCAAGGGCAATCCGCGGGAGCTGGCCGCCCAGGTCACCGCCGCCCTCCCGGCGGGCGGGCTGATCAAGGACATCGAGGTCTCCGGGCCCGGCTTCCTCAACGTCACGCTCACCGACAAGGCGATCGTCGAGACGCTGGCCGCCCGGGCGGCGGACGGCGACGGCCGGCTCGGCGTGCCGCTGAAGGACGACGCCGGGACGACGGTCATCGACTACGCCCAGCCGAACGTGGCCAAGGAGATGCACGTCGGCCACCTGCGGTCGGCGGTCATCGGCGACGCCGTGGTCAAGATCCTGGAGTTCACCGGCGAGAGGGTCGTCCGGCGGCACCACATCGGCGACTGGGGCACCCAGTTCGGCATGCTCATCCAGTATCTGATCGAGCACCCGGGCGCGCTGAAGCACGAGGGCGGCGCGAGCGACGGCGAGGCGGCGATGTCGACGCTGAACCGGGTCTACAAGGAGTCGCGGGTCCTGTTCGACTCCGACGAGGAGTTCAAGGCGCGGTCCCGGGACCGGGTGGTGGCCCTCCAGGCCGGGGACCCCGAGACGCTGGAGCTGTGGCACCGCTTCGTCGACGAGTCGAAGATCTACTTCCACTCGGTGTTCGACAAGCTCGACATGGTGATCGACGACCCGGACATCGTGGGTGAGTCCGGCTACAACGACATGCTGGAGGAGACCTGCCGGATCCTGGAGGAGACGGGCGTCGCCGTCCGCTCCGAGGGTGCGCTGTGCGTCTTCTTCGACGACGTGAAGGGCCCGGACGGCAACAAGGTCCCGCTCATCGTGAAGAAGACGAACGGCGGCTACGGCTACGCGGCGACCGACCTCTCCGCGATCCGGAACCGGGTGCGGGACCTCAAGGCGGACACCCTGGTGTACGTGGTGGACGCACGGCAGTCGCTGCACTTCAAGATGGTCTTCGAGACGGCCCGCCGGGCGGGCTGGCTGAACGAGGACGTCAAGGCCGTGCAGCTCGCGTTCGGCACGGTCCTCGGCAAGGACGGCAAGCCGTTCAAGACCCGTGAGGGCGAGACCGTGCGGCTGGAGGACCTCCTGGACGAGGCGGTCACGCGGGCCACGGCGGTCGTCCGTGACAAGGCCGACAAGGTGGGCCTGTCCGAGGAGGAGATCGTCGAGAACGGCCGGTACGTCGGCATCGGGGCCGTGAAGTACGCGGACCTGTCGACCTCCGCCGTACGGGACTACAAGTTCGACCTGGACCAGATGGTGGCGCTGCACGGCGACACGTCGGTGTACCTCCAGTACGCGTACGCCCGCATCCAGTCGATCCTGCGCAAGGCGGGGGACGCGGTCCCGGCCGCCCACCCGGAGCTGGAGCTGGCCCCGGCGGAACGGGCGCTCGGTCTGCACCTGGACCAGTTCGGCGAGGTCCTCGCCGAGGTCGGCGCGGGCTACGAGCCGCACAAGCTGGCCGCGTATCTCTACCAGCTGGCCTCCCACCTGACCACGTTCTACGACCAGTGCCAGGTGCTCAGCCCGGACAACGCCCCGGAGGTCGTCGAGAACCGGCTCTTCCTGGTCGAGCTGACGGCCCGGACCCTGCACCAGGGGATGGCGCTGCTGGGCATCCGGACGCCCGAGCGGCTCTGATCCCGCACCCGGCTGTACGTACGTCGGCCCCGGTCACCGTCACAGGTGCCGGGGCCGACGCGCGCAGGTCGGTCCGGGTCAGGGGGCGGTGAGTTCCACGACGACGTCGTAGACCGCCGGGTTCGGTGTGACCGGCCGCGCGGTCTGCTCGCGCGCGGCCCGGGTGCGGGAGGCGAAGTCGGGGTCGGCGGTGGCGGCCTCCCACGCCTCCTGGCTCTCCCAGTGGGAGACGTTGACGAGCTGGAAGCGGGAGTCCGAGGAGCGGGCCCGGTGCATCCGCGAGTCGATGAAGCCCGGCTTCTCCCGCATGAGGCGGGCCCGCTCCTCCCACTTCTCGACGAACGCGTCGAGTTCGTCGGCGGAGATCTCGAAGACGTTGATGAAGGTGACGGGCGATCCCGGGGTGTCGGCGACTAAGCCGTTCTCTGCGGTCATGCCGCAACTCTAGGAGCCGGCCGACCGCCTACTGCGGGCGGCCCAGCGCCCATCCCGACACGTCGGCGAGGCGTCCGCGCCACAGCGGCAGGGAGACGGGGGTCATCGCACCGGAGACGAGGGTGACGTCCCGCAGGTGGATCCAACGGGGCAGCCGGGACGCCCCCGCCTCGTCCTCCTCCGCGCGCAGCTCCCGTACGCCCTGGTCGACCGTCTCGGGGAACTCGGCGAGCAGGTTGGCCCCCTCGCCCTCGACCTGGCGCAGGCTCCTGGCCCATTCCGCCTTCCACTGCTCGTGCCCGATGACGTCCCCGTGCAGCAGGCCGCCGGGGTGGGTCAGGGTGAGGGGCAGGCTGGAGCGGGGGTCCTCGTCGAGGAGCTGGATGAGCAGCTGGAGCTGAAGGTCGGGCAGGGGTTCGGTGATCACCGCGGCGGACGGTGCCGGAGAGGTGGCTGCGCCGGTGCTCATGGGGCCTTCCCTTCACATGCAGGACGACGGTCGTCCTCCCCACCTGCCCAGGCGAACGCGCGCGCACGCCTCCGGGGGCCGGCCGGCCTCAGCGGGAGGATGTCCGGCCCCCGGGCGCAGGCCGGTCCTCAGAGGAAACGGCGGATGGGCACGACGGCTGCTTCCCGGGCCCGCTGGAGGAGGTCGCGGCGCTTCCACCGGCCGCGCTCGATCAGCACGCTCTTCTCCCGATCCTCGTCGAAGTGGCCGTCGAGGGTGGCGGTGAAGTCCCGGTCGAGGACGGCGAGCATGACCTCCTCGTCGTGGTCGAGCGAGCGCCGGTTGAAGTTGGTGGAGCCGATGAGGCTCGCGATCCGGTCCACGGTGAGGGCCTTGGTGTGCATCATCGTCGGCTGGTACTGGTGGATCTTCACGCCGCAGGCGGTCAGCTCCTCGTAGTAGCGCTGGCCGGCGAGCTGGCAGACCCGCTTGTCGGTGTGCGGGCCGGGGAGCAGGATCTCGACCTCCACGCCGCGCCGGGCGGCCTCGCAGAGGAGCCCGGTGAAGTAGGCGTCGGGGGCGAAGTAGGCGGTGGTGAGGCGGATGCGTTCCTCGGCGGACTCCAGGACGACCCGGATCAGGGTCTGCATGTCCTGCCAGCCGAAGGAGGCGGAGCCCCGCACGACCTGGACGACGGCGTCCCCGGGGTGCTCGCTCACGACGAACCGGTCGCGCTCGTCGAAGAGCTCCTCGTGGCACTCGGCCCAGTTCTGGGCGAACGCCGCGGCCAGGCCGTCGACGGCGGGCCCGGCGACCCGGACGTGGGTGTCGCGCCACTCGTGCTCGTTGCGGGCGTCGCCGCACCATTCCTCGGCTATCCCGACGCCGCCGGTGAACGCGATGCGCTCGTCGACGACGAGGACCTTGCGGTGGCAGCGGTGGTTCTGCTTCAGCGGTGAGAGGTAGAGGGGCTTGCGGAACCAGGTCACGGTGACCCCGGCCGCGTCCATCAGCGCCAGCTGGTCCTTCTCGATGAGCCGGCAGCCGAACCCGTCGAGCATGAGCCGCACCCGGACCCCGGCACGGGCCCGCTCGGCCAGCGCCTCGGCGAACTTGTGTGCGATGTCACCGCGCCAGTAGACGAACGTCATCAGGTCGATGGTGTGCTCCGCGCCCTTGATGGCGTCCAGCATCGCGCCGAAGATCTCGTCGCCGTTGCGGAGCGGGAGGAGGGTGTTCCCCTCGGTGGCGGCGATGCCGATCAGCCGCTCCAGCCTGCGTCGGAGCCGCAGGGACCGCTCCTCGCAGGTGCGGGTGTCCAGGGCCTTGGGGTCGGGGGCTTCGGCGGTCGCGGGCATGGGTCACCTGATGGGGAGGCGGGCTGGGGCGGCAGCCCGGCCGGAGCCGGGCGGACCGCGAGGACCCGGCGACTGTACTCCTGTGCGAATCCGGACGGAATCGGCTTCCGCGACCGAGGGGCGTGTACGTGCCCCTCGGCCACCGGTGGACGGGAACGGGGGCCAGGGCGCGGGTCAGGCCGCGGGCTCCCACCCGGTCTCCTCGTTGCCGTACACGTACTCCGGCCGCCCCTTCATCCCACTCGTGCGGAACAGCTTCCCGTGGTCGTCGATCCGTACCACCCCTTCCTTCCCGCCGCTGCTCCACTCCAGCTCCAGGTACCAGCTGACGTCGTAGCCGACGGCCTTCATGTCGAGGTTGAAGACCTCCACGTCCTCGGACGTCACCTTGTACGGGAAGTCCACGGCCGGAACCACCGTGTCCCCCTGCCTCCCCGGCACCGGCCGGAGGGTGGGGTGCCCGGCGTCGAGGTGGGAGACGAAGGTCTGGGGCGCGATCCCGCTGCCGCAGCCGTTGCCCATCAGGTACGCCGACCAGGGCAGCGGAGCCTTGCGGGAGGCGACGCGCACGTGCATGCCCTTGAGGACCACCGCCTCGCGCGAGGTCCCCTGCACGGTGAGCTGGAGCAGCATGCTCCCGGCGTCGACGCCGCCGTACGACTCCGCCCACCCGCGCCGGTCCTGCGGCGCGGGCGGCGGGTCCAGCTCGTCGGGCCCCCGGTTCACGAGGTAGTGCTGGCCGCAGGGTTCGTCCCAGTTGTACGAGGAGATGCTGACGGCCGGCGGAGCGCCGAGGCCCGTACCGCTGCCCCCACCGCCACCGGCCCCGCCGCCCTGGGGCCGCCCCGGCCCGGAGCCCGCCGAGGGCTTCACGGACGGCGGCCCCGAGGGGGAGGCGGAGGCACTCGCCGAAGGACTGGCCGGACTCGGACTCGCGGAGGGCCGGGGCGTGGCCGATGCGGAGCCTTCCGGTGTCGGCCCGACGTCTCCGCCCGCGTCCTCCACCCGGTCCGCGGCGGCGCTCCCACCGCCCTCCTTCCCCGACCCGACGAGGTCGGCGGCGACGACGGTGGTGGGCACGAGGAGCGCGGCAACCCCGGCGGCGGCGATGAGCACCCGCGTACGCCGGGAGAGCCGGGACCACCGGGAGCCCGCCCCCGGCCGAGCGCCACCGGACGTGGCGGACGGCTCTACGACTTCCGTGACCTCAGCGACGTCGACGGCGTCGGGAACAACACCGGCCCCAGGAACCCCGGCAGAGACAGGGTCAGGGCCAGGCACAGGGGCGGAGGCAGGCGCGGAGGCTGGGGCAGGAGCGGCTGCGACCGCCCCCGGTACCGCCCCCGGTACCACCCCCGGGGCCGCCCCCGCCGGAGGCCGCCGCCGGGCCGCGTCCGCCACGATCCACCGCCGGTGCACCTCCACCAACTCGTCGCCGGACGCCCCGCACACCCGCGCGAACCGCTCCACCGGGGCGAACTCGTTCGGCACGGCGTCCCCGTTGCAGTACCGGTGGAGTGTCGAGGTGCTGACGTGCAGCTTCCCCGCCAGCACACCGTAGCTGCGCCCCGAACGGTCCTTCAGATCCTTCAGCAGAGCCGCGAACTCCACGGCCTCCGGCGTCGCCACGACGGCGTTCCCCTTCCTCGTGCGTCCCGGAACGGCGTTCCAGGGACGCGGAATTCCCGCAGGTCACCGTACGCGTAGACGTTCCAGCATCCCCAATGGTTCGGCAGGCGTTGCGGCCGGAATCCGCCGTGCCACAAGCTCGGACCAGACCACAGCAGGAACCAGCAAGACCCGCCGGAACCAGCGGGACCACGGGCCGGCCGTTCAACCGGACCAACACACCAACCGATCACGGGGAGTACCACCGCCATGCGCACCAACCGCATCCGCACCACCGCCCTCGCCGCCACCGCCCTCGTGGCCGCTCTCTCGCTCACCGCCTGTGGCGGCGAGGACAAGGCCATGGGGACCAAGGCAGCCGGCGTCGCCGAGACGGCGACGCCCACGGCGACGAACACCGGCAGCACCGGCAGCACCGACGACAAGGCGCAGCCGGACGCACCGAAGGCCGGCACACCCGAGACGCAGACCGTCCCCGCCGCAGGGAAGCACGCCAGCGGCAACGGCAACGGCGCCGGCAGCGCCAAGAAGCCGGAGACCGCGCCGAACGCGAAGGCCGCAGCGGCGATCCCGGCCTGCACGACCACTAACTCCAAGGTGACGGTCTCCTCGGTGAGCCGCCCGATCAACCACCTGCTGCTCACGGTGACCAACACCGGCTCCGCCAACTGCGCCGCCTACCACGCGCCGTTCCTCCGCTTCGACGGCGCGCAGGCCGTGTACCCGGTCTACGACGACAGCAAGCCGCAGTCGGTCGTCGTGCTCTCCCCCGGCAAGAAGGCGTACGCGGGCATCGCGCTCCTCGGAGAGCCCGGCCAGAACGAGCCCGTCAAGAGCGCCAACCTCGGCGTCATCACGGTCGACAAGAACAACCAGCCGAAGGGCGAGTCCACGCTGAAGCTCCCGGCGGAGACCTACACGGACGGCCTGGGCTTCGTCACCTACTGGCAGTCGGACGTCGAGAGCGCCCTGATGTACTGAGCGGACGCGGCAGTCCAGGCCAGCGCCTGACGTGCGGTAACTGTGCGCGACCCGTACACATTTCTTGTACGGGTCGCGCATGCGTGAAGTGGGTTCCGGGGTGGGAGTGGGAACCGTATGCACCCCAGAAAGCGACAGCGTAAGAACGCGTCGACCATGAAGCTCGTGGGCAAGCTGCTGGCCCGCTTCCGCACCGAGGCGGGCCTGACACAGGTCGAACTCGCCCAGGCCGCAGGCGTACAGGAGGACACGATCGCCTCCGTCGAACAGGGCAGACGCTCACTCGTCCCGGATCTGGCGGAGACGATCGACGATCTGCTGGACACCAAGGGCGCGCTGGCGACGGCGGTCGACAACATGCCGGAAGTCGACCTGATCCCGCTGTGGGCAGAGGACTACATCGACATGGAGCAGGACGCGCTGGCGCTGTCCTGGTACGACAACCAGGTCATCCCGGGCCTGCTCCAGACGAAGGCGTACGCGGAGGCGCTGTTCCGCAACAGGATCCCGGTCTACAGCCCGGAGGAGATCGAGGCGCAGACGGCGACGCGGCTGCAACGCCAGCAGATCCTGGACCGGAAGAAGCCGCCGACCACCAGCATCGTGATCTGGGAACCGGTCCTGATGATGAAACTGACCTCGGACGAGGACCACCGGGAACAGCTCCGCCACCTTTACGCAATGGCCCAACTGCCAGGCGTCTGCCTTCAGGTGCTCCCGCTCGACAGCAGGGTCCACGCGGGCCTCGCGGGCCCCTTCACCCTCCTGGAAACCCCTGACCACCAGCACGTCGCGTACACCGAGACCCAACGCGGCAGCCAGCTGATCTCCGACCGGAATGAGGTCAGCATCCTCGCCCAGAAATATGCGATGCTGCGAGCCCAGGCGCTCACCCCTCTTGAGACCCTGCGCCTGCTGGCCCGCTTACTGGGAGAGACATGAGCACCGCACTGAACTGGTTCAAGTCGACCTACAGCAGCGACGAGGGCGGCCAATGCCTCGAAATCGCGTACGAATGGCGGAAGTCGAGCTACAGCAGCGAAGAAGGCGGGGCCTGCGTCGAGATCGCCGCGCACCCCGCCGCCGTCCACGTCCGTGACTCCAAGGACATCGCGGGCCCGACGTTCACCGTCGCGCCCACCGCCTGGTCGGCGTTCGCTGCCTACGCCGCCACCGCCTGACCCCGCACCGCCGTAAGCCTCATGCCCGGACCGTCTCGTAACGGAGCATCGCGACCCCGTTCCCGAAGGTCCGGGTCTCCACCAGCCGGAGCATCTGCCGCTCCTCCGTGTCCTGGAAGAAGCGGCGGCCCCGGCCGAGGATGACCGGGTGGACGTAGATCCGGTACTCGTCGATCAGATCGGCCCGCCGGAACGACTCCAGCAGATCCGGCCCGCCGACCGCCAGGTCCCCCGATGCGGCGTCCCGCAGACCGCGCACCTGCTCGGGGTCGACCTCGTGCAGCAGGGTCGCGTTCGGCCCCACGCTCTCCAGCGTCCGCGAGAAGACGAACTTCGGCATGTCCCGCCAGATCCCCGCGAACTCGGCCATCGGGCCCTCGTTGGCCGGGTCCTGATCGGCGGTCGGCCAGAACTCCTCCATCAGCTCGTAGGTGACGCGCCCCTCGACGAAGCCGCCCATGGTCCGGAAATAGTCGTTGAAGTGCTGGTGCACTTCTTCGTCGACGGTGTGCCAGTCGATGTCGTGGTCGGGCCCTTCGAAGAATCCGTCGAGGGAGAGGGAGATGGACGTGACGATCCTGTTCACCGGGGGCTCCTGTCGGATCGGCCCGGTCGACGGGAACGACGACCGGGCGGCGCGCACAACGGGCCTCGACGATATGCCCGGGCACTGACAGAGCCGGGTCTAGCCGCGCCCGCCCCGCCGCGCGGCCCCCGGCCCGCTCCCCCGTACGGTCCCGGGCCGTCTCTCCTGTACGGCCCCCCGCCGGTCCAGCTCCTCCCGCCAGTCCCGCTCGACCGGCTCGTCCGGCCGTACGGTCTCCGCCAGCGAGGCAAGGATCGGCTCGGCGGTGGCCCAGAGCAGCGCGCCGCCGACACCCGGGACGACCGTGCGCCGCGCCCCGGGGATACGGGAGACGAGCCGGCGTCCGAGGTCGGGCGAGTGGGAGGCGTCCTCCTCGCCGTACCAGACCTCGACCGGGACGGTGATCGCGCCGAGATCGATGGGCCAACGCCCCATGGCGAGGACGGTGTCCCGGGCGTACCCGGCCGCCGCGCCCTGGCAGAACGCCTCGTCCAGGGCGCGGCCGTAGGCGGCGGCGAACCCGGGGTCCTCGTACACGGCGAGGTCGCACGACGGGCTCGTGGCCAGAACCATCCGCCGCATCGCGTCCGCGTCGAACCCGGCGAACGCCTTCTCCGCCCCGACCGGGTCCTCCGCCACCCGCGCGACCAGACCCCGCAGATCGTCGGGCAGGGCGGCGGCGACCCCGGGCTCCGCGACCTCGTCGGCGGCCGAGACGAGCGTGAGCGCGGAGACGAGGCCCGCCGCCGCGCAGGCGAGGGCGAAGGGCGCGCCCTGGGAGTTCCCGAGCATCGCCGGACGCGGGCCCAGTCCGCGGAGCGCGGTGAACTCCCGCACGTCGTCCACGAAGTCGGCGAAGGTCCGGTCGGGCGCGGGCGTGGAGACCCCGAGCCCGGGACGGTCCACCGAGACCAGCCGGACGCCCTCGTTCTCGACGGCCCCGGCACCGATCCCGAGCCACCGGCTGGTCGCGGCCCCGGGCGAGAGCAGGACGGGCAGCCCGTCCTTGGGCCCCCACTCGGCCCAGCCGAGCACCCTCCCGTCGGAGAGGCGGGTGGTTCCGAGCCGGGCGGGATCATCGACGTACAAACTCATGCCCGACATCATTATCCAGCCACCCCCGCCCTGCACCGGCTTTCGGCCGCCGGGCCCGTCGCGGCGCACACGGGCGGCGAAGAGGTTCTTCATGCGCCAGTGCCACCACCCCGCGCACGCGGTCAGTGCCACCACCCCGCGCACATGGTCACCGCCACCACCCCCGCGCACACGATCACCGCCACCGCCCGCACATGGTCAGTGCCACTACCCGCACGCGGTCAGTGCCGCCACCCCGCACGTTGTCAGTGCCGCCGCCTAGGCTCCCCACCATGGCGACGCTCCCCAATCCGCTCCCCTCCCTGGCCACTTCCGGCCTGGACCTCCCGCCCGGCTCCCTGGTGGACGCCACGCTGGACGGCCCCTGGCACGATCCGCTGCTCTGGTACGCGGACGGCCCGCCGGCCCCGCGCGACTGGCCGGACCTGCGGGCGGCCGGGCGGCGACTGGGGCTGCTGCCGGTGCTGGTCACGGGCGGCCGGCGCGACCAGTGGCCCGAGGAGTGGGACCTCTGCCCGGCCGGCACGTCGTATCCAGGCGACCACGACGCCGACGAGGTCCTCGCGGGCTACTGGACGGACTACGCGGCCGACGAAGTGGCCCCGGACAGCGCCGGATCGGGTACGAACGGCTCCGAGGGCCCCGGCTCCTGGCCCGGCCTCGCGCCCGTCCCCGCCCGGGAGGCGGCCGAGGACGCGGACACGGCGGCCGCGGGGCTCGCGGGCGTGATCGCCGCCGACGCGGACGAGTGGCTCGGCGGGGCGCGGATGGCCCTCGTCCCGGCCCGCCGCAGCGCCGACATACCGGCGGCGATCGGCTGGTCGGGCCCGATGAACCACGAGAACGACGTGGCCCGGCTCTGCGCGGTGCTCCGCTCCTGGGAGGACCGCTACGACGCCCGGGTCGTGGTGCTCGGCTTCGACACGATGATCGTCTCCGTGGGCCGCCCGCCCGCCACGATCGAGGAGGCCCGCGCCCTGGCCGCCGAGCACTACGCGTTCTGCCCCGACAACATCGACCAGTCCCCGCCGTACGACCTCGACGCGTACGCCGAGAAGGCCGTGCTCAACCAGGAAGCGTGGTCGTTCTGGTGGGACTAGACACGACGGGACGGGAAACGGCAGAGGGACCGGGAAGGGGCCAGAGCCGTCCGGCCGCTCAGCGGTCGGACCTCAGCGACGTCAAGAAGTGGTGGCGCACGCTCGGCGGCGACGGCTTCGCCGTCCTGCCGCCGCCGACCCGGAGCCGCTACACCCAGTCCGACGGCCACGAGGACGCGGCCGAGCTGTTCGCGACCCGGTCCCTCTCCACCGACACCTCCTTCGCCTACTGGCACTGGCAGTCCCACTCCGCCTTCGACCGCTCCGGCGGCCTGAAGGGCGAGCTGTACGTGCACTGGGGCGGCGACCACGCCACGGTCGCCGCCGGCCTCGGCGACGGCCCGGACGGCTACCGCGTCATCGACGGCGGGCCGCAGGGCGCGTTCCGACTCGACAAGGTCACGGCGAGGGACGACGACGGGCTTCCCGACCCCGAGGACACCGCCGGAGTACGCCAGTTCCTGGACCGGCTCCGCAGCCCGCTGGTGAAGCGGCCCGGCGGGACCCGCCATCACGACGCCCCGCTGACCGCCGCCGAGAAACGCTGGCTGCACGACCGGCTGTGCGATCCGGTGGAGCTGTCCGGGGCGGCGGGGTTCGTCACGGCGCTGGAGTCGCGACAGGCGCTGACCTCCGAGGAGACGTCACGGCTGCTGGCGGCCTGGCGGGAGGAGTACGCCGGGCGGCTCGGCGAGTGGCCCGCCTGGGCGGCGCTGCTGGACGCGCTGCTGCGCCACGACCACGAGGAGGTTTGGGACACGGTGGCGTGCCTCGGCCCCCGGGCATCCGACGCCCTCGGCGCGGCCCCCTCCCCCCGCGCCCTGGACGTCCTGCGCGGATGGTCGCTCACCGGTCACCCCAACGCGATCCACGCCTGGCTCGACGTGCACCGGGCGGTCCACGGAACCGACCCGGCACGGTCCGCCGGCGCGCTCGCCGCGGAGCTGACCGCACACCACGCCCCCGAGACGTCCCTGAGCACCCTGTTCGCCGCGCTCAGCGCCACCGTCACGAACGACTGGCGTGCGGCCCGGCCGACGGCGGACCGCGGTGCCGCCCAGGCGTTCGCGGCCCTCACCGCCGTGCGCCTGGCCACCGACGACGACCTGCCGCGCCCCCTGCGCGTGGCCGCCGCGCGAACGGCGTACGACCAGGTCGCCCGCGTACGGGAGCAGGCGGCCCAGCACCCCGGCGTCAGCGAGGCCGACATGCTCGCCGCCGCCGACCGCTACGACGCCGCCCGCGACGACCTGCTCGCCGGCACCGGCCCCGACCTCACCGGATACGAGGGCGGGCTCGGCGACCTCTACCACCGCTACCGCACCCCGACCCCCGCCGACGTCCAGTGGCTGCGCGACCGGGTGGCCGACCCGGCCACCGGCGTCCAGGGCATCGCGTTCTGCCTCGAACTGCTCTACGCCCACGGCGAGGCGGGCGAGGCCGAGCTGGAAGCACTCCTGCCGCGCTGGAAGAAGGAGCTGACCAAGCAGTACCGCACCACGTACACCGAGTGGCGCCACCCCCTGGTCACCCTGACCTGCCTCGCCCTCGACCTGGACCACCCGGCCGCCGCCGCCCTCACCGCCTGGTGGGCGAAGCCCAAGCCGCTCTGGAAGACCCCGGTCCGGCTGCTGACCCACCTCGGCGCACCGGACGAGGCAAAGGCCGCCGAGCTGTGGGACTTCGTGGTCTCCGGCGCTCACGACACCGGGCAGTTGATGACCTGGGTGCTGCTCCGCGCCCGGCTCGACGGCACCCATCCCCTGCTCGTCGCCGAGCGGCTGATCGGACAGCGCGGCATCCGCGCGTACGTCCTGCACCGGGTCCTGATCGGAGCGGCCGACCCCGCCCAGCCGCTCTGGCACTACGCCGTCGACCCACGCAGCCACAGCTGGCTGCGACGCGCCCAGGAAGTCGCCGACGACCCCCGCCTCACCGACGCGGCCCGCGCGATCGGGCTGAGGACCGCCCGCGAGCACTACGCCTTCCGCTACCCGGACCAGGTCCGCCCGGCCCTCACGGACGGGCAGCTGGCAGCGGCACACGCCTGGGCGGAGGCGCGCGCCGACAGGACCTCCGTGGACTGAGCCCTCGTACTCATGCGGCCGGGAGACCCCCCGAGGTTGACTCGGCCGCATGAGCGAGAACAGCCACGAAGGCGACGACACCCCGGCGACCGACCCCGCGCACACCCCCGCCCCCCGCGCGTGGATCGCCCCGCTGATCTCCACGCTGGCAACGCTGCCGATGGGCCTCGTGGCGCTGTTCATCGGCGGCCTCAGCCCGATGGCGTGCGACTCCTGCAACGGCGCGGCGGCCAGCGGCTTCCACGACAGCTTCACCACCGCGTGGACCGTCCTGTGGATCGGCCTGATCCTCGCCCTGATCGTGCTGATCGCCACCTGGGCCGTCCCCCACCAGCTCCGCTACGCCGCCCGGCGCGTGGGCCTCGCCCTCACCGCACCCGCCACCGTGATGGTCGCTTTCGTAGCATTCATGGCACTGGTCGACTGGCCCTGACAGCAAGGCCCACGGCCGATGCCGCTCCGCACCACCGCCCGGGCCGACGAGGACCCGCTCGTACGGGACAGCGCCCGCTTCTCCATCGAGGAGGCCCACCGGCTCCAGGAGACCGGAGCGGGTGGGCCGTGAACCACAGCAGGCCGAGCGGACCGGCTCAGCGCCGGGCGGACCGGCTCAGCGCCGGGCGTCCCGCCCGAGCCACTGCGCGGCCTCGGTCGCCCAGTAGGTGAGGATCATCTGCGCCCCGGCCCGCCGGATCCCGGTCAGGCTCTCCAGGATCGCCTTGTCCCGGTCGATCCAGCCCCGCTCGGCGGCGGCCTCGATCATCGCGTACTCGCCGCTGATCTGGTACGCCGCGACCGGCACGTCCACGGACTCGGCGACCTTGGCGAGGATGTCCAGATACGGTCCGGCGGGCTTCACCATGACCATGTCCGCGCCCTCCTCCAGGTCCAGCGCCAGCTCCCGCAGCGACTCGCGGGCGTTGGCCGGGTCCTGCTGGTAGGTCTTGCGGTCGCCGGTCAGCGAGGAGCCGACGGCCTCACGGAAGGGGCCGTAGAAGGCCGAGCTGTACTTCACGGTGTAGGCGAGGATCGACACGTCCTCGTACCCGGTCTGGTCCAGGGCATCGCGGACCACGCCGACCTGGCCGTCCATCATCCCGCTGGGCCCCACCACATGGGCCCCGGCGTCCGCCTGGACCTGGGCCATCTCCGCGTACCGCTCCAGGGTCGCGTCGTTGTCCACGCGGCCGTTCTCGTCGAGGACTCCGCAGTGGCCGTGGTCGGTGTACTCGTCCAGGCACAGGTCCGACATCACGACCAGGTCGTCGCCGACCTCCTCGCGGACCGCGCGCAGACCGGCCTGGAGGATGCCGTCCGGGTCCGTGCCCGCCGTGCCCCGGGCGTCCTTCTTCGCGTCCTCCGGCACACCGAAGAGCATGATCCCCGAGACCCCGGCCGAGACCGCCTCGACGGCCGCCTTCCGCAGGGTGTCCAGGGTGTGCTGGTGCACGCCGGGCATGGCCGAGATGGCGACCGGGGCGTCGATGCCCTCCCGCACGAACGCGGGCAGGATCAGGTTCGCGGGGTCGAGCCGTGTCTCGGCGACCATCCGTCGCATCGCCGGGGTCGTCCGCAGCCGCCGGGGGCGGGAGCCGGGGAAGTTTCCGTACGCAGTCATCCTTCGACGATAGACCCGTACGCAGTCAGGTCTTACCGACACCCGCGCCGGGAAAGGCCCGCGAACAGCCCCCGCGGCCGGCCCCGGAAAAGACGGCGGGCCCGGCCGCCGAAGCGACCGGGCCCACCTACCCCCGTACTGCTACTACGTCGTCGTCCGACGCCTGCGCGCACCCGGGCGGCGCTCGCTCGGCCGGGTCACCGGATCGCCGGCCTCCTTCGCCGCGTCCCGGCGCTGCGCGCCGAAGGCGGCGAGCGCCTCGGCGAGCTTGTGCACCGACGGCTCCGGCGACAGCACGTCGACCCGCAGGCCGTGCTCCTCGGCGGTCTTCGCGGTGGCGGGGCCGATACACGCGATCACCGTCACGTTGTGCGGCTTGCCCGCGATGCCGACCAGGTTGCGCACCGTCGAGGACGAGGTGAACAGGACCGCGTCGAAGCCGCCGCCCTTGATCGCCTCACGGGTGTCGGCCGGCGGCGGCGACGCGCGGACCGTGCGGTACGCGGTGACGTCGTCGACCTCCCAGCCCAGCTCGATGAGCCCGGCCACCAGGGTCTCGGTGGCGATGTCGGCGCGCGGCAGGAACACCCGGTCGATCGGGTCGAAGACCGGGTCGTAGGGCGGCCAGTCCTCCAGCAGCCCGGCGGCGGACTGCTCGCCGGACGGCACCAGGTCCGGCTTCACGCCGAAGTCGATCAGGGCGGCGGCGGTCTGCTCGCCGACGGCGGCGACCTTGATGCCGGCGAAGGCACGGGCGTCGAGCCCGTACTCCTCGAACTTCTCCCGGACCGCCTTGACGGCGTTGACGCTGGTGAAGGCGATCCACTCGTAGCGCCCGGTGACCAGGCCCTTGACCGCGCGCTCCATCTGCTGGGGCGTACGCGGCGGCTCGACGGCGATCGTCGGGACCTCGTGCGGCACCGCACCGTAGGAACGCAGCTGGTCGGAGAGCGACGCGGCCTGCTCCTTCGTACGCGGGACGAGCACCTTCCAGCCGAACATCGGCTTCGACTCGAACCACGCGAGCTGGTCGCGCTGGGCGGCGGAGCTGCGCTCTCCGACCACGGCTATGACCGGCCGGTGGCCCTCGGGCGAGGGCAGCACCTTGGCCTGCTTGAGGACCTGGGCGATCGTCCCGAGAGTCGCGGTCCAGGTGCGCTGGCGGGTGGTGGTGCCCGCGATCGTCACGGTGAGCGGGGTGTCGGGCTTGCGGCCCGCGGAGACCAGCTCACCGGCGGCGGCGGCCACCGAGTCCAGCGTGGTGGAGACGACGGCGGTCGCGTCGCTCGCGCCGACCTCGCTCCAGCACCGGTCGGAGGCGGTACGGGCGTCGACGAAGCGGACGTCCGCACCCTGCGCGTCACGCAGCGGCACCCCGGCGTACGCGGAGACGCCGACGGCGTTCGCCACGCCCGGGACGACCTCGAAGGGCACCCCGGCGGCGGCGCAGGCGAGCATTTCCGCCCCCGCGTTCCCGTCCAGGCCCGGGTCGCCCGAGACAGCACGGACCACCCGCCTGCCGCCCTTCGCGGCCTCCATGACAAGATTGGCCGCATCCCTGAGAACGGGTACACCGACGGTTGTTGACGAGGTGTCAACGACGGTCAGCTCAGGCGTGCTCACGCCTGCCCGCGCATGGCTGCGGACGACGTCGAGCACCTCGGGCTCGGCGACAAGGACGTCCGCGCTCGCGAGCGCCTCGACGGCGCGCAGGGTCAGCAGTCCCGGGTCGCCGGGACCGGCGCCGAGGAAGGTGACCTGCCCTTGGGCGGACAGGGCCGGAAAGTCGGATGCGGCGGGGCCGGTGGGGCTCAAAGTGCTCGCTCCCCCATAAGACCGGCCGCACCCTTGGCGAGCATCTCGGCCGCGAGTTCGCGACCGAGGGCCGCCGCGTCGTCGTGCGACGTGGGGACGGGACCGGTGGTGGACAGCTGTACGAGCGAGGAACCGTCGGTGGTACCGACGACTCCGCGCAGGCGCAGTTCGTTGACAACCTGTCCGTCGACCAGGAGGTCGGCCAGCGCACCCACAGGTGCGGAGCAGCCGGCCTCCAGGGCGGCGAGCAGGGCACGCTCGGCGGTCACGGCGACCCGGGTGTACGGGTCGTCGAGCTCGGCGAGCGCGGCGGCGAGGTCGGCGCTGGACGCGGCGCACTCGATCGCCAGTGCTCCCTGGCCGGGAGCGGGCAGGACGGTGTCGACCGGCAGGAACTCGGTCACCTCACCGCTCCGGCCGAGACGGCTGAGCCCGGCGGCGGCGAGAACCACCGCGTCGAGCTCCCCGTCGCGCACGAACCCGATCCGCGTGTCGACGTTGCCCCGGATGGGGACGGTCTCGATCCGCAGTCCGTGGGAACGGGCGTACGCGTTGAGCTGCGCCATGCGGCGCGGCGAACCGGTGCCGATGCGGGCGCCGTCGGGCAGCTGCGCGAAGGTCAGCCCGTCCCGGGCGACCATCGCGTCGCGCGGGTCCTCGCGCTGCGGCACGGCCGCCAGCACGAGGTCGTCGGGCTGGCTGGTCGGCAGGTCCTTGAGTGAGTGGACGGCGAAGTCCACCTCGCCCCGCAGCAGCGCCTCGCGCAGGGCCGCGACGAACACGCCGGTGCCGCCGATCTGCGCCAGGTGCTCGCGGGAGGTGTCCCCGTACGTGGTGATCTCGACGAGCTCGACGGCGCGCCCGGTCACCTCGCGAACCGCCTCGGCGACGAGTCCGGACTGGGCCATGGCGAGCTTGCTGCGCCGGGTTCCCAGCCGGAGCGGCGCGGGGTTCCGCGCGCCCGGGGATGAGTTGTCGGTCATGACCGCCCTCTATTCGGGTCGTTCAGGTCTGCCCGGGAGACGGCGGCCACCGTCTGCGGGTCGAGGTCGAAGAGTTCTCGCAGCGCGTCCGCGTACCCGGCGCCGCCGGGCTCGCTGGCGAGCTGCTTGACCCGCACGGTGGGCGCGTGCAGGAGTTTGTCGACGACGCGGCGCACGGTCTGGGTGATCTCGGCGCGCTGCTTCTCGTCCAGGTCGGGAAGGCGGCCGTCCAGCCGGGCGATCTCGCCGGCGACCACGCCGGCGGCCATGGTGCGCAGGGCGACCACGGTCGGGGCGACGTGCGCGGCGCGCTGGGCGGCGCCGAAGGCGGCCACCTCGTCGGAGACGATGGTGCGGACCCGGTCCACGTCGGCGGCCATCGGGGCGTCGGCCGACGCCTCGGCGAGCGACTCGATGTCGACGAGGCGCACACCGTCGATGCGGTGGGCGGCGCCGTCGATGTCCCGCGGCATGGCGAGGTCGAGCAGGGCGAGGCGGACCGGGCCGGTCGACTGTGCGGGCAGGGTGACGCGGCGCAGCGCGGTCGCCCGGCCGGCCCCCGCGGCGGAGGCGGCGGAGCCGTTCTCCACCCAGGCGGCGTGCTGGTCGACGTCGGCCGGGGCCGGGGTGACGGTGCCCGTCGGCCGCTCGGGCACGGCGTCCAGGGTCACGCCCAGCGCGTCGGCGAGGGCGTCGGCTGTGAGCACGAGGCCGGTGGAACCGGTGCAGGAGACGACGATGTCGGCACGTGTCAGTTCGTCACCGACCGCGGACATCTCGACGGCCCGGGCGCGCACCGCCGTGTCGTCGCCCTGCTGGAGGATCTCCACCAGGCGGTCCGCGCGGGAGCGGGTCCGGTTGGCGACCACGATGTCGGCGACGCCGGTGCGGGCGAGGGTCGCGGCGGCCAGCGAGGACATGGATCCGGCGCCGATGACCAGGGCGCGCTTGCCGGCGGCCCAGCCCTCGGGGTCGGCCCCGGCGGCGAGCTGCTGGAGCCCGAAGGTGACGAGCGACTGCCCGGCCCGGTCGATCCCGGTCTCGCTGTGGGCGCGCTTGCCGACCCGCAGGGCCTGCTGGAAGAGGTCGTTCAGCAGCCGTCCGGCGGTGTGCAGCTCCTGGCCGCGCGCGAGCGCGTCCTTGATCTGGCCGAGGATCTGCCCCTCGCCGACGACCATCGAGTCGAGACCGCAGGCCACGGAGAAGAGGTGGTGGACGGCCCGGTCCTCGTAGTGCACATAGAGGTACGGGGTGAGCTCTTCGAGGCCGACGCCGCTGTGCTGGGCGAGCAGGGTGGACAGCTCGGCGACGCCCGCGTGGAACTTGTCCACGTCGGCGTAGAGCTCGATGCGGTTGCAGGTGGCCAGCACGGCCGCCTCGGTCGCGGGTTCCGCGGCGAGGGTGTCCTGGAGCAGCTTGGCCTGGGTCTCGACAGCGAGGGAGGCCCTCTCCAGTACGGAGACGGGGGCGCTGCGGTGGCTCAGTCCGACGACGAGGAGGCTCATGCCGGCATCACGGCGGGCATGTCCCCGTCAGGTCCCTTCCGGCTCGCGGGCGTGGCGCGCATCGGGGGCGCGCCCTCGTCCTCGGCGGCGGAGTCCTCGCCGGCCTTGCGCTGCTCGTGGAACGCGAGGATCTGGAGCTCGATGGAGAGGTCGACCTTGCGTACGTCGACGCCCTCGGGCACCGACAGCACGGTCGGCGCGAAGTTCAGGATGGAGGTCACACCGGCGGCGACGAGCCGGTCGCAGACCTGCTGGGCCGCGCCGGGCGGGGTGGTGATCACGCCGATGGACACACCGTTGTCGCTGATGATCCGGTCCAGGTCGTCCGTGTGCTGGACGGCGATCCCGGCCACCGGCGTACCGGCCATGGCGGGGTCCGCGTCGATCAGCGCCGCGACCCGGAAGCCGCGGGAGGCGAAGCCGCCGTAGTTGGCGAGGGCCGCGCCGAGGTTGCCGATGCCGACGATGGCGACCGGCCAGTCCTGGGTGAGCCCGAGCTCGCGCGAGATCTGGTAGACGAGATACTCGACGTCGTACCCGACACCGCGGGTGCCGTAGGACCCCAGGTAGCTGAAGTCCTTGCGCAGCTTCGCCGAGTTGACCCCGGCCGCCGTGGCCAGCTCCTCGGAGGAGACCGTGGGGACCGATCGCTCGGAGAGCGCGGTCAGGGCGCGCAGATACAACGGAAGTCGGGCGACGGTGGCCTCGGGAATTCCTCGGCTACGGGTCGCCGGTCGGTGAGTTCGGCCAGTTGCCACGGTGCTCCTGCGGGATGAGCGGGGCTGCAGGCGGCCGTATGTCCCAGGACCGCCCCGTCGAATGCAGGCTATGTCTTTGTGAACGCGTGCACAAAGATTGTGTCCGTTTTGTCCGGTCAAAGTGACCGGGGTCACGCGCATTCCCCGCGCGATCCCGGAACCAGGGGCCGCATCGGCCCGTTGCCGCCTCGAAGGGGGCAAAGCGGTTCACACTCCTCACAACCAAGCCCCCGAGGCCACCCAAAACGCCCGCAATGTTAACCGGGTTTCGCGTCCGCACCCAGCGCCTTGCGCAGCCTCGCCGGATCCACGCGCCAGAACGTGTGCTGTTCGTCATCGATCAGCACCACCGGAATCTGCTCCCAGTACTCCTTGTACAGCTCCTCGTCCTCGGTGATGTCCTTCTCCACCCACGACGCACCGGTCTCCTCGCAGACCGCGCTCACCACCGCCCGCGCGTCCTCGCACAGATGACACCCGGGCTTCCCCACGAGCGTGACCACCCGCTCGGCGGGCTTCTTCCTCTTACGTCGCAGCAGAGCACTCATGCCTACATTCTGCGCCCGCCCCGCCCACTTCCCGAGCCCGCTACGCCCACTTTCCGCACCCGCGCACCACCACCCCGGACCGCCCGGAATCACCCGATTCACCATTCCGACCCGCAGCGTTCACGCCCACGCATCGCGGCAGGTCCGGCAGGTGCGGACGGACTGGCTATGCTCACGGCATGGCCGCTCTTGGATGGCTCACACCCCGTAGGCGTTCCGCTACCGCACGGAGCGTCCTGGCAGGCGAGGCCGCCGCCGAGGCCGCACGCAGGACCTCGGCCGCCGACGACGAGTCCGCCCTCCTGACCAAGGCCCCGGAAGCAGCGGACGCGACACCTCCCGAGGAGCCCGCGTTCCCCGTCGCCGGGGACGTCCGCGCCGCCGCCTTCTTCGACCTCGACAACACCGTCATGCAGGGCGCCGCGATCTTCCACTTCGGCCGCGGCCTGTACAAGAGGAAGTTCTTCGAACGCCGCGAGCTCACCCGGTTCGCCTGGCAGCAGGCCTGGTTCCGGCTGGCCGGCGTCGAGGACCCCGAACACATGCAGGACGCCCGCGACAGCGCCCTGTCCATCGTCAAGGGCCACCGCGTCTCCGAGCTGACGTCGATCGGCGAGGAGATCTACGACGAGTACATGGCCGACCGCATCTGGCCCGGCACCCGGGCCCTGGCCCAGGCCCACCTGGACGCCGGACAGAAGGTCTGGCTCGTCACCGCCGCCCCCGTGGAGACCGCCACCATCATCGCCCGCCGCCTCGGCCTGACCGGCGCGCTCGGCACCGTCGCCGAATCGGTCGACGGCGTCTACACCGGCCGCCTGGTCGGCGAACCCCTGCACGGCCCCGCCAAGGCCGAGGCCGTCCGCGCGCTGGCCGCCGCGGAGGGCCTGGACCTGGAACGCTGCGCCGCCTACAGCGACTCGCACAACGACATCCCGATGCTCTCGCTGGTCGGCCACCCCTACGCGATCAACCCGGACACCAAACTCCGCAGGTACGCCCGCGCCCGCGACTGGCGGCTGCGCGACTACCGCACCGGCCGCAAAGCGGCCAAGGTCGGCATCCCGGCCGCCGCCGGGGTCGGCGCGCTGGCGGGGGGCACCGTCGCCGCCGTCGCCCTGCACCGCCGCCGCCGCTGACCCGCGGCCGCACCCCCGCCGCCCCTCCGCGCCCCGTGCCCGCCCACCACGAACGGTCACGGGGCGCAGCCACGCCCGGAGCCGGGCGCCCGATCGCGAGTCCGTCCGCCGACGCGGGCGACGCCCCCTCCGGCCAGCCGGATCGCCGACGCCCGGCCACAACCCGTCGCCCCCGTAGACAGATCACGAAGTAATTCGATCAACAAACGGTCACCATGTGCTACTCGATACGTCACTTAGCGATAACAGAAGCGACGGAACCGGTGATTTAGACAACTGGGTGTAGCG
Source organism: Streptomyces sp. MGP-P1 (assembly GCF_057766565.1). Taxonomy (NCBI): domain Bacteria; kingdom Bacillati; phylum Actinomycetota; class Actinomycetes; order Kitasatosporales; family Streptomycetaceae; genus Streptomyces; species Streptomyces sp. MGP-P1. The sequence continues at coordinate 139,978 of NZ_JBYMEM010000004.1, read as the reverse complement.
CTGCCTGCACGAAGCGTTATTCTCCTCAGACGCATCACGGAACCCGCCACTCGCTACCACGAGTGACGATTTTCGAACTGCTCGTGATGGAAGCTCTGCCTCTGGGAGTCCCGTGTACCCACACGTCGGGGTTGACGCCTCGGGCCTGGCTACGCTGCGTGCATCGGTCATTGACCGCTTGCGCGGCTTCGTCCCCACCGCGTACGCCGTCCCCGCATTTGCCACCCCTGCACCTGCCGGCCCTTGCTACGCCCTGGCCGAACGCAGTGCGGCGGTCGGAAGACGCGGCACCCGCGCCGCCTCGGCCACGTCGACCGTCCGCCGTCCCACCGCCGACAGCGACAGCGCGCGCATGATGGATCTCGTCGAACGCGCGCAGGCCGGTGAGGCGGATGCCTTCGGCCGCCTGTACGACCAGTACAGCGACACCGTGTACCGGTACATCTACTACCGCGTGGGCGGCAAGGCGACCGCGGAGGACCTCACCAGCGAGACCTTCCTCCGCGCGCTGCGCCGCATCTCCACGTTCACCTGGCAGGGCCGCGACTTCGGCGCCTGGCTGGTCACGATCGCTCGCAACCTGGTCGCCGACCACTTCAAATCCAGTCGCTTCCGACTGGAAGTGACCACCGGCGAAATGCTCGACGCCAACGAGGTGGCGCGCAGCCCCGAGGACTCCGTCCTGGAGTCCCTCTCCAACGCCGCCCTGCTCCAGGCAGTGCGGCGACTCAACCCCCAGCAGCAGGAGTGCGTGACCCTGCGGTTCCTCCAAGGCCTCTCGGTCGCGGAGACCGCCCGGGTGATGGGCAAGAACGAGGGCGCGATCAAGACCCTCCAGTACCGAGCCGTACGGACGCTCGCCCGACTCCTGCCGGACGACGCCCGCTGATCCGACCTCTGCGTGACCGTCCCGTCACGCACTGGTCCGATCATCTTTCGTGCGTAACCCAAGTGCCGAGCGCCTCGTTGTGCCGGTTGCAGGCCCCCTGTCGTCGCCCCCTGTCCGTAGCCACTCACTCCATCGAGTGGAAACGCTCAAGGTGCGCAACCTTCCGGACCGCCAGGGGAGTCGACCGTCATGACGAGAGGAGGTGCCGCCAGTGATCGCAAACGTTTCGGCACACCGGCGGGCGAACGCCTTCGCCCAGGCCCTGGAAGACCAGACCCCCCAGGGTGCGGCGGCCGTACAGCCCGCGGAACCGGCCGACCAGGCCGACCGCGAACCGCTGTTGGCCCTGGCGAACGGCCTCGGTGAGCTACCGAAGCCGCAGTTGGACCCCGAGGTCAAAATGGTGCAGCGAGCCCAGCTCGTCGCGGCCATGGAGACCATGTTCGCCGAGGGCGGCGCGTCCACGGGCCCTACGGTGCCCGTGCAACGGGGCAAGGGGGCCCACCGGGCCTCACCACTGCGGAAACTGCGACCCCGCTCACGCTGGGCGAAGGGGCTCACTGCCGGCGGGCTCACCGTCGGCGTGGCCGCGGGAGCGTTCGGCGGCGTGGCCGCCGCCAGCTCCGACGCCCTCCCCGGTGATTCGCTCTACGGACTCAAACGCGGGATGGAGGACATCAGCCTCGGCATGGCCAAGGGCGACGCCGACCGCGGCGAGGCCTACCTCGACCAGGCCTCCACCCGGCTCAGCGAGGCCCGCAGACTCATGGAGCGCGGCCGGTCCGGCGCCCTCGACCACGAATCCCTCGGCGCCGTCAGACGCGCGCTCAACGGCATGTCCCACGACGCCTCCGAGGGCCACCGACTGCTCCACTCCGCCTACCAGCGCGACGGAGCGATCGGCCCGATCCAGACCCTGGACACCTTCTCCCGCTCGCACCGCGACGCCTGGAGCAGCCTCCGCGACCGGCTGCCCGTCCAGCTCACCGACGTCCGCGACGAGGTCAGCTCCGTCTTCGACGCCATGGAGGACGAAGTCGCACCGCTCCAGTCCCTCCTCCCCCGCCCCCCGGGCCCGGACAAGGGCACCGGACGCTCCGACGCCACCACCCCGGACACCGGTTCGCCCCGGACCGACGCCCCCGCACCCCCCGCCGCCCCCGAGAAGCCCGGGGACCGCACCGACGGCGGACCCACCCCCGAGCCCTCCGGCCCGCCGGACTCCGCCGACGCCACCCCGGAGGACGGCCTGCTGGACGGCGGTACGGACGGCCTGCTGGACGAACTCCCGACGGACGGCCTCACCCGGCCCTCCCCCGAAGGCCGGCCCAGCGCGCCCGCCGCCCCGGACGTCACCCTGCCCCCGCTCCTCCCGGGGCTCCTCCCCGGCCTCGGCATCGACGGCGAGAACCTCAAGCCGTAGAACGCCGCAGCACGAAGAGCCCCGCGCACACGAAAGAAGGGGGCCGGTACGCGGATCGCGTACCGGCCCCCTTCCCGTCCCGGCCTGCTCAGCAGGTCAGAAGAACCAGGTCAGAAGAACACCGACCGCCGCTGCACCAACAGCTTGTACAGCGTGTGCTGGATCTGCTCACGCACCTGGTCCGTCAGGTTGAACATCAGCATCGGGTCCTCCGCCGCCTCCGGTGGATACCCGTCCGTCGGAATCGGCTCACCGAACTGGATCGTCCACTTCGTCGGCAGCGGCAGCGCACCCAACGGCCCCAGCCACGGGAACGTCGGCGTGATCGGGAAGTACGGGATGCCCAGCAGCCGGGCCAGCGTCTTCGCGTTCCCGATCATCGGGTAGATCTCCTCCGCGCCCACGATCGAACACGGCACGATCGGCGCCCCCGCCCGCAGCGCCGTCGACACGAACCCGCCCCGGCCGAAGCGCTGCAGCTTGTACCGCTCGCCGAACGGCTTGCCGATGCCCTTGAACCCCTCCGGCATCACCCCGACGATCTCGCCCATCTCCAGCAGCCGCTGCGCGTCCTCCGCACACGCCAGCGTGTGCCCCGCCTTGCGCGCCAACTCGTTGACGACCGGCAGATGGAAGACCAGATCGGCCGCGAGCAGCCGCAGATGACGGTCCGCCGGATGGTTGTCGTGCACCGCGACCTGGAGCATCAGCCCGTCCAGCGGCAGCGTCCCGGAGTGGTTGGCCACGATGAGCGCCCCGCCGTCCGACGGAATGTTCTCGATGCCCTTCACCTCGACCCGGAAGTACTTGTCGGCCAGCGGCCGCAGCACCGACATCAGGACCTGGTCGGTGAGCTCCTCGTCGTAACCGAACTCGTCGACGTCGTAATCACCGGTGACCCGCCGCCGCAGGAACGCGAGCCCGCCCGCGATCCGCCGCTCCCAGCCGCCGGAGGAACCGTCCACCGCGTCCCGCGGCTCCCGGCCCCCCTCCCCCGCCTCCGGGGGCAGCCCGGAGGGCTCGGGGACCTGCGCCCCCGGCAGCGCGCTCACCGGAGCCGCGGAACCGTCGCCCCGACCGCTGCCGGGACCGCCCGCCCCGGTCCGGCGCCGCGTCGGACGCGACGCGCCACCGGACCGCGAACGGTCGTCGTCGAACGGAATGACCTTGGCGTCCGCCATCGTCGGTGCGCTCCTCTACCTGGCGCCGTGATTCGTCTGTACCGCACCGGCCCCGCGCTCCCGCGGCCCGGCGCCGCCCGGGAGCGGCAACCCCGCCAGCCGGTCCACCGCCCTGCCCACCGTCTCCGGGGGCAGCAGCCCCGGACCCCGGCTCCGCGCGAACTCCGCGAACGTCTCCGCCGTGGTGAACCTCGGCCGGAAACCGAGGGTCTCGCGCATCTGCACCGTCGAGACCACCCTGCCATGAGTCAGCAGCCGGATCTGTTCCGGCGAGAAGTCGGTCATGCCGATCGTACGGAGCGCCGCGCCGACCCACGTGACGGCGGGCAGCAGCACCGGCACCGTCGGCTTCCCCAGCCGCCGCGAGCACTGGGACAGCAGCAGCACCCCGGCGCCGGCGATGTTGAACGTGCCGCTGTTCAGCGTCCCGCGCCGGGGCTCGCTCGCCGCGATCCCCAGGACGTCGATCACATCGTCCTCGTGCACGAACTGGAGCCGGGGGTCGTAGCCGAAGACGGTCGGCAGAACGGGCAGCGACAGATAGTCCGCGAGCGGCGAGTCCGGCCGGGGCCCCAGGATGTTGGCGAACCGCAGCACGCACACCGCCACGTCCGGCCGACGGCGGGCGAAGCCCCGGACATACCCCTCGACCTCCACCGCGTCCTTCGCGAAGCCGCCGCTGGGCAGCGACTTGGGCGGCGTGGTCTCGGTGAACACGGCGGGATCGCGGGACGCCGACCCGTACACGCTCGTACTGGACTTCACCACGAGCCGCCGCACCGTCGGGGACTTCTGGCAGGCGCCGAGCAGCTGCATGGTGCCGATGACGTTGGTCTCCTTGATCGCCGTCCGGCCGCCGGCGCCGAGCGCCTTGCCGGAGACGTCCAGGTGCACGACCGTGTCGACGGCGTGCTCGGCCAGGATCCGCGCCAGGGCGGACTGCCGGATGTCCGCGCGCACGAACTCCGCGTCGCCCAGCCCATGGTCGGGCGCGACCGCGTCGACGGCGATCACCCGGTCCACCCCGGGCTCGCCCTGGACGCGCCGGACGAAGCGGCCCCCCAGCTGCCGGGCCGCTCCTGTGACGAGCACGACCTTGCCCAAGACCCGGCTCCCCTGCTTCCCGCGGTAACTTCCCTGGCCGTCACCGTAGCGGGTGGACGCCGCCCTGTGACGCCCCCGTGCTCCGAAACGCACCGCAGCCCCTCCGCCGGAAGGGCGGAGGGGCTGCGGATCTCACGAACTGCGTTCGCTTACTTCTTGTTGCGACGCTGAACGCGCGTGCGCTTGAGCAGCTTGCGGTGCTTCTTCTTGGCCATCCGCTTGCGCCGCTTCTTGATAACAGAGCCCACGACTACCCTCGCTCACTTCATTTTCACTGGTGCGGGGCGTCTGGGCCCACACGACCTACGTCGGCCTAGCCTACCCGCCACCGTCCGAGGGACGTAATCCGCAGGCAACCTCAGGCTGATTCCACCCCCACGAAGGACTCGCGGAGATACGTGTGAACCGCTTGCTCCGGTACCCGGAAGGACCTGCCCACCCGGATCGCCGGCAGATGACCACTGTGCACCAAGCGGTACACGGTCATCTTCGACACTCGCATGACCGACGCGACTTCCGCCACGGTCAGAAACTTGACCTCGTTGAGAGGCCTCTCGCTGCCAGCAGCCATGACCCACCTGTACCTTCCGCACCGGACGCGCACCGGCTTCCCCTCCGGTGACTCTTCGTCGCTGTGCGCTCACTCCACAGATTAGGGGCGCGTGGTGCGAGTGGGGAAGAGGAGAGACAGCCGCCGGCCTACGGTGACAGACGGGCCCGATCGAGCACATAGCGCGTCAACGGCCGGTAGAACGGGGCCCGTACGCCGTCGTCGAGCGGAACGACGACGGACACCCGCCCCTCGGCCTCCCCCACGAACAGCGCCGGATCATCCGTGTCCGCCGGCCCGATCGCCTCGATCCCCAGCTGACCTGCACCGCAGACCCAGCCGTGATCCCCGATCACCAACTCCGGCAGCACCCCGAGCCGCTCCGCCGCGTCCTGGAGCGCGAGCCGCACCGGAAGCGGTGAATGCGTGTGCGCGCCGGTCTCACCCCCCGTGGGCCGCCCCCCCGGTTCGCGCACCAGGGCGACACCCCGTACGTAGTCGATGCTGTACGCGCGTACGCCGAACCGGGTCGTTATGTCGACACATCTCCCCTGCGCGGGGGTGAGAACAGGACAGCCCGCCGCCGACAGAGCGTCTGCCAGTCCGGCGTAGAAACCGAGCAGCCGGTGCGGATGACCGGTCCCCAGCAGCACCGGAGCCCGACGCTCCGCCACCAGCGCCAACCGCTCGGCGAACGCGTCCAGCGCGGCCACCGTCCGCTCCGGATCGATCGCGTCGGGACCGCTCACATGCGTGGGATCCGCCGAGACCCCGCACCGGTCCGCCATCAGCCGCAACAGCTCGCCCTCGCCCCAGGCCCGCTCGGGCGCGAGCCCCAGCATCACCCGCGGATCCCGCGCGGCGAACAGCCGGTAGCTGCGCAGACTGGTCTCGCGCGGGGTGGCCACGGGCCCGGCCAGCCGGGCCGCCAGCAGATGGGCGCGCAGCGCCCCGGTGCTCAACACCCCAGGGATGCTGCCGTACCGCGCGACCCGGCGGGCGGGAATCCCGTTACGCCCCACCGTTGGCGTAACGCACGGCACAATGCCCCGCGCCGCCCGGACCTCAGGTCAGCAGCCCCCGCAGCGGGAACGCCGCCTTCCGGGACGCCAGCACCGCCTGGTCCAGCCGGTCCGCCGGGTCGTACCCGTCCTCCCAGGCCTTCCACGACGGCGTACGCCCGTCGGTCATCCGGCCCGGCCCCAACTGCCGCGTACGGGCGTAGACGAGATCCCGCCAGGACGGCGGCACCACCGACTCCGGGTCGACGGGGGCGTGCGCCGCGATCCCGACGAGATGCGTCCACGACCGGGGCACCACGTCCACCACCGCGTACCCGCCGCCGCCGAGCGCCACCCAGCGCCCACCTTCCGCGTACCGGTGGGCCAGCTCGTGGCAGGACTCCATGACCGACCGCTGCGCGTCCAGGGAGACCGCGAGGTGGGCCAGCGGGTCCTCGAAGTGCGTGTCGGCCCCGTGCTGGGTGACGAGCACCTGGGGCCGGAAGTCGGCCAAGAGCTCGGGCACCACCGCGTGGAACGCCCGCAGCCATCCCGCGTCCCCGGTCCCGGCCGGCAGCGCCACGTTGACCGCGGAGCCCTCCCCCGCCCCGGACCCGGTCTCCTCCGGCCACCCGGTCTGCGGAAAGAGGGTCCTCGGGTGCTCGTGCAGCGAGATCGTCAGGACGCGCGGATCCTCCCAGAACGCGGCCTGCACCCCGTCCCCGTGGTGGACGTCCACATCGACGTACGCGATCCGCTCGGCACCCAGCTCCAGCAGCCGGGCGATGGCGAGGGCGGGGTCGTTGTAGACGCAGAACCCGGCGGCCGATCCCGGCATGGCGTGGTGCAGCCCTCCGGTGAAGTTCACCGCGTGCTCGCACTCACCCCGCCACACGGCCTCGGCGGCGCCCACCGAAAGCCCCGCGATCAGCGCGGACGCCTCGTGCATCCCGGCGAACGCCGGATCGTCCACGGTCCCGAGCCCGTAGTCCTGGTCGGCCGCCCGCGGATCCGCGGAGGCGGCACGCACCGCCGCCACGTAGTCCTGCCGGTGCACGAGCCGCAGGGTGGAGTCCCCCACGGGCTTCGCGGACCGCAGATCCACCGCCCCGTCGAGCCCGAACGCCCGCACCAGCCCCATCGTCAGGGCCAGCCGGACCGGGTCCATGGGGTGCGTCTCCCCGAAGTCGTATCCCGTAACTGCGTCATCCCACATCAGCTGTGTGCGGCCGCTCATGCCCGCCACCGTATCGGGCGGGCTCCGGCCCGAACGCGCGGGCATACACGAGCGTCGCCGGCACCAGACCCATCGGTACGAGCATGGCACCGCGATAACTCCACGCATCCCTCAGAGCGCCCACGAGCGGCGAACCGACCAGAAACCCCGCATAGTTGAAGATGCTCGACCGGGCCACGGCCGCGTCGCTGTTCCCCGGGACCATCCGCCCGGCCGCCGCGAAGGTCCCCGGCACGATCACGCCGAGCCCGAACCCGAGCATCGTGAACCCGGGCATCCCCACCCGGGCCCGGGCTCCAGGCAGGGGTAGACGGATCAGGCGAGCAGTTCGGGGAGCTGAGCCATATCGGAGAAGTGTCCGGTCACTCCGGTGAGCCGGTCCGCGGGCATCATCGACGTGAACCCGTAGACGTCCATCCCCGCGGCGCGGGCCGCCTCGACCCCGAGCGGGCTGTCCTCGATGACGACGCACCTCTCCGGAGCGACCCCCATCCGCTCGGCGGCGTACAGGAACAGGTCCGGCGCCGGCTTGCCCCGCCCGACATCCTCCGAACTGAAGATCCACTCCTCCTCGAACCACTGGTCGATGCCCGTCCTGCGGTGCCCGACCCGGATCCGCTCGTGGCTCCCGGAAGAGGCGACGCAGTAGTCCACCCCGTCCGCGACGAGCTTCCCGAGCAGCTCTTCGGCCCCGTCGACGGCCACGAGCTCGCGCTGGAAAGCGGCGAACGTACGGGTGTTGAGCGTGGAGTCGAAGTCCTCGGGCAGCTTCTGCCCGGTCCGCTCCTGGACGAGATCGTGGACCCGGTGCACGGCGGACCCCATGTAGTCACGGAGCGACTCGTCGTACGAGGTGGGGTGACCGAGCTCGGTGAGGTAGCCGGAGAGGACGGTGTTGGCGAGCGGCTCACTGTCGACGAGCACACCATCGTTGTCGAAGATGACCAGTTCGTAGCGCATGGTTCGACCCTAGACGTTCAGAACGCAGAAAAGCCCCGTGCCACAAGGCACGGGGCTTTCCCGGAAAAATTGTTCGGCGGCGTCCTACTCTCCCACAGGGTCCCCCCTGCAGTACCATCGGCGCTGAAAGGCTTAGCTTCCGGGTTCGGAATGTAACCGGGCGTTTCCCTAACGCAATGACCACCGAAACACTATGAAATTAACCAACACCGGATGAAAACACGGCTGTTCGTTATTTCAGAACTAACACAGTGGACGCGAGCAACTGAGGACAAGCCCTCGGCCTATTAGTACCAGTCAGCTCCACCCGTTGCCGGGCTTCCACATCTGGCCTATCAACCCAGTCGTCTACTGGGAGCCTTAACCCTTCAAGAGGGTGGGAATACTCATCTCGAAGCAGGCTTCCCGCTTAGATGCTTTCAGCGGTTATCCTTTCCGAACGTAGCCAACCAGCCATGCCCTTGGCAGGACAACTGGCACACCAGAGGTTCGTCCGTCCCGGTCCTCTCGTACTAGGGACAGCCCTTCTCAATATTCCTGCGCGCGCAGCGGATAGGGACCGAACTGTCTCACGACGTTCTAAACCCAGCTCGCGTACCGCTTTAATGGGCGAACAGCCCAACCCTTGGGACCGACTCCAGCCCCAGGATGCGACGAGCCGACATCGAGGTGCCAAACCATCCCGTCGATATGGACTCTTGGGGAAGATCAGCCTGTTATCCCCGGGGTACCTTTTATCCGTTGAGCGACAGCGCTTCCACAAGCCACTGCCGGATCACTAGTCCCGACTTTCGTCCCTGCTCGACCCGTCGGTCTCACAGTCAAGCTCCCTTGTGCACTTACACTCAACACCTGATTGCCAACCAGGCTGAGGGAACCTTTGGGCGCCTCCGTTACTCTTTAGGAGGCAACCGCCCCAGTTAAACTACCCATCAGACACTGTCCCTGATCCGGATCACGGACCCAGGTTAGACATCCAGCACGACCAGAGTGGTATTTCAACGACGACTCCACAACCACTGGCGTGGCCGCTTCAAAGTCTCCCACCTATCCTACACAAGCCGAACCGAACACCAATATCAAACTATAGTAAAGGTCCCGGGGTCTTTCCGTCCTGCTGCGCGAAACGAGCATCTTTACTCGTAGTGCAATTTCACCGGGCCTATGGTTGAGACAGTCGAGAAGTCGTTACGCCATTCGTGCAGGTCGGAACTTACCCGACAAGGAATTTCGCTACCTTAGGATGGTTATAGTTACCACCGCCGTTTACTGGCGCTTAAGTTCTCAGCTTCGCCACCCCGAAAGGCAGCTAACCGGTCCCCTTAACGTTCCAGCACCGGGCAGGCGTCAGTCCGTATACATCGCCTTACGGCTTCGCACGGACCTGTGTTTTTAGTAAACAGTCGCTTCTCGCTGGTCTCTGCGGCCACCCCCAGCTCAAGCAGCAAGTGCTATCACCAGTGATGGCCCCCCTTCTCCCGAAGTTACGGGGGCATTTTGCCGAGTTCCTTAACCATAGTTCACCCGAACGCCTCGGTATTCTCTACCTGACCACCTGAGTCGGTTTAGGGTACGGGCCGCCATGAAACTCGCTAGAGGCTTTTCTCGACAGCATAGGATCATCCACTTCACCACAATCGGCTCGGCATCAGGTCTCACCCTTATATGTGTGACGGATTTACCTACCACACGGGCTACACCCTTACCCCGGGACAACCACCGCCCGGGCTGGACTACCTTCCTGCGTCACCCCATCGCTTACCTACTACAAGTCTGGTTCATCGGCTCCACCACTACCCTCAACTCCGAAGAGATCGGGCCGGCTTCACGGACTTAGCATCGCCTGATTCAGTACTGGGCGTTTCAAAGCGGGTACCGGAATATCAACCGGTTGTCCATCGACTACGCCTGTCGGCCTCGCCTTAGGTCCCGACTTACCCTGGGCAGATCAGCTTGACCCAGGAACCCTTAGTCAATCGGCGCACACGTTTCTCACGTGTGTATCGCTACTCATGCCTGCATTCTCACTCGTGAACCGTCCACAACTCGCTTCCGCGGCTGCTTCACCCGGCACACGACGCTCCCCTACCCATCCATACGGGCGTTGGCCCTATGTGTATGAATGACACGACTTCGGCGGTACGCTTGAGCCCCGCTACATTGTCGGCGCGGAATCACTTGACCAGTGAGCTATTACGCACTCTTTCAAGGGTGGCTGCTTCTAAGCCAACCTCCTGGTTGTCTCTGCGACTCCACATCCTTTCCCACTTAGCGTACGCTTAGGGGCCTTAGTCGATGCTCTGGGCTGTTTCCCTCTCGACCATGGAGCTTATCCCCCACAGTCTCACTGCCGCGCTCTCACTTACCGGCATTCGGAGTTTGGCTAAGGTCAGTAACCCGGTAGGGCCCATCGCCTATCCAGTGCTCTACCTCCGGCAAGAAACACACGACGCTGCACCTAAATGCATTTCGGGGAGAACCAGCTATCACGGAGTTTGATTGGCCTTTCACCCCTAACCACAGGTCATCCCCCAGGTTTTCAACCCTGGTGGGTTCGGTCCTCCACGAAGTCTTACCTCCGCTTCAACCTGCCCATGGCTAGATCACTCCGCTTCGGGTCTAGAGCGTGCAACTCAATCGCCCTATTCGGACTCGCTTTCGCTACGGCTTCCCCACACGGGTTAACCTCGCTACACACCGCTAACTCGCAGGCTCATTCTTCAAAAGGCACGCAGTCACGACTGCATGTGCAAGCACATACAGCGACGCTCCCACGGCTTGTAGGCACACGGTTTCAGGTACTATTTCACTCCGCTCCCGCGGTACTTTTCACCATTCCCTCACGGTACTATCCGCTATCGGTCACCAGGGAATATTTAGGCTTAGCGGGTGGTCCCGCCAGATTCACACGGGATTTCTCGGGCCCCGTGCTACTTGGGTGTCTCTCAAACGAGCCGTTGATGTTTCAGCTACGGGGGTCTTACCCTCTACGCCGGACCTTTCGCATGTCCTTCGCCTACATCAACGGTTTCTGACTCGTCTCACAGCCGGCAGACTATGAAAGAGAGATCCCACAACCCCGCATGCGCAACCCCTGCCGGGTATCACACGCATACGGTTTGGCCTCATCCAGTTTCGCTCGCCACTACTCCCGGAATCACGGTTGTTTTCTCTTCCTGAGGGTACTGAGATGTTTCACTTCCCCTCGTTCCCTCCACACTGCCTATGTGTTCAGCAGCGGGTGACAGCCCATGACGACTGCCGGGTTTCCCCATTCGGAAACCCCCGGATCAAAGCTTGGTTGACAGCTCCCCGGGGACTATCGTGGCCTCCCACGTCCTTCATCGGTTCCTGGTGCCAAGGCATCCACCGTGCGCCCTTAAAAACTTGGCCACAGATGCTCGCGTCCACTGTGCAGTTCTCAAACAACGACCAGCCACCCATCACCCCACCCATACAGGCGAGTTCACTGGGGCCGGCAACCGAAGGACAGACTCAAACGAGCCCGTACCCTCAGACACCCAACAACGTGCCCGACACAATCAACCCGTTCCCGTTTTCCACGCCGAAGCAGTACTCACGAAACCGTGCTCATCATGCCGAATAGTCAACGTTCCACCCATGAGCAACCAGCACCGAACATTCGCCGGTGTACTGGCCTCTGACCAGACCGAAGCCTGGTAAGAAGTGCTCCTTAGAAAGGAGGTGATCCAGCCGCACCTTCCGGTACGGCTACCTTGTTACGACTTCGTCCCAATCGCCAGTCCCACCTTCGACAGCTCCCTCCCACAAGGGGTTGGGCCACCGGCTTCGGGTGTTACCGACTTTCGTGACGTGACGGGCGGTGTGTACAAGGCCCGGGAACGTATTCACCGCAGCAATGCTGATCTGCGATTACTAGCAACTCCGACTTCATGGGGTCGAGTTGCAGACCCCAATCCGAACTGAGACCGGCTTTTTGAGATTCGCTCCGCCTCGCGGCATCGCAGCTCATTGTACCGGCCATTGTAGCACGTGTGCAGCCCAAGACATAAGGGGCATGATGACTTGACGTCGTCCCCACCTTCCTCCGAGTTGACCCCGGCAGTCTCCTGTGAGTCCCCATCACCCCGAAGGGCATGCTGGCAACACAGAACAAGGGTTGCGCTCGTTGCGGGACTTAACCCAACATCTCACGACACGAGCTGACGACAGCCATGCACCACCTGTATACCGACCACAAGGGGGGCACCATCTCTGATGCTTTCCGGTATATGTCAAGCCTTGGTAAGGTTCTTCGCGTTGCGTCGAATTAAGCCACATGCTCCGCTGCTTGTGCGGGCCCCCGTCAATTCCTTTGAGTTTTAGCCTTGCGGCCGTACTCCCCAGGCGGGGAACTTAATGCGTTAGCTGCGGCACCGACGACGTGGAATGTCGCCAACACCTAGTTCCCAACGTTTACGGCGTGGACTACCAGGGTATCTAATCCTGTTCGCTCCCCACGCTTTCGCTCCTCAGCGTCAGTAATGGCCCAGAGATCCGCCTTCGCCACCGGTGTTCCTCCTGATATCTGCGCATTTCACCGCTACACCAGGAATTCCGATCTCCCCTACCACACTCTAGCTAGCCCGTATCGAATGCAGACCCGGGGTTAAGCCCCGGGCTTTCACATCCGACGTGACAAGCCGCCTACGAGCTCTTTACGCCCAATAATTCCGGACAACGCTTGCGCCCTACGTATTACCGCGGCTGCTGGCACGTAGTTAGCCGGCGCTTCTTCTGCAGGTACCGTCACTTTCGCTTCTTCCCTGCTGAAAGAGGTTTACAACCCGAAGGCCGTCATCCCTCACGCGGCGTCGCTGCATCAGGCTTTCGCCCATTGTGCAATATTCCCCACTGCTGCCTCCCGTAGGAGTCTGGGCCGTGTCTCAGTCCCAGTGTGGCCGGTCGCCCTCTCAGGCCGGCTACCCGTCGTCGCCTTGGTAGGCCATTACCCCACCAACAAGCTGATAGGCCGCGGGCTCATCCTTCACCGCCGGAGCTTTTAACCCCGTCCCATGCGGGACAGAGTGTTATCCGGTATTAGACCCCGTTTCCAGGGCTTGTCCCAGAGTGAAGGGCAGATTGCCCACGTGTTACTCACCCGTTCGCCACTAATCCACCCCGAAAGGCTTCATCGTTCGACTTGCATGTGTTAAGCACGCCGCCAGCGTTCGTCCTGAGCCAGGATCAAACTCTCCGTGAATGTTTACCCGTAATCGGGTGCACACATCACGAGAGCGGAACAACCGGTCGGAATAAGACCCGTTGTTCACTGCGTCCTCGCTGTGTAATTGCCTACCGGCCACCGAAGTAGACCCGTAGGACTTTCAAAGGAACCACCAACCTGCCGAAGCAGGCCGGGGTATCAACATATCTGGCGTTGACTTTTGGCACGCTGTTGAGTTCTCAAGGAACGGACGCTTCCTTCGGTCCCGTTTCACCGGGGCCCTCCGGGCGCTTCCCTTCGTTTACTTCTTTGTCTTGCTGTCCTGCTGTCTTGCGTTTCCGACTCTATCAGACTCTTTCGTGTCCGATTCCCGGTCGAAGCGGGTCTCGCATCTCGCTTTCCAGTTCCTCCGCTTTCGCGTTCTCCCTTTCCGGCGAGTCCGACTCTATCAGATCCTTTCGGGCCTGATTCCCAGTCAGTGGGGCTTGTCCTCCCGGCTGTTGGGCCGTTCCGACGAGTGAGACTTTAGCGGAATCCTGCGCCCCGACGCTAATCGGGGTGCGTTCCTTCGAACGCGGATTCCTCATTTCGCGCAGGCACACGAAAGAGCATGCGACACGAGGTCGCGCGTTCTGTCGTGGTTACTGCGGAATGGCTGTCCGGGGACCGACCGGAGTCGGCGCTCACGTCGGACAACTCGGAGCACACTACGGAGGTGTCCGGAGTGTGTCAACCCCCGGCCGGTGGTGCCGGTGGCCGGGGGTTGACGGTGGGGCTCAGCCGGTCGTCAGCCGTTGCCGGAGGCCAGTTCGCGGCTGCGGTCGCGGGCCGCCTCCAGGGCGGCGATGAGGGCCGCGCGCACTCCGTGGTTCTCCAGCTCGCGGATGGCGCTGATGGTCGTGCCGGCCGGGCTGGTGACGGCTTCACGGAGCTTGACGGGGTGTTCGCCGCTGTCCCGGAGCATGACGGCTGCGCCGATCGCGGCCTGGACGATGAGGTCGTGGGCCTGGGCGCGGGGCAGGCCGAGCAGGATGCCCGCGTCGGTCATGGCCTCGACCAGGAAGTAGAAGTAGGCGGGGCCGGAGCCGGAGAGGGCGGTCGCGGCGTCCTGCTGGGACTCCGGGACGCGCAGGGTCTTGCCGACGCCGCCGAAGATCTCCTCGGCGGTGGCGAGGTGCGCGCCGGTGGCGTGGCTGCCGGCGGAGATGACGGACATGCCCTCGTCGACGAGGACCGGGGTGTTGGGCATGACCCGGACGACCGGGGTGTCCGGGGTGAGCCGGTCCTCGATGAAAGCGGTGGTGATGCCGGCCGCGGCGCTGATGACCAGGCGGTCGGCGGTGACGTGCGGGGCGAGCTCGTCCAGGAGCTTGCCCATGTCCTGCGGCTTGACCGCGAGGATGAGGATGTCTGCGTTCTTCGCAGCCTCCGCGTTGGTGACGGACTCGACCCCGTACCGCGTGTGCAGTTCCTGGGCCCGGTCGCCGCGGCGGGTGGTCACCAGGAGGTCGGCCGGTCGCCAGCCCGCCCGGATCATCCCGCTGAGCAGGGCCTCGCCGATCTTGCCGGTGCCGAGGACTGCGACTGTCTGGGTCATGCGTTCACCCTCCGGGCGGTGCTGGGCTGTGCTCTGGGCTGTGCTCTGTCGTCTGGGGCGGGCCGTCGTCCCGTCGTCATCCTCGCATCGGGGTTCTCACGGCGTACGGCGGCGGAGGGTGATCGCGCCGAGGCAGAGGACCAGGAGGGCGCTTCCGGCGACCACGGCGATGTCGCGGACGAAGTCTCCGGTGATGTCGGGGTGGTGGAGGACCTGGTTCATGCCGTCGACCGCGTACGACATGGGCAGGACGTTCGAGACCGCCTCCAGGGCGGGGTGCATCGCCTCGCGCGGGGTGAACAGGCCGCACAGCAGGAGCTGGGGGAAGATCACCGCCGGCATGAACTGGACCGCCTGGAACTCGGACGCGGCGAACGCGGAGACGAACAGGCCGAGCGCGGTGCCGAGCAGGGCGTCGAGCAGGGCGACCAGGAGGAGCAGCCAGGGTGAGCCGGCGACGTCCAGGCCCAGCAGCCAGATGGAGACGGCCGTGGCGAGCACCGACTGGAGAACCGCGACCGCGCCGAACGCCAGGGCGTAGCCCGCGATGAGGTCGCCCTTGCCCAGGGGGAGGGCGAGAAGGCGCTCCAGGGTGCCCGAGGTGCGTTCGCGCAGGGTGGCGATCGAGGTCACCAGGAACATCGTGATCAGCGGGAAGATGCCGAGGAGTGAGGCCCCGGTCGCGTCGAAGGTCCCGGCCGCGCCGTCGAAGACGTAACGGAGCAGGGTGATCAGCAGGACCGGGACGATCACGAGGAGCGCGATGGTGCGGGGGTCGTGGGTCAGCTGGCGCAGGACGCGGCCCGCGGTGGCTGCCGTGCGGGACGGGGTGAGCGGGCGGGCGGGGGCGCCCTCGGTCGCGGGCGGGGCGGTGGCCGTCATCGGGAGGCCTCCTGGGTGTGGGGCGGGGTGGGTGGCGTGGCCATGTCGGCCGGGTGTTCGTCGACCAGGTGGAGGAACGCTTCCTCGACGGTCTCCGTGCCGGTGCGGCGGCGCAGTGCGTCGGGGGTGTCCTCGGCGAGGATCAGGCCGCCTCGCATCAGGAGGAGGCGGTGGCAGCGCTCGGCCTCGTCCATGACGTGGGAGGAGATGAGGAGCGCGGTGGAGCGGTCGGCGGCCAGGCGGTGGAAGAGGTCCCAGAGGTCGCGGCGGAGTACGGGGTCGAGCCCGACGGTCGGTTCGTCCAGGACCAGCAGCTCCGGGGTGCCGAGGAGGGCGACGGCCAGTGAGACACGGCTGCGCTGGCCGCCGGAGAGCGCCCCGGCGAGGGCGGCGGCGTGGCTGGTGAGGTCGACGTCCTCGATGGTGCGGGTGACGGCGTCGCGGCGGGCGTCCCGGTGGGCGCGGCCGGGGTGCAGGACGGCGGCGAAGTAGTCGAGGTTCTGCCGGACGGTGAGGTCGGTGTAGACGGAGGGCGCCTGGGTGACGTACCCGACGCGGCTGCGCAGTGCGGGGTCGCCGGCGGGGCGGCCGAGGACGTCGAGGGTGCCGGTGGCCCTGGCCTGGGTGCCGACCACGGTGCGCATGAGCGTGGTCTTGCCGCAGCCCGAGGGGCCGAGGAGGCCGGTGATGCTGCCGGGGCGGA
This sequence comes from Streptomyces sp. MGP-P1, assembly GCF_057766565.1. Classification (NCBI taxonomy): domain Bacteria; kingdom Bacillati; phylum Actinomycetota; class Actinomycetes; order Kitasatosporales; family Streptomycetaceae; genus Streptomyces; species Streptomyces sp. MGP-P1. Next base: position 123,263 of record NZ_JBYMEM010000004.1, on the reverse strand, counting down.
CGGTGAAGTCGAGGGCGCGCAGGACGGTGCGGTCACCGCGGACGACGGTGAGGCCGCGGGCTTCGATCGCCGGGGGTGGTGGGTGCGTCGGGGGCTCGGTCGGCGTGGCCCCGGGTCCGTAATTCATCATGTGTTGAATTCTTCGTCCGACAGTGCCGCCCGTCAAGAGGTCCCGTCATGGGGTCCGCGATGCAGTCCCCTCACGGGGTCGCGTCCAGCGGTGGGGCGCGGGGCTGAACACGGCAGCCCGCCGACGCGGGGTCGGCGGGCTGCCGCGTCGTCTCTCGGGCGGGTGTGGCCGGCCCTCAGGCGCGCTTGGGGCGCTTGCGGCCGGAGGTCCTGCGGGCCGCCGGGTTGCCGGTCCGGGTCGAGCGGCGCTTCTCGAACTGGACGCGGGCCTTCTCGTACTCGGTGCGGCGCAGCTTCTCGCCCGGGGCCTCGGTGAGCGAGCGGACGAAGTAGGCGAGGAGCGAGCCGATGAAGCCGATCGACTTCAGGCCGCGCAGGGAGTCCTCGCGGCCCGGGTCCTTCGGGCGGGCGCCGAAGCCCTCCCATGTCTTGCGGAACGCGATGGCGCTGCAGACGGAGAACATCCCGATCACCAGCATCCCGACGATGCCCCCGACCTCCGCGATCTCCAGCCCCTCGTAGGCGAAGCGCAGGAGGAAGCAGGCGGCCACGGCGGCGGCCAGCGAGCCGACGGCGACGCCGACGCGCCGGAGGCCGTAACCGCCGTCGTGGTCGACCCAGGTCGTGCCGAAGAAGCGGATGGGCTCGGGCCGCGGGCCCGGGGCCGTGGCGGGCGGGGTGCCGGGGGCTGCGCTGTTCTCGCTCACGAGGTCGATTATCCCCGCAGCCCCCGGGTGCCCGGCGGAGCCGTCAGTCGCAGCGCGGTGCGACGTAGCCGTCACGCCCCGTGTAGACGTAGGCGTCCGCGACGAACTGGCCGTTGGCGATGTTGTCCCAGAGGTTCGACGTGCCGTACGGGCCGGTGACCGTCTCGCCCGGCTTCTGGCAGTAGATCGGGATCTTCTGTCCGTACGGCATGGTCCTGACGATGCGGTAGCTGGTGCCGGGGCCGGTACGGACGTTGACCCGGTAGCCCGGGGCGACCGGGTAGCGGGTGCCGGACGCGGTGGTCTCCACCTTCAGCTCGGCCTCCGCCACGGCCGTCGCCCCTTCCGCCCCGTCCACCTCGTCGCGCGTGGGCTCTGCGGTGTGCTCTCCAACGCCCATATGGGCCTCCCCCGTTGAGATGTCGCGTACGCGAGGCGCGTACGACGCGCAGGCTAGCAAGCCCCGTGCCTCTCCCAGGCACCATCGACTAGGCTCCGTGCGTCGCATGCGCACGAACACACGGGGGTGGACGATGCCGCCGCTGCGAGAGCCCGGAGCGCATCCGGAAGCGGAGTTTCCGAGTTACGCCGGCGTCTACCGTCTGGAGGCCCGTCTCGGCTCGGGCGGCATGGGGGTCGTGCATCTGGCGCGCTCGGCCTCGGGGATGCAGCTCGCGGTGAAGGTGGTGCACGCGCCGTACGCGGCGGATCCCGAGTTCAGGGCGCGGTTCCGGCAGGAAGTGGCGGCCGCGCGGCGGGTGAGCGGGGCGTTCACGGCTCCCGTCGTCGACGCCGATCCGGAGGCCGGGCGGCCCTGGATGGCCACCCTCTACGTTCCCGGGCCCACGCTCGCCGAACAGGTGAGGCGGAGCGGCCCGATGGCCCCCGCCGAGCTGCGCAGGCTGACCGCCGGGCTCGCCGAGGCGCTGCGGGACATCCACCGGGCGGGCGTGATCCACCGCGATCTGAAGCCGAGCAACGTGCTGCTGACCGACGGGGGCCCCAAGGTCATCGACTTCGGGATCTCCCGGCCGTACGACAGTGATCTGCGCACCGAGACGGGCAAGCTGATCGGCTCGCCGCCCTATATGGCTCCCGAGCAGTTCCAGCGGCCGCGCGAGGTCGGGCCGCCGGTCGACGTGTTCGCGCTGGGGGCCGTGATCGTCCACGCGGCGACGGGCCGGGGGCCGTTCGACTCGGACAGCCCGTACATCGTGGCGTACCAGGTGGTGCACGACCAGCCGGACCTGGGCGGAGTGCCGGAGGACCTCGCGCCGCTGGTCGCCCGGTGCCTGGCGAAGGACCCGGCCGACCGGCCCACGCCGGGCGAGGTGATGGAGGCGCTGCTGCCGCCGTCGTACGAGGCCGAGGCGTTCCTACCGTCGCAGCGGCGCCGGGCGGTGGTCGCGGCGGCGGTGCCGGCGGCGCGGGAGCGGGACGGTTCGGAGGCGGACACGCATGTGGGCCCCGCGCCCGTGGTGCGGCCCCGGCGGCTGCCGCGCGTCCGGCTGGTCGTGGCGGCGGCGCTGCTCCTGCTGGTGGCGGGGGCGGGCGCCGGGGCGTACGCCGTGTGGGGCGGCGGTACGGACGCGAGCCGCCCGGAGCCGGAACGCGCGGGGGCCGGAGGGGGGCGGGGCGGGGCCGCCGTCACCCCGTGGCGCACCGCGTTGCGGACCTCCGGCACCGCCACGCCCGCCTGCTCCACCGCCGGGGCGGGGGGAGCGCTGTACTGCTCGGCGGCCGGGGGTGGCACCGCCAGGATCGATCCGGCGGACGGGCGCGTGCTGTGGTCGGCCCGGTCCTCGTCGTCGCGGACGGCCGCCCACGCCCCGGTCGTCTCGGGCGGGGTCGTGCTGTCCGCCGGTCCGGACGGGAAGCTGCGCGCGTTCGACCCGGTGAAGGGCACCGCCGTCCGGGACACCGCCCTGTCCGCGAGTCCAGGTGGCGCGTTCCCGGCGGGCGACACGCTGCTGACCGTCGCGGACGACGGCACGGTGACGGCGCTGGACGGGGCGAGCGGGGCGACCCGCTGGGAGGGGCCGCTGGCGAAGCACAGCCGGCCCGACTTCGCCCTGCACGACGGGGCGTCCGGGCTCGCCTACGCCTTTGAGCAGACGTCCTCCGGCGCGTCGACCCTGGTCACGGCGGTGGACGCCACGTCCGGCCGGGTGTCCTGGCAACGGCGGCTGGACGGGGCCCTCACCCCGGTCGGGACCGCCGGGGCCGGGGAGCTGGTGCTGACGGCGATGGACGAGAACTCGGACACCACGGAGCTGGTGCGGTACGCGCCCGGCACCGGCGGATCGACCCGGGTCCCGCTGCCCTTCACGCTGGACGGGCCGCAGGCGGTCATGGCCGGGGACGTCGCGTACCTGCTGGCGCGGGGCGGGTCGCTGCTGGCCGTCGACACCGCGGCGGGCGGTGCGAAGGCCGAGCTGTGGCGGCTGGAGACGGGGGTCGGGCGGGCTTCCGCTCCGGTGCTCGGGGAGGGCGGCCACCTGTACTTCTCCGCAGCGGACGGGCGGCTGCTGGCCGTCGACACGGACCGGGGTGCGCTGGTGGGGCAGACCCGGGCGCGGCTGAGCGGCGGGAAGCTCGCCTACGCCTCCGCGCTGCCCGCCCCGGTCACGGCAGGGCGGACGGTCGTGGGGACGGCGCCGGACGGGTCGGTCTTCGCGGTGGACGGGGCGGAGCCGGGGGGCTGGTGAGGCCCGGGTCCGTCCTCGGGCTCCTCCCGGGGCTCTGCCCCGGACCCCGCTCCTCAATCGCCGGAGGGGCTTGAATGGGTCGCCCGGAGCCGCTGGGAGAGTCGCCGGAGGGACTGAGAAGGTCGTCCGGAGCCACCGGGCAGGCCGGGATGGTCACCGGAGCCCTCGGAGAGGTGCCCGAAGGCCCCGGGGAGGCCGAGCCCCTGAGCCGGGACGTCAGCCCAGCTTCGAGATGTCCCTGACCGCGCCGCGGTCCGCGCTCGTGGCCATCGCCGCGTAGGCGCGCAGTGCGGCCGAGACCTTGCGCTCGCGGTTCTTCGGCGCGTACACGCCGTTCAGCGCCTCGCGTCGGGTGGCCAGCTCGGCGTCATCGACCAGCAGTTCGATGGAGCGGTTCGGGATGTCGATCCGGATCCGGTCGCCGTCCTCGACGAGCGCGATCGTGCCGCCGGAGGCCGCCTCGGGCGAGGCGTGGCCGATGGAGAGGCCCGACGTGCCGCCGGAGAAGCGGCCGTCGGTGACCAGGGCGCAGACCTTGCCCAGACCTCGGCCCTTGAGGAAGGAGGTGGGGTAGAGCATCTCCTGCATGCCGGGGCCGCCGCGCGGGCCCTCGTACCGGATGACGACGACGTCGCCCGGCTGGATCTCCTTGCGGAGGATCTTGTCGACGGCCTCGTCCTGCGACTCGCAGACGACGGCCGGGCCCTCGAAGGTCCAGATCGACTCGTCGACGCCGGCCGTCTTCACGACACAGCCGTCCACGGCGAGGTTGCCCTTGAGAACGGCGAGGCCGCCGTCCTTGGAGTACGCGTGCTCGACGTCGCGGATGCAGCCGCCCGCCGCGTCCAGGTCGAGGGTGTCCCACCGCTCGGACTGCGAGAAGGCGGTCGCGGAGCGGACGCAGCCGGGGGCGGCGTGCCACAGCTCGATGGCCTCGGGGGACGGGGAGCCGCCGCGGACGTCCCAGTTCTTCAGCCACTCGGCGAGGGTGTCGGAGTGCACCGCGTGCACGTCCTCGTTGAGCAGGCCGCCGCGGTGGAGCTCGCCGATGAGGGCGGGGATACCGCCGGCCCGGTGGACGTCCTCCATGTAGTACGTGCCGCCGGGGGCGACGTTCGGGGCGACCTTGGAGAGGCAGGGGACCCGGCGCGAGACCTCGTTGATGTCGTCGAGGCCGTACGGCAGCTCCGCTTCCTCGGCGGCGGCCAGCAGGTGCAGGATCGTGTTGGTCGAGCCGCCCATGGCGATGTCCAGCGCCATCGCGTTGTCGAACGCGGCGCGGGTGCCGATGGCGCGCGGCAGGACCGTCTCGTCGTCCTGCTCGTAGTAGCGCTTGGTGATCTCGACGACCGTGCGGCCGGCGTCCTCGTACAGCGCCCGGCGGGCGGTGTGCGTGGCGAGGACGGAGCCGTTGCCGGGGAGGGAGAGGCCGAGGACCTCGGTCAGGCAGTTCATCGAGTTGGCGGTGAACATGCCGGAACAGCTGCCGCAGGTGGGGCAGGCGTTCTCCTCGATGCGGAGCATGTCCTCGTCGGAGATGGACTCGTCGACCGCGTCGCTGATCGCGTTGACCAGGTCGAGCTTGCGGACCGTGCCGTCGACCAGGGTGGCCTTGCCGGCCTCCATCGGGCCGCCGGAGACGAAGACGGTCGGGATGTTGAGGCGCATGGCGGCCATCAGCATTCCCGGGGTGATCTTGTCGCAGTTGGAGATGCAGATCAGAGCGTCCGCGCAGTGCGCCTCGACCATGTACTCCACGGAGTCGGCGATCAGGTCGCGGGAGGGCAGGCTGTAGAGCATGCCGCCGTGGCCCATCGCGATGCCGTCGTCCACGGCGATGGTGTTGAACTCGCGCGGGACCGCGCCCGCCGCCAGGATCGCCTCGGAGACGATCCGGCCGACCGGGGCGAGGTGGGTGTGGCCGGGGACGAACTCGGTGAACGAGTTGGCGACCGCGATGATCGGCTTGCCGATGTCCGCGCTCGCTACGCCCGACGCGCGCATAAGGGCGCGCGCGCCCGCCATGTTGCGTCCGTGGGTGACCGTGCGGGACCTCAGCTGCGGCATCGTCGCTCGCTCCTTCGGCAGGGGGACTGCCTCCGACAGTTAAAGAAAAGACTGCGTTCGAGCGTACGCCCCGGATCCAAGATCTGGACAGCCCGTCCGGAATGCGGGACGCGGTGGCCGGTGGACGGTCAGTTCCGGCCGGGGTTCAGCGCTCGCCCAAGTATCGCTGGAGCGTGGGGGCGACCATCGCCACGATGTCCTCGGGATCGGCGGAGGCGAGCGGCTCGGCACGGATCATGTACCGGAGCGTCGCGATGCCGATCATGTGCGAGGCGGCCAGCTCGGCGCGGAACGTCGCGTCCGGAACGTCCAGCTCCGCCGCGATCCGCTCCAGCAACCGCCGCAGGACGAACTCGCGCAGCACCTTCGCCGCCGCCTCGTGGGTCAGCGCGGAGCGCAGGATCGCCAGCAGGGGGGAGCGGGTCGCCGGGTCCTCCCACACGGAGAGGAAGAAACGCGCCAGCCGCTCCCCCAGGCCCTCCGGCGGGCCGCCGAGCACGGTGTGGACGACCAGGGCCGGTTCGAAGGTGACCTCGACGGCGGCGGCGAAGACCTCGTCCTTCGTGCCGAAGTAGTGGTGGACGAGGGCCGCGTCGACCCCCGCGGCCTTGGCGATGCCCCGGATCGACGTCTTGTCGTAGCCCCGCTCGGCGAACTCCGTACGGGCCGCCTCCAGGATGCGCGTACGGGCGTCGGGGCCCTCGGACGCGGCCTTGCGGGAGGGCCGGCCCCGGCGGCGCGGCGCGGGGGCGGCGGGAGCGCCCTCGGTCACGGGCGGCCGGTCGGGCTCCCCGGTCACGGGCGGCCGGTCGGGCTCCTCGGTCACGGGCGGCGGATCCTCGGGGGCGGGCCGTCGGCAGCGGTCGCGGTCGCCAGGTGGAGGCGGGTGAAGGCCAGCGCCTCGGCGAGGTCGGCCTCGCGTTCGGCGGAGGACATCGCGCGGCGGGTGTTGACCTCGATGACGACATGGCCGTCGAAGCCCGTACGGGCGAGGCGCTCCAGCAGCTCCGCGCACGGCTGGTCGCCCCGGCCGGGCACCAGGTGCTCGTCCTTGGCCGAGCCCTTGCCGTCGGCGAGGTGGACGTGGGCGAGGCGGTCGCCCATCCGGTCCACCATGGCGAGCGCCTCGGTGCGGGCGGTCGCGGTGTGCGAGAGGTCGACCGTGAAGTGCCGGTAGTCGTCGTTGGTGACGTCCCAGTCGGGGGCGTACGCGAGCATCTCGCGGTCCCGGTAGCGCCAGGGGTACATGTTCTCGACGGCGAACCGGACGTCCGTCTCCTGAGCCATCCGCCAGATCCCGGTCACGAAGTCCTTGGCGTAGTTGCGCTGCCACCGGAACGGCGGGTGCACCACGACGGTGGAGGCCCCGAGCTTCTCGGCGGCGACCCTGGCCCGCTGGAGCTTGACCCAGGGGTCGGTGGACCAGACGCGCTGGGTGATCAGGAGGCAGGGGGCGTGCACCGCGAGGATCGGGACCCGGTGGTAGTCGGAGAGTCGGCGCAGGGCCTCGATGTCCTGGCTGACGGGGTCGGTCCAGACCATGACCTCGACGCCGTCGTACCCCAGGCGCGCGGCGATCTCGAAGGCCGTCGCGGTGGACTCGGGGTAGACCGAGGCCGTTGACAGGGCGACCTTCGCATCGGGGATGCGCACCACTGGTTCTGCCACCTGGACAGCGTACGGGCACGGGTGCGCCGCGCCGAGGTCCCCTGGCGGAAAGTGATCAGGGCCATGGGTCCGTCACCGTACGTCACGTGATCGGTGCGGCTCGTTCCGTCGTACGTCACCGGAGCGGTGCGGCCCGGAGCCGCCGCCGCAACGGCACCTGAGCGGTGCGGCCCGGAGTCCGCCCCCGCGATGTCAACCGAGTGGTGCGGCCCGGGTCCCGCCGCCGTACGTCAGCCCAGCAGGGCGGCGCGTTCCGCGGGGAGGTGGTCCAGGCGGCGCAGGATGACGCCCTCGCGCAGGGCCCAGGGGCAGATCTCCAGCTCCTCGACGCCGAACAGGTCCATCGCCCCCTCGGCCACCAGGGCCCCGGCGAGCAGCTGGGCGGCCCGGCCCTCGGAGACTCCGGGGAGCCGGCCGCGCTCCTCGACCGTCATCGCCGCCAGCTTGGGCACCCAGTCCTCCAGCGCCTTGCGGCTCAGCGAGCGCTGGACGTACAGGCCCTCCGCGGAGCGGGCGGCGCCGGCTATCCGGGCGAGCTGCTTGAAGGTCTTCGAGGTGGCGACGACGTGGTCGGGGCGGCCGGCCCGGCTGAACTCGCCGACCGTCCGCGCGATGCTGGCCCGTACGTGCCGGCGCAACGCCCTGACCTGCTCGGGGCCGGCGGGGTCGTCCGGCAGCCAGGCGCCGGTGAGGCGGCCCGCGCCGAGCGGCAGCGAGACGGCGGTGTCCGGCTCCTCGTCGATGCCGAAGGCGATCTCCAGGGAGCCGCCGCCGATGTCGAGGACGAGCAGCTTCCCCGCCGACCAGCCGAACCAGCGGCGGGCGGCCAGGAAGGTCAGCCGGGCCTCCTCCTCACCGCTGAGGACCGCGAGGTCGACGCCGGTCTCGACCCGTACGCGCTCCAGGACCACGTCCGCGTTGGTCGCCTCGCGCACCGCGGAGGTGGCGAAGGCGAGCACGTCCTCGCACCCCTTGTCCTCGGCGGCCTGGACCGCGCCGGCGATCGTCGCCACGAGCCGGTCCACGCCGAGGGGGCCGATCGCGCCGCCCTCGTCGAGGAGTTCGGCGAGGCGGAGCTCCGCCTTGTGCGAGTGCGCGGGCAGCGGGCGGGCGCCGGGGTGGGCGTCGACCACCAGCAGATGAACCGTGTTCGATCCCACGTCGAGGACTCCGAGTCTCATACGGGAACGCTACTGCGCCGTCGGACTTACTCTGGGCGCGTGCCAAAGACGAAAAAGGCTAAGCAGGACAAAGCCACGAAGAAGCAGAAGTCGAACAAGCAGGCAGCGCAGCCGGGGGCGAGCGGGCCGGTCCCGTCCGCGGCCCCGTCCGATGAGAAGGGCATCGACTTCGCGCGGGCCTGGGTGGAGTTCCCCGACCCGGCCGACGACGAACAGGTCTTCCGCTGCGATCTGACCTGGCTGACCTCCCGGTGGACCTGCATCTTCGGCAGCGGCTGTCAGGGCATCCAGGCGGGCCGCGCGGACGACGGCTGCTGCACGCTGGGCGCGCACTTCTCCGACGAGGACGACGAGAAGCGGGTCGCGGGCCACGTGGCCCGGCTCACTCCCGAGCTGTGGCAGTTCCACGACGTCGGCACGGAGACGGGGTGGGTCGGCGTGGACGAGGACGGCGAACGCCAGACGCGCCGCTGGGAGGGCTCCTGCATCTTCCAGAACCGGCCCGGCTTTCCCGCCGGGGCGGGCTGCTCGCTGCACATCCTGGCGCTGCGGGAGGGCAAGGAGCCGCTGGAGACGAAGCCGGACGTGTGCTGGCAGCTGCCGGTGCGGCGGACGTACGACTGGATCGACCGGCCCGACGACACGCGGGTGCTCCAGGTGACGATCGGTGAGTACGACCGCCGGGGCTGGGGTCCGGGCGGTCACGACCTGCACTGGTGGTGTACCTCGGCCACCTCGGCGCACGGGGCCGGCGACCCGGTGTACGTGTCCTACCGCCCGGAGCTAATCGAGCTGATGGGCAAGGAGGGGTACGACCGGTTGGTGGAGCTCTGCGAGGAGCGGTTGTCGTCGCTGCTGCCGATGGCCCCGCACCCGGCGGACCCGCGTCCGGCGCCGAAGAAGCACTGAGCCCGGCCGGCGGGCCCTCGGCCCGCCGGGTCCGGGGCTCAGCCCGCCGGGTCCGGGGCGGAGGGGGCGGGGTCGGTCGGGGCCGGGTCCGTGGGGCTCGGGTCGGTCGGGTCGGTGGGGCCCGGTGTCGGTTCGGGCGGGTCGGTCGGGTCCGGCGGGTCCGTGGGGTCGGGCGGATCGGTGGGGTCGGTCGGGCCCGGTCCGGGGTCGGTGGGGCCGGGGTCGGTCGGAGCTGGATCGGTCGGGCCCGGGTCGGTCGGGCCGGGGTCCGTGGTGCCCGGGTCCGTGGGCCGGGGGGAGTCCGTTCCCGGGCGCGTGGGGCGCGGGCCGCCCGTCGTCGGGGCCGTCGCCCCGTGACCGTCGATGAGCACGGCGGAACCCGAGGGCGTCAGTGAGATCCGGGCCCGCCACGGTCCGCCCGGCTGCGCGTCCCGGATCACGGAGACCACGATCGTGGTGCTCTGCCCGGCCGCGAGCGTGCCGGACGTACGGCTGAGGCGCAGCCACGGAGCGTCCGTCACCGCCGACCAGCTGACCGGGCCCCGGCCGGAGGCGGTCAACGTGAGCGTCGTGACGGCCCCGGAGGTCCGGGCCGTCACCGCGAGCCGGGCGTCGCCGTGCCGGGCGCCGCCGGTGCTGACGACCTCGGCGGTGACATCCGGGACGCGGGCGCCGAAGCGGTCGCCGGGGCGGCCGTCGCCGGCGTGGCCGGTGTCGTCGGTGCCGTTGTAGGAGTCGCCGCTCGTGCCGCCGACGCCGTCGGCCTCCGTGGCGGTGACCGAGGTCCCGTCGTGGCCCTCGCCGGTCTGGGGCGCCCCCGGTACGCGGCCCACAGGGCGATCACGGGGGCGGCGACCACCGTCGCGACGACCGTGGTCGTCACGACCCGGGCGCGCAGCCGGTCCCGGCGGGCGGCCTGGTCCTTGGGGTCGAGCGGATACCCGGCCCGGTCGAAGCGCGGGCCGGCGGCGCGGGAGCGCTGGGCCTGGGCCATCGCGACGTACACGGAGGGGCGGGGGGCCTCGACGAGGGGCAGGGCGGCGACCGGGGCGAGGGCCGCTCCGGGCCAGGGCCCCGCGGCATCGGCCCGCTCGGCGGCACGGCGGCAGCGGGGGCAGTCGTCGACGTGCCGGACGAGCTCGCGGCGCAGGGCGGCGGAGAGCAGCACCTGGTGGTCGCCGGTGATCCGGGCGACGGTGGGGCAGCCGCCGCTCTCGACGACCACGAGGGCCGCGCGGGTGCGCTCCACCTCGCAGGCCGCGCCGGCCAGCAGCTCCCGGGCGGTGGCCGGCTCCAGACCGAGCACGGTGGCGACGGCGCGCGGGGCGAGCCCGTGGCGCACGGCCAGTTCGAGGGCTTCACGCTGCTCCGGGGTGGTGCCCGCGGCCTCGGGCCAGGCGAGTGTGGCGAGCTCCCGGCGGCGTGCCTCGGCGGCCGGCGACTCGGAGGGGGCGGGCGCGGTGGCGTCCTCGGGGGTGGCGGGCCAGGCGTGCTCCGGCGTGCGCCGGGCGGTGTGCGCCCCCGGATGCCAGGACGGCGCGGAGGCCGCGGAGGCCTTGGAGCCCTTCCGCGCTTCGGAGGCCCTGGCCGTCCGGGGCGGCTTGACCGTCCCCGGGGGACGGCGGTGGGCCTGGCGGCCGCGTCCGCGCTCGGTGAGGGTGCGCAGGCAGGTCCAGCGGGCCAGCGCGTACAGCCAGGATTTACGTTCCTCCTCGGCCGTGGGGCCCCGGGCGTCCTGCCGGTCCGCGACCGACAGGGCGGCGCCGAGCGCTTCGGCGGCCGCGTCGTGGTCGCAGAGCACGGAGAGGCAGTAGGTGAAGAGTCCGTCGAGATACGGCTCGTAACGTGCGGGCGGTCGCTGTGCCGGGGCGTGGGTCACTCGGCGGTGCGCCCGGTGTGCGCCGGTGGTGTGCGTCGGGGTCTCCAGCCTGCTGCTCGTCACCCGGCGACCGTAGGCAGAGGAGCACATGCCGCAAGTGCCCCTGGAGCACATTTAATCCTTACGGGTGAACGTATCCCTCGAAAGAGGACAGGGATCACGCATTCCGCCCGTGGTGCTCCGGCGCGCTTCCGTGCGCCCTGCGCGCGGAAGGGCCCCGCGCGCCGCCGCCCTGGAGGCGTTGTCGTACCCCACCTATACGGTGGCGCCATGGCTGCCCGTACGAAATCCGCGAAGGACCGGCCGTCCTACCGCTGTACCGAATGCGGCTGGACCACCGCCAAGTGGCTCGGCCGTTGCCCCGAGTGCCAGGCGTGGGGGACGGTCGAGGAGTTCGGCGGCGCCCCCGCCGTGCGCACCACCGCGGCCGGCCGGGTCTCCACGGCGGCCGTGCCGATCGGCCAGGTCGACAGCCGGCAGGCCACCGCCCGTTCGACCGGCGTCGGTGAGCTGGACCGGGTGCTCGGCGGCGGGCTCGTGCCGGGCGCCGTCGTGCTGCTGGCGGGCGAGCCGGGCGTCGGCAAGTCGACGCTGCTGCTGGACGTGGCGGCCAAGGCGGCGAGCGAGGACCACCGCACGCTCTACGTGACCGCCGAGGAGTCCGCGAGCCAGGTCCGGATGCGGGCCGACCGGATCCGTGCGATCAACGACCACCTCTACCTCGCGGCGGAGACCGACCTCTCCGCGGTGCTCGGCCACCTGGACGCGGTGAAGCCCTCGCTGCTCGTCCTGGACTCGGTGCAGACGGTCGCCTCGCCCGAGATCGACGGCGCACCCGGCGGGATGGCCCAGGTCCGGGAGGTCGCGGGGGCGCTGATCCGGGCCTCCAAGGAGCGCGGGATGGCCACGCTGCTCGTCGGCCACGTCACGAAGGACGGTGCGATCGCCGGGCCCCGGCTGCTGGAGCACCTGGTGGACGTGGTGCTGTCCTTCGAGGGCGACCGGCACGCCCGGCTGCGGCTGGTGCGCGGCGTCAAGAATCGTTACGGGGCGACCGACGAGGTCGGCTGCTTCGAGCTGCACGACGAGGGCATCACCGGTCTCGCCGACCCCTCCGGCCTCTTCCTGACCCGCCGCGACGTGGCGGTGCCGGGCACCTGTCTGACGGTCACCCTGGAGGGCAAGCGGCCCCTGGTCGCCGAGGTGCAGGCGCTCACCGTCGACTCGCAGATCCCCTCGCCCCGGCGCACCACCTCGGGTCTGGAGACCTCCCGGGTCTCGATGATGCTCGCCGTGCTGGAGCAGCGCGGCCGGATCACCGCGCTCGGCAAGCGGGACATCTACAGCGCGACGGTGGGCGGCGTGAAGCTCACCGAGCCCGCCGCCGACCTGGCGATCGCGCTCGCGCTGGCCAGCGCGGCCAGCGACACCCCGCTCCCGAAGAACCTGGTCGCGATCGGTGAGGTGGGGCTCGCGGGCGAGGTCAGGAGGGTCACCGGGGTGCAGCGGAGACTGGCCGAGGCACACCGTCTGGGCTTCACCCACGCGCTCGTTCCGACGGACCCGGGCAAGGTCCCGGCCGGTATGAAGGTCACGGAAGTCGCCGACATGGGCGACGCTCTGCGGGTCCTCCCGCGCCGGTCTCGTCAAGAGGCGCCGCAGCCTCGTCAGGAAGACAACGCGCGCCGGTAGACTTTGCCCTGGTCTCGCCCGCCCGTGGACACGGCATGGGGGACGCAAGGGCATCGCAACCTGTGACCGGAGGAGTGCAGTGGCAGCCAACGACCGGGCGACGACGCCCGGAAAGTCCGGCCAAGGCACCGGTAACGAGGCGCTGATGCGCGCCTCGTTGAGCGCGGTCGCGCCCGGAATGGCCCTGCGGGACGGCCTGGAGCGCATTCTCCGCGGCAATACCGGTGGGCTGATCGTGCTGGGCATGGACAAGACCGTCGAGTCGATGTGCACCGGCGGATTCGTGCTGGACGTGGAGTTCACGGCGACGCGCCTGCGCGAGCTGTGCAAGCTCGACGGGGCGCTGATCCTCGACAAGGACATGACCAAGATCCTGCGGGCCGGCGTGCAGCTGGTCCCGGACGCCTCGATCCACACGGAGGAGACGGGCACCCGTCACCGCACGGCGGACCGGGTCTCCAAGGCGTGCGGCTTCCCCGTCGTCTCGGTCTCCCAGTCGATGCGCCTGATCGCGCTGTACGTGGACGGGGAGCGGCGGGTCCTGGAGGAGTCCTCGGCGATCCTGTCCCGGGCCAACCAGGCGCTCGCCACGCTGGAGCGGTACAAACTGCGCCTCGACGAGGTGGCGGGCACGCTGTCCGCGCTGGAGATCGAGGACCTGGTCACCGTCCGGGACGTGACGGCGGTGGCGCAGCGGCTGGAGATGGTGCGGCGGATCGCGACGGAGATCGCGGAGTACGTGGTCGAGCTCGGCACCGACGGGCGTCTGCTCTCCCTCCAGCTGGACGAGCTGATCGCCGGGGTGGAGCCGGAGCGGGAGTTGGTCGTCCGGGATTACGTCCCCGAGCCGACGGCGAAGCGGTCGCGCACGGTGGCGGAGGCGCTGACCGAGCTGGACGCGCTGAGCCACACGGAGCTGCTGGAGCTGGCGGTGGTGGCGCGGGCGCTGGGCTACAGCGGCTCGCCCGAGACGCTGGACTCGGCGGTGTCCCCGCGGGGCTTCCGGCTGCTGGCGAAGGTGCCGCGGCTGCCTGGGGCGATCATCGAGCGGCTGGTGGAGCACTTCGGCGGTCTGCAGAAGCTGCTGGCGGCGAGCGTGGACGACCTCCAGACCGTGGACGGCGTCGGCGAGGCGCGGGCGCGCAGCGTGCGGGAGGGGCTTTCGCGGCTGGCGGAGTCGTCGATCCTGGAGCGGTACGTCTGAGATCGGCCGCGGGTGAGGGCGTCCTGGTGGCGCCCTCTTTCGCGTGCTGCCCAGCGCGGTTCAGCTCGCCCGGCCACCGCGCCCGTCCGGCGCTTGCGGGCGCCCTGGGCCACGACCTGCCCGCGTCCGGTGGTGAGGACGGGCCCGGGCCGCAACCAGCCCGTCCGGCGCGCTTGAGGACGGAACCCTCGGCCACAACCAGCCCGTCCGGCGTTTGAGGACGGAACCCCCGGCCCGAGCGGGCGGTGCTCATACGGGCTTGCCCGGGCCCCGTAAGCGCTTCGCCCGTCCGCCCGGACGGTTCCGTCCTCAAACGCCGGACCGGCTGGGTTCGCCGGACCCGCCCGACCCCGTAGACGCATCGCTCGTCCGCCCGGACGGTTCCGTCCTCAAACGCCGGACCGGCTGGGGGCTGGGCGGGCTGGGAATGGCCGACGAAGGGGCGGAGGCGGCCCCGGGGGGCCAGTGCCGTCTGGGCGCGGTCAGTCCTTCGCGAGGACGAACGACGCTCGCTGGACCGCCTCGCCCGAGGTCTTCGCCTCCAGGAGGTACGTCCCCGGGCCCGCCTTGCCGGCCGGCGGGGTCGCACAGCCGGGGGAGGACAGCGTGCGGTTCCAGTCGACCGTGTGGATCACCGTCGCGCCCGCCGGAACCTTCAGGAACAGCGGACCGGCCGCGGCGGGGCAGTCCTTCGAGGACCAGATCGGATCGTCGCCCTCGCCGCCGGCCTCGGTCACCGTGAGGACCGCGCTCTTCGGCCCGAGGTCGGCCTTGCACACGGCCGACGAGGTGTTCTTGGCGATCAGTTCGAACTTCGGCTTGTCGTCGGGGCCGTAACTGACCTTCGTCCGCAGGCTCAACCGCACCGCGTCCGGCTTGCACTCGGGGAGCGGGGAGCCGGCCGGGACCTGCTGGCCCGCAGTGCCGCCGCCACCCGCGCCCGAACCGGCCGTGTCCGCACCGCCCGTTGACGCCCCGTCGGGCGAAGCCCCGCCGCCCACGCCGCCGGAGGACGCACCCGCGCCACCGTCGGAGCCGCCCGAGCCGCCCGAGCCCCCGGAGCCGCCGTCCTCACCCGACTCGTCGCGGCCGCCGGGCTGTTGGCTGATCGCGGGGCCCGAGCGCGACGGCCCGGGAGTGATCGACTCGACCGGATCGGAGCCGCCGGACTTGCCGTCGTCCCGGCTTCCCCCACCGCCTCCGGTCGTCACGCCCCAGGCGATCAACACGGCGAGCAGCGCAACCAGAAGTCCCGCTACCGCCCTTCGTCGCCAGTAGATGCTGGAGGGAAGCGGACCGACCGGATTGCGCATAGATCCCACGTCCCGAACTCTACGAGAGATCCGGGCCCGCTCAGGCCCCACCCGCCGCTCCGGCGGCAAGTTTTGCCGATCATCATCACGGGGATCCGGTCACAGGGGACAGAACGGGTGGCGTTGTCACCTCCTGGGCCGCCGCGTGGGCCGACACTCCCCCGCCCGTGACCGCCGCTCCCTCTTCCGTGCCAGGATCGTCCGTGCGATGACTGCCATGACTTCGACACAGACGCCCCCCGCCGCCTCCCTCCACGCCCCCGTCATCGGGTGGTTCGAGCAGCATGCCCGCGATCTGCCCTGGCGCCGCCCCGAAGCGGGCGCCTGGTCGGTGATGGTCAGCGAGTTCATGCTGCAGCAGACCCCGGTGAGCCGGGTCCTCCCGGTGTACGAACAGTGGCTCGCCCGCTGGCCCCGCCCCGCCGACCTGGCCGCCGAGGCGCCCGGGGAGGCGGTCCGCGCCTGGGGCCGGCTCGGCTACCCGCGCCGTGCGCTGCGCCTGCACGGGGCCGCGCAGGCGATAACGGAACGGCACGGCGGCGATGTGCCGAGCGAGCACGCCCAGCTGCTGGCGCTGCCCGGGATCGGCGAGTACACGGCGGCGGCCGTGGCCTCGTTCGCGTACGGACAGCGGCACGCGGTGCTCGACACGAACGTCCGCCGGGTGTTCGCCCGCGCCGCGTCCGGGGTCCAGTACCCGCCGAACGCCACCACGGCCGCCGAGCGCAAGCTCGCGCGGGCGCTGCTGCCTGAGGAGGACGAGCGGGCGGCACGCTGGGCGGCGGCCACGATGGAGCTGGGCGCCCTCGTGTGCACCGCGCGCAACGAGGACTGCGACCGGTGCCCGATCGCCTCGCGGTGCGCCTGGCGGCTGGCCGGAAAGCCCGCGCACCAGGGTCCGCCGCGCAAGGGCCAGACGTACGCCGGCACCGACCGCCAGGTGCGAGGGCGGCTGCTGGCGGTGTTGCGGGACTCGGTGAGCCCCGTGGCCCAGGCAGCCCTGGACGCGGTGTGGGAGGAGCCGGTGCAGCGGACCCGTGCGCTGGACGGGCTGGTGGCCGACGGACTGGTCGAGCCGCTGGCCGACGGCCGGTACCGGCTGCCGCTGACCTGACCCCCGGCCCCGGCCCCGCCCGGGGCCGCCGGTCGTGGTCCGCGGTGCGCGGTGCGTAGCCCGTGATCCGTAGCCGTGAACCGTAGCCCGTGATCCGCGGGCCCCGACCCACGCCCCGGACCGCGGGGAGCGTCCTCTCCTGCGCTGTTACACAACCGATGGGCAGCCGTGCACCGGCCTACGGCTGCTCCGCACATCGCCGTGACAACGCCTCCGTAGCGTCTCCGACAGCAGGACGGCCGGACCGCGGAACACCCGCGGCCCAGCGGTGACACGGGGATGTTCGGGGACGGAGGCGGTTGTCATGGCGCAGGGCGAGGTGCTCGCGTTCGAGGACTACGTACGCACACGGCAGGAGGCGCTGCTGCGCAGCGCGCGCCGTCTGGTTCCCGACCCCGTCGATGCCCAGGACCTGCTGCAGACCGCCCTGGTGCGCACCTACGGCCGCTGGGACGGCATCGCCGACAAGTCGCTGGCCGACGCCTACCTGCGCCGCGTCATGATCAACACCCGTACGGAGTGGTGGCGGGCGCGCAAGCTCGAAGAGGTCCCGACCGAGCAGCTGCCCGACGCGAGTGTCGACGACGGCAGCGAGCAGCGGGCCGACCGCGCCCTCCTGATGGACATTCTGGGCATTCTGGCTCCCAAGCAACGCAGCGTCGTCGTGCTGCGACACTGGGAGCAGATGAGCACGGAGGAGACCGCCACGGCGCTCGGCATGTCGGCCGGTACGGTCAAGAGCACGCTGCACCGGGCCCTGGCACGACTGCGCCAGGAGCTGGAGAGCCGCGATCTGGTCAGCCGCGAGGCGGTCGCCCGGGAGACCGGGGGCCGCCGGAGCGCGGTGCCGGTCGCCTCCGCCCGTGTCCCCGCCCAGCGGTCGCCCGTCACGACGGTGCCGGGGGCGAGGGCACACACACCGGCGCAGCGCAACGGGCGTCACGACGAGCGGGGGATGGAGCGGTGCGCGGCCTGAGTGGCAGCAGCGGCGGCGGGGGCGGCTTCGGGGACGATTCCTTGGGCAGCGTTTCCAGGAGTGGCCCCGCGTCGAGGGATTCCTCCTCGAACAACTCCTCCCACTCCTCCCCGAGTGGTTTTTCCTCCACCGGATGCTCCGTGAGCAGTTCGTCCGTGAGAGGTTCCGGGGGCTCGGACGACGGCGACGATCCGGGAAGATCGGGCCGGAGCCGGGGATCCCGGAGCGGTATGGCGGCGAGTGGCACGGCCTTGGCCGGACTCGTCGCCTTCGGGCTGTTCGGCGTCGGCTGCTCCACGGGCGGCACGGGCACCCGGGACGAGGGCCCCGCCGGCAGTCAGCCGGTCGCCCAGATCACCCCCCGGGCCAGCCCCTCCGGCACGACCCCGCCCGTCAGACGGGTCGACGCCGTGCGGCTGCTCAAGGGCGACCCCAAGGTGGGCGAGCAGGTCAGGGACGGGCTCAAGCCCTGCGCGGGCAAGGCCTATCCGGTCGACACCTCCTACGGGTCGATGACGGGCGGCCGGGCCGCCGACGTGGTGGTGAACGTGATGAGCTGCGCCGACTCGGTGGGCGTCGGAACGTATGTGTACCGGGCGGACGCCGACGGCTCGTACAAGAACGTCTTCGCGGCCGAGGTCCCCGCCGTCTACGGGACGATCGACCGGGGCGACCTGGTGGTGACGACCCAGGTCTACGGGTCGAAGGATCCGCTGGCGTACCCGTCCGGCTCGGAGGTGGTCACCTACCGTTGGGCGAGCGACCACTTCACCGAGCACGACCGGGTGCACAACGACTTCAGCCGTGCCGTCGAGGGCACGGACGGCGAACTGCCGGTGCAGTCGGAGCCGGTGGAACCGGTTCCGTCGGAGGCGCCGGTGGAGCAGGGCAGGAACTGAGACCGGGCAGGCACCAAGCCGTGCCGGTGCGACCGGGCGGGAACGGAAAGCGAGAAGCAGCCCCATGGCCGAGACCCACGTCCTCTTCGTCGAGGACGACGACGTGATCCGCGAGGCCACCCAGCTCGCCCTGGAGCGGGTCGGCTTCACGGTCACCGCGATGCCCGACGGGCTCTCCGGCCTGGAGGCGTTCCGCGCCGACCGGCCGGACATCGCCCTGCTCGACGTGATGGTGCCGGGTCTTGACGGCGTGAGCCTGTGCCGCCGCATCCGGGACGAGTCGACCGTCCCGGTGATCATGCTCTCCGCGCGGGCCGACTCGATCGACGTGGTGCTGGGTCTGGAGGCCGGGGCGGACGACTACGTCACCAAGCCCTTCGACGGGGCGGTCCTGGTGGCCCGCATCCGGGCGGTGCTGCGCCGCTTCGGCCACGCGGCCGGGCCGGACGGGCTGGGCCGGGGCGGTGCGGAGGGGGACGCCGAGACGTTCGGCGGCGTGCTGGTCTTCGGTGATCTGGAGGTCGACACGGACGGCATGGAGGTGCGGCGCGCCGGTGAACAGGTGGCGCTGACACCCACCGAGATGCGGCTGCTGCTGGAGTTCTCGTCCGCGCCGGGCACCGTCCTGTCCCGCGACAAGCTCCTGGAGCGGGTCTGGGACTACGGCTGGGGCGGTGACACCCGCGTCGTGGACGTCCACGTCCAGCGGCTGCGCACCAAGATCGGCCAGGACCGGATCGATACGGTCCGCGGCTTCGGCTACAAGCTGCGCGGATGAAGCGGCTGGCCCTGCGGACCGGGGTCCGCTGGAAGATCAGCATCGCCATCGCGGCGGTGGGCGCGCTCGTCGCGGTGGCGCTGAGCCTCGTGGTGCACAACGCGGCCCGCGTCTCGATGATCGAGAACGCCCGTGAGGTACAGCTGGAGCGGCTGCTGGGCGCCCAGCGGTTCTACGAGGCGACGAGCATGCAGAAGGGCGGGCCGAAGTTCGGGGCGAAGCTCAACGACCCGACGATCCCGCCGAGCCTGCGCGACGAGGTCCGCAAGAACCGCCGGGCCACCCATGTGACGCAGGGCTCCGACGGGGTCCCCGAGGTCTGGGCGGCTCTTCCGCTGGCCGGCGGGGACGTGCTCTCGCTGCACTCCCGGTTCGCGGACCGCTCCGCCACGATCATGGACGACCTGGACCGGGCCCTGATCATCGGCTCGGTCTCGGTGGTCTTCGGCGGCTGCGCGCTCGGGGTCCTCATCGGCGGTCAGCTCTCGCGCCGGCTGCGCAAGGCGGCGGCCGCGGCGGGCCGGGTCGCCGAGGGGCAGACGGACGTACGGGTCAGGGAGGCCGTCGGCGGGGTCGTCCGCGACGAGACCGACGAGCTGGCGCGGGCGGTCGACGCGCTGACCGACGCGCTGAACGAGCGCATCGAGGCGGAGCGCCGGGTCACCGCGGACATCGCCCATGAGCTGCGTACCCCGGTGACCGGGCTGCTCACGGCGGCCGAGCTGCTGCCGCCGGGCCGCCCCACCGAGCTGGTACGGGACCGGGCGCAGGCGATGCGGACGCTGGTCGAGGACGTGCTGGAGGTGGCCCGCCTGGACAGCGCCTCGGAGCGGGCGGAGCTCCAGGAGCTGCCGCTCGGCGAGTTCGTCAGCCGCCGGATAGGCCTGCTGAACCCGGAGGTGACCGTGCGGGTGGTGCACGAGTCGTGGGTCTCCACCGATCCGCGCCGGCTGGAGCGCATCCTCGGCAATCTGCTGGGGAACGCCGCCAAGCACGGCTCGACCCCGGTGGAGGTCACGGTCGAGGGCCGGGTGGTGCGGGTCCGCGACCACGGTCCGGGGTTCCCGGAGGAGCTGCTGCGGGACGGGCCGAGCCGGTTCCGTACCGGAAGCATGGACCGGGCCGGGCACGGGCACGGTCTCGGCCTGACGATCGCGGCGGGCCAGGCGAGGGTGCTGGGGGCCCGGCTGACCTTCCGCAACGCGGCGCCCTCGGGCGCGGCGGAGGGCACGGGCGGGGCGATCGCGGTGCTCTGGCTGCCGGAGCACGCGCCGACGGTCACCGGGAGCTTCCCGGTGCTGCGGATGGCGGACCAGCGGCCGGCGTCGGACTGAGCCGGACGCGCGGTGGACGGTGGACGGTGGGGTGGAACGCCGACGGCGACCCCGAGGAGTGAGCCGTGAGGCTGTCCTCGACGTCGCCGTCGGACGGGTGACCCGGGCGCACGCCCCGGGTACCGGGGTGTAACGGGTCCACTGACTCTTTTCGGTTGTGCTGCGCGTCCGCCGGGCACGGGGCTCCGGCGTGGCCGCGCGGTTACGCCGGCCGGATCAGATGGAGACGTGCACCGAGCGGAGGAACGCGGCCGGGTTCAGCGCCGAGCCGTAGTTCGGGCTGGTGCGGATCTCGAAGTGCAGGTGCGGGCCGCTGGAGTTTCCGGTGTTGCCGGACAGGGCGATCTTCTCGCCCGTCTTCACGGTCTCGCCGACCTTCACGTTGACCTGCGACAGGTGCGCGTACTGCGAGTACTTGCCGTTGGAGTGCTTGATCACGACGGCGTTGCCGTACGCGGGGCCGTCGCCGGCGCCGTTCGGGCCGGCCTTCACGACGGTGCCCTTGTGGGCGGCCACGACATCGGTGCCGACCGGCACGGCGAAGTCCTGACCGGAGTGCTTGGCGGCCCAGCGGGCGCCGCCGGTGCCGTAGCTGGCGCTCAGCGTGTACTTCTTGACCGGGGACTTCCAGGAGGCGGCGTTCTTCTTCGCGGCCTTCTTCTTGTCCTCGGCCTTCTTCTTCGCGTCGGAGGCCTTCTTCGCGGCCGCCTCGGCGGCCTTGCCCTGCGCGGTCGCCTGCGCGGCGACGGAGTTGGCGGTCGTGCCCGCGGCCAGGGGAGCGGCAGCGGCTTCACTGCCGCTGGACGCGAACGCCGTTCCGGCACCCAGCACCACGGACGCTCCCAGGCCGGCGGCCAGGACGGCGCCACGGACGCGGAAGGCGGACGGGCGGATGGTGTGCTGGTTCGTTGCGCGCTTCATACGAGGAAGTCCTCCGAAGGTGAGTGGACCCGGCGTGCTGTCCGGGCTTGCTCCACCTTGGTAACCCGCACCCCCGCCGGTGCTCAAACCCCCCATATACGAAGAAAAGCCGTAGAGAGCGCTGGGGGAATTCGTCGCGCTTGTCCCTCTGCGAGGAGTCGACGCGGGCCATGAAATCCTTCGCACGGAGACGTTTAACACCTGCTCCATGAGTACTTTTCCGGACATGGCGCGACGAAAAGGCCGTACCGCCCAGAACCTCGAAAGGGCCCGCAGAGGCCGGGCCGAAGGTCCCGCGGCCGATCACGGCCCCTCCTCCTAGCCCGGGTAGTAGGCCTGTTTCGGCCTGTGCGCCTTGTCACCGCCGGTGGGACCTAGGTCCTTCCGATTCGGGACCTTCGGCCTGCTACTTCACTACGCTGACGGGAAAGCGGCACCGCACCCCGGGGGGACCCCATGACGGCCGAGAACACCCACGCACCGGACACCCGCGCACCGGAGACCCACGCGCTGGACGGCATCGAGCTCGCCGATGCCGTCGCGTCCATCCGCAACCAGCTCATCGACGCGGCGTCCCGGGCCACGGACCACCCGGTCTCCTTCGCGGTCGGCGACATCCAGATGGAGTTCACGCTCGAACTGCGCCGGGAGGCCAGGGCGGGCGGCAAGGTGAAGGCCTGGGTGGTCGAGGCCGGTGCGGACGCCGCCCGCACCACGGGCCGCACGCACAAGGTGGCCTTCACCCTGACCCCGCGCAACGCCGCCACGGGTGAGGCGTGGGAGATCGGGACGGAGGACGACGGGTCCACGGCGGGGTTCGGTGACGGGGCCTCGCGTACATGAGCCCTCCCGTCGTCCACCCCGCCGACCGTACGGTGGTCGTCACCGCGATCCAGCAGGGCAGCGGCGTCCTGCTCACCGACCGGCTGGTCCTCACCTGCGCCCACGTGGTCAAGTCCGGGTCCGTCCTGATCGCCCACCCGGCCAACTCCGACCGCGTACGGGCCACCGTCGCCTGGATCGACTACCGGCTGGACGTGGCCCTGCTGGAGGCCGTCGAACCGGTGCGGCCGGTCCCGCCCGTACGGCTCGGCGTGATCGACACCCGCCAGGCGATACCCGAGTGCGAGATCACCGGCTTCCCCCGCGTCCAGCGCTACGGCCGCGACCAGCGCCTGGAGGCCGACCAGTACACGGCGACCGTCCTGCCCCTGGCGGGCCGGGTCCGGGACCTGCTGGTCTGCGACCTCGAAGGCCCA
Source organism: Streptomyces sp. MGP-P1 (assembly GCF_057766565.1). Taxonomy (NCBI): domain Bacteria; kingdom Bacillati; phylum Actinomycetota; class Actinomycetes; order Kitasatosporales; family Streptomycetaceae; genus Streptomyces; species Streptomyces sp. MGP-P1. The sequence goes on along the minus strand of NZ_JBYMEM010000004.1, from coordinate 100,525 downwards.
CCCCCCGCGGACCCGGACGACGCGACCGCCGCGCTTGCCGGACTCTCCGGCGGCCCGGTCTTCATGGGGGACGTGCTGCTGGGCGTCGCCCGCCAGGTGCCGCGACAGCGCGACGGCCGCCGGGTCGAGTGCGTCCCGCTCGCCCCGGTCCTGGCGGCGAAACCCTTTCGCCTGGTCTATCAGCGGACCGGAATCGACCTCCGCCAGGAGCACGTCCACGGCAGCTTCCCGAGAGACCTGCGGTACGAGGCGGAGTACGCGCAGGCGCTCGGCGTCGCCTACCGCCGCACGAAGATCTTCGGCCTGGACGAGCTGAGCCGGCACGACACCGAGTGGGACCTGGACACCGCCTACCTCAGCCTGGAGGCCCTGGCGCAGACAGAGACGCAGGACCGGACCGCACAGCACCCCGGGGTCACGGAGGCGGCCCCGCCCCTCCCCAAGCGCATCGACGCCCTCCTCGCCGACCGTCCCCGGGTCCTGCTGCGCGGCGAGGCCGGCGCGGGCAAGACCACGCTGTTGTGGTGGCTGGCCGCCCACGCCTCGGCCCGCACCCTGGGCGACGTGCCGGCCCCGCTGAACGGTCTGATCCCCTTCGTGGTGCCGCTGCGTACCCTGCGGGCCCGTGGGATGACGTTCCCGGGTCCGGCCGAGCTGTCAGGTGCGGCGGGCCTGGTGATCGACGCGGCCCCGGAGGGCTGGGCGGGCCGGGTCCTGGAGTCCGGGCGGGCGCTCCTGCTGGTGGACGGCTTGGACGAGGTGCCGCCGGAGGAGCGCGAGCAGGCGCACGCCTGGCTCACCCAGCTGCTGGCCCGCTACCCGGGCACCCGGTGCGTCACGACAGTACGACCGCTCGCCGTCGAGCCGGGCTGGCTGCGCTCCGAAGGCTTCGCGGAGTTACGTCTGCTGCCGATGCGGAACGAGGACATCCAGACGTTCGTGGCCTCCTGGCACCGGGCGGCCCTGCTGTCGGAGCCGGGCGACCGCGACCGGCTGGACGAACTCGAAGGCGACCTGTCCCGCCAGTTCGACCAGAACGCCACACTCCGTGACCTGGCCCGTACGCCGCTTCTCTGCGCGGTGATCTGCGCCCTGCACCGCAGCCGCGACGGCTTCCTCCCCGAGACCCGCTGGAAGCTGTACCGCTCGGCGCTGGAGATGCTGCTGGGCCACCGCGACCACCGCCGCCGGATCGGGACCCCCGAGGGCATCGAGCTGGACGTCGAGGAAGCCACCCAGCTCCTCCAGCGCATCGCGGTCTGGCTGGTCCGCGAGGGCCAGTCGGAGTTCACCCGGGGCCAGGCGCTGCGCCAACTCGACCGGGCGCTGGCGGGGATGGAGCGGGTGCGGGCCCAGGGCCCGCCGGAGAAGATCCTGACCCACCTGCTGAACCGCAGCGGTCTGCTTCAGGAACGCACCGACGACACCTACCAGTTCATCCACCGCACCTTCCAGGACTACCTGGCCGCGAAGGAGCTGATCGAGGACGAGCACCTCAACGAGCTGCTGCGGCACGCGGACGAGGAGTCCTGGCAGGACGTGATCCTGCTGGCGGCGGGGCATTGTGGCAGGCGCGAACTCGCTTTGCTGGTGGACGGGTTGCTGGACGCGGGGCTGAAGCATGCGGAGGGCTCCGCCGGGCGGAGCTCCCTCCATGTCCTCGCGGCTCTGTGCGAGCAGCATGCGACCTGGCTGGACGGCGCGGTGCGGGACCGGGTCCGCCACAGCACGGCGTCGCTGTTCCCGCCCGCCGACGCGGACCAGGCGGCCGTCCTGTCCCGGCTCGGGGCGGCGGCGCTGGATCATCTGCCGGACCCGGAGAGCGTGCCGACGGACAGCCCGGGCGCCCATCACGTATCCCTCCTGCTCCGCAGAATCGGCGGTGCCGAGGCCATCCGGCACGTCCGCGCATGGCTTACCGCACACCCCGCGCTGTTCAGCGACTTGGCCGTGTTGTGGAGCACTTTTCCACCGGAGGCCTACGCCCGTGAGGTGCTCGCCCCTCTCGACCTCTCGAAGCGCATCGTCCTCGTCGACCGGGGCCGGCTCGACGCCCTGCGGCACCTGCCGTCCCTGGAACGACTCGTCCTGTTCGGTGATCTGACCGATGACGAGCTGCGCACCGCCCTGGCCGAGACCCGTCTGAGGCATCTGCGCCTCCACGGAAACACCCAGTTCGCGGACGTCTCCCTGCTGGGCTCCCAGGCGGACACGCTCCGCCACCTCCATCTCGCCCAGTGTCCCGCGATCGAGGACCTGACGCCGCTCGGCGCGCTGCCTTCCCTCACCGGGCTCGTGGTGGACGTAGGACAGCGATCGGCCGGTCTCCTCGCTCCCGTGGCGGGCATGCCCGGCCTCGTCTACCTGAATGTCGTCGGATTCGACCCGGCTGAGTGGGACGAGCTGCCGGTCCTCCCGGGCCTGTCGCGGCTCTGCGTCAGCGGTGACCAGCCCCTGTCCGTGCGGGGGCTCGGGGCCTGGAAGTCGCTCACCGCCCTGTGCGTTTCGGAGGTCGCATCGCTCGGCGACGTGCTGGCCGAACTCCGCGCGAACCCCCGCATCACCCTGCTTGAGCTCCGGCCGTTCCCCTTCCCGGTGTCGGCTGCTCTCGAACCGGTCCCCTCGGTCAAGACACTTGAGGTCGATGCGTTCCGGGACGCCGAGCAGGCGGACCTGCTGCACCGGCTCTTTCCCGGACTCACCACGCTGAAGCTGAACGTTCCGGCGGGCACAGCGGAACTGGACCTCACGCCCTTGCTCTCCTGGGCCGGTCTACGGGTAGCCGTCCACGGAAGCGTGGGCACGCCCCTGGTGGGCGGCGACGCGCTGGGAGACCGGCTCAGCATCCATGTCTGACGAAAAGGGGCTGCCCCGGACCGGTACGGATACCGGTTCCGGGGCAGCCCCTCAGCTGTGCGCTACGCGCGCGTCACGCGTCCTTCGTGAGGTTCGGGCCGGCGCCGCCTGCCGCCTGCTCGATCGGCGGGACGTCGGGCAGAGCCGACTTCTCCTCGCCGCGGAAGGTGAACGTCTTCTCGTCACCCTCGCCCTCGGTGCCCACGACCACGATGTGACCGGGACGCAGCTCGCCGAAGAGGATCTTCTCGGAGAGGATGTCCTCGATCTGCCGCTGGATCGTCCGGCGCAGCGGCCGGGCGCCCATCACGGGGTCGTAGCCCTTCTTCGCGAGCAGCAACTTGGCCTCGCCGCTGAGCTCGATGCCCATGTCGCGGTCCCGGAGGCGCTCGTCGACCTTGGCGAGCATGAGGTCGACGATCTGGATGATGTCTTCCTCGGTCAGCTGGTGGAAGACGACCGTGTCGTCGACGCGGTTGAGGAATTCCGGCCGGAAGTGCTGCTTGAGCTCCTCGTTGACCTTGGTCTTCATCCGCTCGTAGTTCGACTTGACGTCGCCCTGGGCCGCGAATCCCAGGTTGAAGCCCTTCGAGATGTCCCGGGTCCCGAGGTTGGTCGTCATGATGATGACCGTGTTCTTGAAGTCCACGACCCGACCCTGGGAGTCGGTCAGGCGACCGTCCTCCAGAATCTGGAGCAGGGAATTGAAGATATCGGGGTGGGCCTTCTCGACCTCGTCGAAGAGGACGACGGAGAACGGCTTGCGGCGCACCTTCTCGGTGAGCTGCCCGCCCTCCTCGTAGCCCACGTAGCCGGGGGGCGAACCGAAGAGACGGGAAACCGTGTGCTTCTCGCTGAACTCCGACATGTCGAGGGAGATCAGCGCGTCCTCGTCGCCGAAGAGGAATTCGGCGAGCGTCTTGGAGAGCTCGGTCTTACCGACACCGGACGGGCCGGCGAAGATGAACGAGCCACCGGGGCGCTTCGGGTCCTTCAGGCCGGCTCGCGTACGGCGGATCGCCTGCGAAAGGGCCTTGATGGCGTCCTTCTGCCCGATGACGCGCTTGTGGAGCTCGTCCTCCATGCGCAGCAGACGGGAGGACTCCTCCTCCGTCAGCTTGAAGACCGGGATTCCGGTGGCCGTGGCCAGGACTTCGGCGATGAGCTCGCCGTCGACCTCGGCGACGACGTCCATGTCGCCGGCCTTCCACTCCTTCTCCCGCTTGGCCTTCGCCGCCAGCAGCTGCTTCTCCTTGTCGCGGAGGGAAGCCGCCTTCTCGAAGTCCTGGGAGTCGATGGCCGACTCCTTGTCGCGGCGGACGCCCGCGATCTTCTCGTCGAACTCGCGGAGGTCCGGCGGCGCGGTCATCCGGCGGATGCGCATGCGGGAACCGGCCTCGTCGATCAGGTCGATCGCCTTGTCCGGCAGGAAGCGGTCCGAGATGTACCGGTCGGCCAGCGTCGCGGCCTGGACCAGCGCCTCGTCCGTGATGGAGACCCGGTGGTGGGCCTCGTAACGGTCGCGCAGACCCTTGAGGATCTCGATGGTGTGCGGCAGCGAGGGCTCCGCGACCTGGATGGGCTGGAAGCGGCGCTCGAGAGCGGCGTCCTTCTCCAGGTGCTTGCGGTACTCGTCGAGCGTGGTGGCGCCGATGGTCTGGAGCTCACCGCGCGCCAGCATGGGCTTCAGGATCGAAGCCGCGTCGATGGCGCCTTCCGCGGCACCCGCACCGACGAGCGTGTGGAGCTCGTCGATGAACAGGATGATGTCGCCGCGGGTGCGGATCTCCTTGAGGACCTTCTTCAGGCGCTCCTCGAAGTCACCTCGGTACCGGGAGCCGGCGACCAGGGCGCCGAGGTCCAGGGTGTAGAGGTGCTTGTCCTTGAGGGTCTCGGGCACCTCGCCCTTGACGATCGCCTGGGCCAGGCCCTCGACGACCGCCGTCTTGCCGACGCCGGGCTCGCCGATGAGGACCGGGTTGTTCTTGGTCCGGCGGGACAGCACCTGCATGACCCGCTCGATCTCCTTCTCGCGCCCGATGACCGGGTCGAGCTTGGACTCACGAGCGGCCTGGGTGAGATTCCGGCCGAACTGGTCGAGCACCAGGGACGTGGAGGGCGTGCCCTCGGCGGGACCGCCTGCGGTGGCCGCCTCCTTGCCGCCCGAATACCCGGAAAGCAGCTGGATGACCTGCTGCCGGACCCGGTTCAGGTCGGCGCCCAGCTTCACGAGGACCTGGGCGGCGACGCCCTCGCCCTCGCGGATCAGGCCGAGCAGGATGTGCTCGGTGCCGATGTAGTTGTGGCCCAGCTGAAGTGCCTCGCGGAGCGACAGCTCCAGGACCTTCTTGGCTCGCGGGGTGAAGGGGATGTGCCCGGAAGGAGCCTGCTGCCCCTGCCCGATGATCTCCTCCACCTGCTGGCGGACCGCCTCGAGCGAAATCCCGAGGCTCTCCAGGGCCTTAGCGGCGACACCCTCACCCTCATGGATCAGGCCCAGGAGGATGTGCTCGGTGCCGATGTAGTTGTGGTTGAGCATCCGGGCTTCTTCCTGAGCCAGGACGACAACCCGCCGCGCGCGGTCGGTGAACCTCTCGAACATCGTTAATCGCTCCTCAGAGCGGTCGGTCAGTGAGGGGTCGGTCCCCTCCCAGTCCTTCCGCATGCTAGTCCCGCAGGACGGGACAGCTCATTCCAACTGCCGACATCCGTCCGGATCACCCCGCGCCGGGCGGGGATTCTTACTGCCGAACAGCTGACAACTGCTCCAACCCGATGGTGCGAGACGATGTTCCCGCAGGCCAGGCAGATACCCCTTTCGCCAGTACGCCGATGGCGAACGTGAGACGCCTCGGCCAGCGTGTCGCCCCTTCCCACTAGGAAAGTCTTACCCGCAATCACTGACAGTCCATGCGGCGCGCCCCGGTTCCCTCCGCTACGGGCGAACATCCTTGCGCTGCTGAATGCTCTCGCGCGCCCCCGCGTCCAGGACTGAAAGTGACACTCTGGGAACCCTGCGTAACTTCGGAGGCGGTTCGGCGGTTCATCGGACATGTCTCCCACCGTCCCCCAGCCCCGATCCTCACCCGATGCCGCTCCGGGTTCGGCCGATGCCGCACTCGCTCACCGGTACGCGAGGGAGCTGGGCTGGGCCACCGCGGGGCGGACTCCGCTGCGACTGCTCACCGGGACGCTCTTCGATGTGCTGGAGCTGCCCGCCGAGGCCGGTCACGCCGTGCTGCGGCGCGGGGTGCGCACCGGTCCCGTTCTGTTGTCCGGTACGCGGATGGGGCTGCTGGTCGCCGCGGGCGGCGCCGATGAGCTGCCGGGGCTGCTCGACTGGCTGGAATGGGGCCCGGTCGCAGTGGACCTGACCGCCGTGGGCGCGGGGGGCCGCGTCACGGCCCCGCCTCTCCCGGGCGCCCCGGGGGACTCGCCGGGGGCCGCCGTGTGGCTGCGGCCCCCAGAGCCGAGGCGTGCGCCCGAGAGGATACTGCCGGCCTTCGCGGGCTTCGGGAGCAGCGGTGGGGATGCCCCCGATCTCGTACGCCTGGTGGACGCCGCGGCAACCGAATGCCATCGGGTCCGGCTGTCACGCGCCCGTTCCGGGGCGCCGACAAGGGGTGGAACGGATCAGCCGTTGGCCTTCTCGTAAGCCTCGCGGATCTCGGCGGGAACGCGGCCGCGGTCATTCACATTGTGGCCGTTCTCCCGCGCCCACCGGCGGATTTCCGCGGTGTCCTTGTTACCGCCGGCCACGGCGCGGCCCTTGCCACGGCCCGTGGCGGCACGGCCACCGGTGCGACGTCCACCCTTGGTGTAGGGCTCGAGAAGGCCGCGAAGCTTGTCCGCGTTGGCCGTGGTGAGGTCGATCTCGTACGTCTTGCCGTCAAGGGCGAACGTGACGGTCTCATCGGCCTCGACGCCGTCGAGGTCATCGACAAGAAGGACCTGAACCTTCTGTGCCACGGGATTTCCTTTCATCGAAAATGGAGTACGCGGAAAGGAAACCGCTTTTCCCTCGAAAACACAAACCCCCTGCAGAGGTTCAGCAGCGCGAGAAGACAGGAAACGTGCGCGATTCGGACATAGGGTTGCAGGTCCTTCTGCAGATCACAGGTGCAGAAGCATCCGGCTGTTGCCCAAGGTGTTCGGCTTCACTCGTTCGAGACCGAGGAACTCCGCGACGCCCTCGTCGTACGAACGCAGCAGCTCACTGTAGACATCGGTGTCCACAGGCGTCTCCCCGATCTCGACGAAGCCGTGCTTCGCGAAGAAGTCCACTTCGAAGGTGAGACAGAAAACCCTGCGGACACCGAGCCATCGCGCGGTCTGCAAGAGCTTGTCCAGTACGAGGTGTCCGACTCCCGCGCCCCTGATGCGGGGGTCGACGGCAAGGGTCCGCACTTCCGCCAGGTCTTCCCACATGACATGAAGTGCGCCGCAGCCGACGACCGTCGCGTCCTCGTCGCGTTCCGCGACCCAGAACTCCTGGATGTCCTCGTAAAGGGTGACGGTCGCTTTGTCGAGCAGGATGCCTCCGGACACGTACCCGTCGAGGAGTCGTCGTACGGACGTGACATCACTCGTCCTGGCCCGACGGACGGTGATGGCGGGCTTATTTACCGACGGGTCGGTATGGAGTTCGGTATCCGGATCGTTTTGCGGCTGCTCTGAGGACATGCCCCGACGCTATCTCCCGCTCTCCGGCGGCACGTCATCGGCCGGGGCGTCATCTCCCTCGGCGCCGACGGTCGGTTCCGCGGGGTTGCCGGGGGTTTCGGCGGGGCTGGGGGAAACCATCCGAACGGCGTCCTGCAGTGCTTCGCGCTGTTCGGCGGACATCATGCCGAAGAACGCGACAAGGGCGGCGGCGGGGTTGTCGCTGCGTGACCAGGCTTCGTTCATCAGTGCGGCCGAGTAGGCGGCCCTGGTGGAGACGGCCGTATATCGATAGGCCCGGCCGTCGACTTCCCTGCGGACCCAGCCCTTCTGATGGAGATTGTCCATTACCGTCATCACGGTCGTGTAGGCGATGGACCGTTCCTGCTGAAGGTCCTCAAGGACTTCCCGCACGGTGACCGGTCGGTTCCATTGCCAGACGCGTGTCATCACGGCGTCTTCGAGGTCTCCCAATGGGCGGGGCACAGAATCACTTTAGTGCCAGATGTCCTGAATGTTCTGGCATTTACGCAGCGAAAGAGCGCACGGCTCCGGTGAGTCGTGCGCTCAGGGGGTGCGCGTCGGGAGGATCGCGGGGCGGACGGGCCGCTCGCGCGCTCAGGCATTCTCCGGACGAGCGGTCTGCTTCACGGATTCCGCGCGGGCGAGCGCCGCGTCCACCACGGCGTCCTCCTTGGTCTTGTTCGGACCGCCCTGGCTCTTGACGATGATCACGATCAGGGCGATGAAGAAGACGGCCATCACCACGGGGGGCACGAGCGCGGATACGTAGTCCATGCCGTCCAGAGTAGCGAGCCCGGAACGGCCCGACGCGGCGACCTCCCGGTGGGAGGCCGCCGCGTCGGACACCGCGCGGAGGTCAGCCGGCCGCCCGCTCCTCGGACGGCGGCGGCGCGGGGCGGCGGCGCGGCGGGAAGACCTCGGAGGGCTTGGGCATCGGGCGGTCGCCGGGTTTCTGCGGGCGGTCCGGGGCGGCCGGGGTCCTGGGCCGGTCCGGCTCCCGGTCGGCGGCGCGGCCGCCGGGCAGGGCGAGCAGCCGGCTGCGGGGACCGGGGGCCGTGAGTCCGGCGGAGCGGCCGGCGAGCCGGGCCCGTACGGAACGCTCGGCGAGCACCTGGCAGCGCTCCAGGAGGGCCGCCGCGAGCCGCCCGCCTCGCAGGGCCCGCAGGGCGGCCAGATCGTCCGGGCGGGGATCGTAGCCGGCCGCCAGGGCGTCCTGGAGCAGCTCCAGGTAGCCGGCGGCGGAGCCGGGGAGGGCGTTGCGGTAGCGGGCGAGGTCGGCTAGGAGGAACGCTCGCAGCCGACCCGCCTCGCCGGCCGCCTCGTCCACGGAGCCGGCGAGCCGCAGGCAGTCCTGGACGTCCTCGTCGGACAGGGGCATGGGGTGGAGGGCGATGGCGAGGGCACGTCGGAGCACCCGCAGCTCGTCCGCGCTGAACGCCATGCCGCCTCGTGAACCGTAGGGCGTGGGCATAACGCGACAATACGTGCTAAATGGACAAAATCCGTTTAACTGGTCGTCGGTGGCGCGGCGCATCCCGGGGGTGTCCCGGGGATGTCCCGGCCCTCGTCCCGGGCCGTCGCCGCAGGTACCGCCCGGTTCCGGCAGAACGCCCCCTACGTCCGGGAGAGGTTCCGCTCGTACACCAGGCGCAGCCCGATGAGCGTCAGCCACGGCTCGTGCTCGTCGATGACCGAGGACTCCCCCAACACCATCGGAGCAAGGCCGCCCGTCGCGATGACGGTGACGTCGTCCGGGTCGGCGGCCAGCTCCTTCTTCATCCGGGCCACCACCCCGTCGACCTGGCCCGCGAAGCCGTAGACGATGCCGGACTGCATCGCCTCGACGGTGTTCTTGCCGATCACGCTGCGCGGCCGGGCCAGCTCGATCTTGCGGAGCTGGGCGCCCTTGACGCCGAGGGCCTCGACCGAGATCTCGATGCCGGGGGCGATCACCCCGCCGGTGTACTCGCCGCGCGGGGAGACCGCGTCGAAGGTGGTGGCGGTGCCGAAGTCGACGACGATCGCCGGGCCCCCGTACAGCTCGACGGCGGCGACCGCGTTGATGATGCGGTCCGCGCCGACCTCCTTGGGGTTGTCCATCAGGATCGGCACGCCCGTCTTGACGCCGGGCTCCACCAGGACGGCGGGGACGTCGCCGTAGTAGCGGCGGGTGACCTCGCGCAGTTCGTGCAGGACCGAGGGGACGGTGGCGCAGATCGCGATGCCCTCGATGCCGTCGCCCAGTTCCATGCCGAGCAGCGGGTGCATGCCCATCAGGCCCTGGAGCAGGACGGCCAGCTCGTCGGCGGTACGGCGGGCGTCCGTGGAGATCCGCCAGTGCTCGACGATCTCCTCGCCGTCGAAGAGGCCGAGGACCGTGTGCGTGTTGCCGACGTCGATGGTGAGCAGCATCAGGCGTCGGCCCCGTCGGTGGCGGAGGCGTCGGCGTCGCGGAAGTCAAGGCCGATGTCGAGGATCGGCGAGGAGTGGGTGAGCGCCCCGACCGCGAGGTAGTCGACGCCCGCGTCGGCGTAGGCGCGGGCCGAGTCGAGGGTCAGGCGGCCGGAGGACTCCAGGATCGCCCGGCCGGCGACCAGGGCGACGGCCTCGGCGGTCTCGGCCGGGGTGAAGTTGTCCAGCAGGATCAGGTCGACGCCCGCGTCCAGCACCTCACGGACCTGGTCCATCGTGTCGACCTCGACCTCGACGGGCAGCTCGGGGAACTCGGCGCGGACCCGCTTGAAGGCCTCGGCGACGCCGCCCGCGGCGATCACGTGGTTGTCCTTGACCAGGGCCGCGTCGGAGAGCGACATCCGGTGGTTGACGCCGCCGCCGCAGCGCACCGCGTACTTCTCCAGCGCGCGCAGGCCCGCCGTCGTCTTGCGGGTGTCGCGGACCTTGGCCTTGCTGCCCTCCAGCACGTCCGCCCAGGCGCGGGTGGCGGTCGCGATGCCCGAGAGGCGGCAGAGCAGGTTCAGCGCGCTGCGCTCGCCGGTCAGCAGGTCGCGGGTGCGCGTGGTGACGGTCAGCAGCTTCTCGCCGGGGGCGATCCGGTCGCCGTCCTCGACGTGCCGCTCGACCTCGAACTCCTCGGTGCAGACGATCGACAGGACCGCCTCGGCGACCCGGAGCCCGGCGACCACGCCCGCCTCGCGGGCGGTGAAGTCACCGGTGATCACGGCGTCCTCCGGGACGGTCGCCACGGTCGTGACGTCCACCCCGCCGTCGAGGTCCTCCTCGATCGCCACATGGGCGACGTCCTCGACCTGGACGGGGTCGAGCCCCGCCCGGGCCAGCAACAGGGCGAGCGCGGGGTCCAGGCCGCACTCCAGGGCTTCGGGGTCGAATCCGTCCTCACCGCCGCAGCCGCAGCCGTCGCCGCAGCCGCCTTCCGCCGGTACGGAGGATGCGGGCGCGCCGACGCTGATCAGCGGTACGTCCACGGGTGTGGGGCGCGGATTCTCTTCGGGCGTGCTCACGGTGACGGCTCCTCGGGGGCGTGGCGGGTGGGGCGGGTGATTCTCGTGTGCCGCCGGTGCCGCCCTGGGGTGTCCGGCGGTGCGGCTGCTTCCAGCAGTCTGCTCAATCCGACGGGCGTACGGGCGGGAACGCGGCGGTCTCCGTGCGGTGGACGACCGGGGTGCGGTCCGGCGCGATACGGACGACCAGGTGGCCCCGGCCGTGGGCGTCGTCGCGGTCGGGCCGGTCCTCGCGCCAGTGGCAGCCGCGGGTCTCCTCGCGGTCCCGGGCGGCGGCGACCAGGACCCGGGAGACCAGGAGCAGGTTGGTGACCTCCCAGGCGTCGACCCCGGGGACGACCGCCTTGGCGCCGCCCGGCCCCTCCGCGTCGGCGGCGGCCTCGCGGTGCAGGGTCTCCAGCTCCTCGGCGGCGGCGGCCAGGCTGTCGGCGGAGCGCAGGACTCCGGCGCCCCGGGTCATGGCGCGCTGGATCGCCGCACGGGCCTCGGGGGCCAGCAGCGGCACGGGGTCGCCGGCGTCCGGGCTTCCGGCCGGTTCGGTGCGGGGCGGGCGGGCCCCGGCGATGTCGGCGGCGATGCGCTCGGCGAAGACCAGGCCCTCCAGGAGGGAGTTGGACGCGAGGCGGTTGGCCCCGTGCACACCGGTGCAGGCGACCTCCCCGCAGGCGTACAGGCCGGGGACGGTGGTGCGGCCCCGCAGGTCGGTGCGGACGCCGCCGGAGGCGTAGTGCGCGGCCGGGGCGACCGGGATCGGTTCGGTCACCGGGTCGATGCCGTGGGAGCGGCAGGCGGCCAGGATGGTGGGGAAGCGCCGCTCCCACATCCGCGCCCCGAAGTGCCGGGCGTCGAGATACATGTGCTCGGCGCCGTGGTCGAGCATGCGGCGGGTGATGCCCTTGGCGACGATGTCGCGGGGGGCCAGCTCGGCCAGCTCGTGCTGTCCGAGCATGAAGCGGACGCCGTCGCCGTCGACGAGATGCGCGCCCTCGCCGCGTACAGCTTCGGAGACCAGCGGCTGCTGGCCCTCGGAGTCCGCGCCGAGGAACAGGACGGTCGGGTGGAACTGGACGAACTCCAGGTCGGAGACCTCCGCCCCGGCCCGCAGCGCGAGCGCCACCCCGTCGCCGGTGGAGACGGGGGGGTTGGTGGTGGCGGAGAAGACCTGGCCCATGCCGCCGGTGGCCAGGACGACCGAGGGGGCCCGGACCGCGCCGACGCCGTCGTGCTGGCCCTCGCCCATGACGTGCAGCGAGACGCCCGCCGTACGGCCTTCGGCGTCCGTGAGCAGGTCCAGGACCAGCGCGTTCTCGATGGTGTGCAGGGCGGCCTCGCGGACCGCGCCGACCAGGGCGCGGGAGATCTCCGCACCGGTCGCGTCGCCGCCCGCGTGGGCGATGCGGCGGCGGTGGTGGCCGCCCTCGCGGGTCAGCGCGATGTCGCCGTTGTCGGTGGTGTCGAAGTGCGCGCCGGTGGTGATCAGCCGGCGTACGGCGTCGGGGCCCTCGGTGACCAGGGTGCGCACGGCCTCCTCGTCGCAGAGGCCCGCGCCCGCGACGAGGGTGTCGTCGAGGTGCTGCTCGGGGGTGTCGCCCTCGCCGAGCGCGGCGGCGATGCCGCCCTGGGCCCAGCGGGTCGAGCCGTCGTCGAGGCGGGCCTTGGTGACGACGACGGTGTCCAGGCCGGCGGCGGCGCAGCGCAGTGCCGTGGTGAGCCCGGCGACACCGGAGCCGACCACCACGACGTCCGCGTCGATGGCCCAGCCGGGGGCGGGGGCGGTCAGCCGTATTCCGGTCACGTCAGGGCTCCGAAGGTGAGGGGGATGTTGTCGATGAGGCGGGTGTCCCCGACCCGGGCCGCGACGGCGAGGATCGCCTCCCCGCTCTCGCGGTCGTCCGGGATCTCGGTGAAGTCCGCCGGGTCCACCAGGGCCAGGTAGTCGAGGGCGAGCGGCGCCCTTTCCCGGGCGGCGGCCTCCTCCAGGATCGTCCGGGCCGTGGCCCGGACGGCTGCGGGCGCCCCGCCCGGCCGGACCAGCGCCACGGCCTGGGCGTCGGCGGCGGCGCGGGCCTCGCCGAGCCTGTTGAGCCCGGCCGCCCGGTCGCCGCCGGGCGCGGTGGCCCGGGCCCGCTCGTGCAGGGCCTGCTGGGCGGCGAGCCGGTCGCGGGCCGCGAACAGGGCGCGGGACAGGGCGAGCGCGGTGTGCCGCTCCGCGGCGGTGAGGAAGCGGTTGCGGCTGGAAAGCGCGAGGCCGTCCGCGTCCCGGACGGTGGGCACGCCGGTGATCCGGACGCCGAAGTTCAGGTCGCGGACCATGCGGCGGATCAGGGCGAGCTGCTGGGCGTCCTTCTGCCCGTAGAACGCCTCGTCGGGGCGGGTGAGGTGGAGGAGCTTGGCGACGACGGTGAGCATGCCGTCGAAGTGCCCGGGGCGGGCCGCGCCTTCGAGGCGCTCGCCCATGGGGCCGGCGGTGATCCGTACCTGGGGCTCCCCGCCCGGATAGACCTCGTCCACGCCGGGGGCGAAGACCGCGTCGGCCCCCGCCGCCGCGACGGTCTCCAGGTCGGCGTCCAAAGTGCGCGGATAGCGGTCCAGGTCGGCGGCCTCGCCGAACTGGAGCGGGTTCACGAAGACGGTGACCACGACCTGGCCGCCCGCACCGGCCGCCGCGCGGGCGGCCCGGATCAGGGCGGCGTGGCCCTCGTGGAGCGCGCCCATCGTCATGACGACGGCCCGCTCGGCCCCGGCGGGGCGGGACAGCGCGTCCAGCTCGGCGGCGGTGCGCAGGAGGGCGGGCCGGACCGTGCGCGTCATCGGGTCTCCCCGGGTCCGGTGCGGCCGGTGGTCGGCGCCGGGGGCGGGGGCGGAGCCGTGCGGCCGGTGGTCGGCCCCGGGACCGGTCGACCCGTACGGCCGGTGATCGGCGCCGGGACCGGACCCGTACGGCCGGTGATCGGCGCCGGGACCGGGGCCATACGGCCGGTGGTCGGTGCCGAGGCCGGGGCCGTACGGCCGGTGACCGTCTCGCTGGTGATCGTCCGGCCGGTGATCATCCCGCTGGTGATCGGCGTCATCGGGTCTCCCCCGGTCCGGGGCCGCCGGGGCGGCGTTCCTGGTCGGCCAGGACGACGAGGAGGTCCTCGGCCAGCTCGGCCTTGAGCAGGCCGTGGGCGAGCGCCCGGTCGGCCGTGGCGCGGGCCATCGCGAGGTATCCGGCCACCGCCTGCGGGGCGTGCTCGCGCAGCTCGCCGATGTGGGCGGCGACCGTGCCGGCGTCCCCCCGGGCGACCGGGCCGGTCAGCGCGGCGTCGCCGGAACGCAGGGCGTTGTCCAGGGCCGCGCCGAGCAGCGGGCCGAGCATCCGGTCGGGGGCGGCGACCCCGGCCTTGGCCAGCAGCTCCATCGACTGGGCGACCAGGGTGACCAGGTGGTTCGCGCCGAGGGCGAGGGCCGCGTGGTAGAGCGGGCGGGACTCCTCGGCGATCCACTCCGGCTCGCCGCCCATCTCGATGACCAGGGCCTGGGCGGCGAGCCGCAGCTCCTCGGGGGCGGTGACGCCGAAGGAGCAGCCCGCGAGCCGCTGCACGTCGACGGCGGTGCCGGTGAACGTCATCGCGGGGTGCAGCGCGAGCGGCAGGGCCCCGGCCCGCAGCGCGGGGTCCAGCACCCTCGCCCCGTACCGCCCGGAGGTGTGGACGAGCAGCTGGCCCGGCCGTACGGCGCCGGTCTCGGCGAGGCCCTCGACCAGCGTGGGCAGCACGTCGTCGGGGACGGTCAGCAGCACCAGCTCGGCGCGGGCCAGCACCTCGGCGGGCTCCACCAGGGGCACGTCGGGGAGCAGCTCGGCGGCGCGGCGCCGGGAGGCGTCGGATACCCCGGACACGGCGACCGGGCGGTGCCCGGCGAGCCGGAGGGAGGCGGCGAGGGCGGGTCCGACCCGGCCCGCACCGACGACGCCGACCGTGAGTCGGGCGGGGCGGTCCCTCGCGTCGAGGGGTTCCTTCGAAACTGGTGAGTTCACGCGGCGATGGCCTTCCGTTCCAGTCCGCGGGGGGTACCGGACGATTTCTCTGCATGCTACGCCAGCGTTTCGGCGAAGCCCTCCGGCCACCCACAGCCTGTGGATAACTTTTCCGGCCCGACACCGTCCGACCCCGGTCGCGCCCCCGGCCCGGCTCCTCCGCGACCCCGCCCCGACCCCGGCGGGGCTCCGGACCGGCCGGGACACCGGGCGGAAATCGGCGGGCGCGCGGTCGATGGCCCGGGTGATGATCGTCCCATGGCGACCATGGATGAGCAGGAGCGGCGACGGCGACGGCTGACCGCCTGGCGGGCGTCGCGGCGGACGCTGGCCCGGGTGGGGGCGGACGGGACGCTGGGCGAGCGGCTGGCGGCGCTGGCCGCCGACGCCCTTTCCGTACACGACCCGGAGGACTGGACCGATGTGTACGGGGGCGGGGTCGTCGCCGATCTGGAGCGGCGGGTGGCCGGGCTGCTGGGGATGGAGGCGGCGGCGTTCTTCCCGACCGGGACGATGGCCCAGCAGATCGCGCTGCGGTGCTGGGCGGGGCGTACGGGGAACGCGACGGTGGCGCTGCATCCCCTGTCCCACCCGGAGCTGCACGAGGGCGGGGCGCTGGGCGCGGTGAGCGGGCTGCGCACGGTCCATCCGACGTCCGAGCCCCGGCTGCCGGACGCCGAGGAGGTCCGGGAGTTCCCCGAGCCGTTCGGGACGCTGATGCTGGAGCTGCCGCTGCGGGACGCCGGGTTCGTACTGCCGTCCTGGGAGGAGCTGACGGCGGTGGTGGAGGCGGCCCGGGAGCGGGACGCGGTGGTCCACTTCGACGGGGCGCGGCTGTGGGAGTGCGCGCCGCACTTCGGGCGGGAGCTGTCGGAGATCGCCGCCCTCGCGGACAGCGTGTACGTGTCGTTCTACAAGTCCCTGGACGGGCTGTCGGGCGCGGTGCTGGCGGGCCCCTCCACGCTGGTGGAGGAGGCCCGGGTGTGGCGCCACCGGTACGGGGGGCAGCTCTTCCAGCAGTACCCGGCGGCGCTGTCCGCGCTGCTGGGCCTGGAGCGGGAGCTGCCTCGCCTCCCGGCGTACGTGGCGCACGCGAAGGTGGTGGCCGGGGCGCTGGCGGAGGGGTTCGCGGCGTCGGGGGTGCCGTGGTTCCGGGTGCGGCCGGAGCAGCCGCACACGCATCAGTTCCAGGTCTGGCTGCCGTACGGGGCCGACGTGCTGGACGAGGCGTCGGTGCGGCAGGCCGAGGAGACGGGCGTGACGCTGTTCCGGCGCTGGTTCGCGGGGTCGGCCGGGGCGGGGCTGCCGCCCGGGGTCTCGTGCACCGAGGTGACGGTGGCGGCGGCGGGTCTTGAGTGGTCGGCCGAGGATGTGCGGGACGCGGTGGCGGGGTTCGTGGGGTACCTGGCGCGGTAGGAGTTCGTCGAGCGGCCGCCCCGGCCTCGGGGCCCTGTCGCGCGGCCGGGCCCCGGCGTCGGGGTTCCGTCCTCGAACGCCGGACGGGCTGGGTGCGCCGGGCAGGTGGACCCTGTCGAGTGACCCGCCCCCGGCCTCGGGGTTCCGTCCTCAAACGCCGGACGGGCTGGGTGCGCCGGGAGCGCCCGGCCCGCCAGGTGTGCCAGGTACGCCGGGTCTGCGGAGGCCGCGGTACAGGTCGCGCAGGACCGAGCGGTCGTGGCGGCCCGGGGGCGGGGGTGCGGGCTCCGACAGCCGGGCCGTGCGGTGGAGGTCGAGCAGGTACTGCTGGGTGACGTTCATACGGCCCAGCCTGTGCGGGTCACGGCGGCGGCGCGCATGGATTGACGGCCCCCGTCAAATGGCACGACGGCCCGCCCGCGTACCCCCACTATGGAGAGGTGAGCGTGCACATAGACATCGCGGGCCTGCCCGCCGACCGCGTCGTTTTCGCGACCTCTCCCCTGGCCGAACTGGGCCTCGCCCTGCACGCGCTCGCCGAGCCCGGACACCATCCGGGGCTGCACGGCTGGGCCACCGCGACCGCGACGGCCCTGGAACCCGACCTCGCGGACCGGCTGCTGGAGGCGGAGTTTCTCTGGCGGAACACCTTCTCCGACGTGTTCATGGCGTTCGCCGGGATCCGGGGCGGCGACGGGAGGACCGGGGCGACGCTCGCCGAGGACCTGGACCTGCTGGACAAACTGGACGACGAGCGGTTCGTCGCCGCGGCCCTGGAGTTCACCTGCGCCAGCCATTACGGGGCCGGATCGCCCTCACCGCTGAACGACGCGGGGATGCGGGGCCGTGCCCTGGACCTGGCGGCGGCGCGCGGCCCGCAGCAGATGGACTTCACCCGGCGGCTGCTGGCCGACCCCGCCTCCGTACGCGGCTGGGTCCGGCGGCTCTTCGAGGACTGCGACCAGGCGTTCTTCGCCGACACCTGGCGCCGGGTCTCCGTCCAGCTGGTCGCCGACGCCCGGCACAAGACGGAGCTGCTGCGGCGCAAGGGACTGGCCGACGCGGTCGGGGCGGTGTCGGCCGCCGTGACGCTGGACGAGGGCGCGGGCCGGATCAACGTCGACAAGCTCTCCGAGGGCCGGACCACCGCCGTCGACCCGGGCGTCGGCCGGGGCCTGACGCTCATCCCGACCAGCTTCGGCTGGCCGCATCTGATGGTGCTGCACGCCCCGGGCTGGCGGCCGGTGATCCACTACCCGGTCCATCTGCCCGACCTGCCGGCGCCCGCCTCCGTGGAACTGCTCCAGCTGCGCCTGGAGGCGCTGGCCCACCCGATGCGGATGCGGCTCTGCCGCAACCTGGCCCGCTCCCCGTACACCACCGGCGAGCTGGCCGACTCCAACGGCATCACCTCCCCCGAGGTCTCCCGCCATCTCTCCATGCTCAAGAAGGCCGGCCTGGTCACGACGCGCCGCCGCGGCCGCTATGTCCTGCACCAACTGGACCTGACGGTCGTCGCCCGGCTCGGCAGCGACTTCCTGGAGGGCGTCCTGCGCTGAGCCCGTCGGCTAGCCGGAGGACAGTCCTGCGCTGAGCCCGTCGGGCTCTCAGCCCGCGCCGCCGCCTGCCCGGACCAGGCCGGTCTCGTAGGCGAGGACGACGACCTGGACCCGGTCGCGGAGGTTCAGCTTGGTGAGGATCCGGCCGACGTGCGTCTTGACCGTGGCCTCGGAGAGCACGAGCCGGGCCGCGATCTCCCCGTTCGACAGGCCCTGGGCGACCAGGAGCATGACTTCCCGTTCGCGCTCGGTGAGCCTGCTGACGTGCTTGTTCTTCGGCTCCTTGTCGCCGCTGGGCAGCATCGGCGAGAAGCGGTCGAGCAGCCGGCGGGTGGTGGACGGGGCGACGACCGCGTCGCCGCTGTGCACCGAACGGATCGCGGCGAGCAGCTCGGCGGGCGGCACGTCCTTGAGCATGAAGCCGCTGGCCCCCGCCTTCAACCCGGAGAAGGCGTACTCGTCGAGGTCGAAGGTGGTCAGGATGAGCACCTTCGGCGGGTCCTGCTGCGCACAGATGCGGCGGGTCGCCTCGACGCCGTCCAGCCGGGGCATGCGGACGTCCATCAGCACCACGTCGACGGCGGTGGACCGCAGGATCTCGATCGCCTCCGCCCCGTCCCCGGCCTCGGCCACGACCTCCATGTCGGGCTGGGCCGCGAGCACCATCCGGAAACCGGTCCGCAGCAACACCTGGTCGTCGACGAGCATCACGCGGATGGCCGTGGTCATGGGGATCGTGTCCTGTCCTGGGGTCGGTCGTGTCCTGGGGTCGGGCGTGGTGTTCGTAGAGGTCGCCGTGGTCGTGAGAGGCGGGTCGACGACCGGGCGGCGGGTCAGTCCGGGGGCTTGAGCGGCAGCAGGGCACTGATCCGGAATCCGCCGCCGGGGCGGGGCCCCGCGTCCAGGGTGCCGCCGACCATGCCGATCCGCTCCCGCATCCCGATCATCCCGTGCCCGGCGCCGTCCGCGCCGCCGTCCTCGTACAGCTCATGCGCCGCGCCCCGGCCGTCGTCCTCGATCAGCAGCCCGAGGCCGTCGTCGAAGTAGACCAGCCGGACGCTGGCCCCGGCGTCGGGTCCGCCGTGCTTGCGGGTGTTCGTCAGGGCCTCCTGGACGACCCGGTACGCGGTCAGCTCCACGCCGCTGGGCAGCGGGCGCGGGGTGCCCTCGACCTTGAAGTCGACCACCAGGCCGGTCTGCCGCACCTGCGCGACCAGGTCCTCGATCTGCTCCACATCGGGCTGGGGGACGTACTCCCCGCTCTCCGGGGCGTCACCGGTCCGCAGCACCCCGAGCAGCCGCCGCATCTCCGCGAGCGCCTGGCGGCCGGTACTGGAGATGGTCTCCAGGGCCTGCTTGGCCTGGTCGGGGGCGGCGTCCATGACATAGGCGGCGCCGTCGGCCTGGACGACCATCACGGAGACGTTGTGCGCG
Source organism: Streptomyces sp. MGP-P1 (assembly GCF_057766565.1). NCBI lineage: Bacteria > Bacillati > Actinomycetota > Actinomycetes > Kitasatosporales > Streptomycetaceae > Streptomyces > Streptomyces sp. MGP-P1. Next base: position 81,077 of record NZ_JBYMEM010000004.1, on the reverse strand, counting down.
ACGACGTCGTGCAGTTCGCGGGCGATCCGGGCCCGCTCGGCGGCGACCGCGACCTTGGACTGCGCCTCGCGTTCCCGTTCCAGGCGGGCGGCACGCTCCTCCAGCTGGTCGAAGTAGGCGCGCCGGGTCCGCAGCGAGTCCCCGAGCACCCAGGCCAGCACGAACGGCACGGTCATGATGATCGTCACGAAGACCACCTGGGCCCAGGAACCCCCGGGCTCGGCCTCCCACCGCAGCTGCGACAGGGCGGCCGCGCTCAGGCTGCACACCAGGGCGAGCCGGGACGCCCAGCGCTCCCCGACCGTGGCGACGGTGTAGGTGATCACCAGCATCGCGAAGTTGCCGATACCGGGCCGGACGTCGAACACCAGCTGCACGACGCCCACCAGGATGGCGAGCAGCAGCATCTTCTCCGGAGCCCTGCGGCGCAGCGCCACCACCGTGGAGAGCCCCAGCATCACCGGGACGGCGACGATCTCCTCGCGCCCCCCGTCGTACATGCCCGACACCATCGACACGCCGGAGAGCCCGAGGAGGAAGACGGCCCAGAAGACGTCGACGCCTGTCGGGTGTCTGCGGATGAAATCGTAGAGGCGCTGCACGTAACCCAGCGTAGGGACAGCGGATCGGTGCCCGGGTCAACCGAAGGGCCGATCCAGGTCCTGGGACCGTACTCCCCAAGGTGGAGACTTGCCTACGTGACGGACGAGTGGCGTGGGTGGCGGGAGGCGGCTCAGGCCGCTCTGTACGGATACGAGGGCTTTTATCGCAGCCGGCTGCGGAGCCCGGAGGGGCCGGCGGGCCACTTCCGCACATCGGTCCACGCCTCGCCCCTCTTCGCGGCGGCGGTGGCCCGGCTGCTGACCGGAACGGCGCGGGAGCTGGGCACCGGCACGGTCGCGCTGGTCGACGTCGGGGCGGGGCGCGGCGAGCTGCTGACCGGAGTGCTGGGCGCGCTGGCCGGGCTGCCCGGCGGACCGGACGTGACCGCGTACGCCGTCGAGGTCGCGGACCGGCCCCCGGGTCTGGACCCCCGGATCGAGTGGTGTGCGGAGCCGCCCGCGGGGGTCACCGGGCTGCTGTTCGCCAACGAGTGGCTGGACAACGTTCCGGCCGAGGTGGCGGAGGCGGACGCGGACGGCGTCCCCCGGTACGTCCAGGTGCGGACCTCGGACGGCGCGGAGCGCCTCGGCGAGGCGGTGAGCGGGGCGGACGCGGCGTGGCTGGAGCGCTGGTGGCCGCTGACCGCACCGGGCGAGCGGGCCGAGATCGGCCGGACCCGGGACGCGGCCTGGGCGCGGGCGGTCGGCTCCCTCACCGCCGGTCTCGCGGTGGCGGTGGACTACGCGCACGTACGGGGCGCCCGGCCGCCCTTCGGAACGCTGACCGGCTTCCGGGGCGGGCGCGAGGTGCGCCCGGTGCCGGACGGCTCCCGCGACCTGACCTCGCACGTGGCGCTGGACGCCTGCGCGGCGGCGGTCCCGTACGCGAGCGCGGAGCTGACCGACCAGCGGGCGGCGCTGCACCGGCTGGGCGTCGACGGCGGCCGCCCGCCGCTGAGCCTGGCCGCGACCGACCCTGCGGCCTACGTCACCGCCCTGTCGGCCGCGGGCGAGGCGGCGGAACTGACGGCCCGCGGCGGCCTCGGCGACTTCGGCTGGCTGCTGCACCGGGTGGGGCCGGTGCGGCCGGATCGCGGGTGACCCCCGTGGCGGGCCGACCTCGCGGAATCGTGGCGGCCGACGTCGGGGAATCGTGGCAGACCGGCGTCAGGGAATACTGTCCCGCATGACGGAGACGACGATCGGCATCGGCGGAGCGGCGGAGAGCACCGACATGGTGCTGAACATCGGTCCCCAGCACCCCTCGACGCACGGGGTCCTCCGGCTGCGGATCGTGCTGGACGGCGAACGCGTGCAGCACGCGGAGCCGGTCATCGGCTATATGCACCGGGGCGCGGAGAAGCTCTTCGAGGCGCGCGACTACCGGCAGATCATCATGCTCGCCAACCGCCACGACTGGCTCTCCGCGTTCTCGAACGAGCTGGGCGTGGTGATGGCCGTCGAGCGGATGCTCGGCATGGAGGTCCCCGAGCGCGCCGTGTGGACGCGGACGCTGCTCGCCGAGCTGAACCGGGTCCTCAACCACCTGATGTTCCTCGGCTCCTACCCCCTCGAACTCGGCGGCATCACCCCGGTCTTCCACGCCTTCCGGGAGCGCGAGGAGCTCCAGGCGGTGATGGAGGAGGTCTCCGGCGGGCGGATGCACTACATGTTCAACCGGGTCGGCGGACTCAAGGAGGACGTCCCGGCGGGCTGGGCCGGCCGGGTCCGCGACGCCGTCGCCTCCGTCCGCTCCCGCATGGACGTGTACGAGAACCTCGTCCTCGGCAACGAGATCTTCCGGGGCCGTACGCGCGACGTGGGCGTGCTGTCCGCCGCGGCGGTGCACGCGTACGGGGTGTCGGGGCCGATCGCCCGCGCCTCGGGCGTCGACTTCGACCTGCGGCGCGACGAGCCGTATCTCGCGTACGGGGAGCTCCAGGACACCCTGAAGGTCGTCACCCGGACCGAGGGCGACTGCCTGGCCCGCTTCGAGTGCCTGCTGGAGCAGACCCTGGGCTCCCTGGACCTGGCGGACGCCTGCCTGGACCGGATGGCCCACCTGGCGCCGGGTCCGATCAACCAGCGACTGCCCAAGGTGCTCAAGGCGCCGGAGGGCCACACCTACGCCTGGACGGAGAACCCGCTCGGCGTCAACGGCTACTACCTGGTGTCCAAGGGCGAGAAGACACCCTACCGGCTGAAGCTGCGCTCCGCCTCGTTCAACAACATCCAGGCGCTCACCGAGCTGCTGCCGGGCACCCTGGTCGCCGACATGGTGGCGATCCTGGGCTCGCTGTTCTTCGTCGTCGGCGACATCGACAAGTAGTTCGAAGGGCAGCTCGACGCGTCAGAGGCCCGGGGCCTTCCCCCGGGCGCTCGGGCTCTCAGACCGCGCCGCGCAGTTCCGCCACCTCGATCTGCTCGGTCTCGTCGTGCGCGGTGAGGTCGATGACCTTGCCCACGGCCCGGTTGTCGACGGCTCCCGTGCGGTGGGCGGCGAGCGCCTCCTCGCCGACGACGTCCGCGAGGTCCTCGTTCTGCACGGACTCGATCGCGGCGTTCACCTTCTCGGTGCTCTGGGCGTGCTGGGCGCCGAAGAAGTCGAAGTTGCCCTGGGGTGCCAGGTGGCGGCGCGCGGCGTACGGGACGACGGCCGAGGCGCCCGGGATCGCGCGCGGCACGGGCGCCGGCGTCTTGGAGGCGGGGGCCTTCACGCTCGGGAGCGCCGGGGCGGGCAGGGGGGTGGAGGGGCGGCGGTGCTGGTGGTCCCGGTGCTCGCCCGCCCCGGGGGCCGCCGCGTGCTTCCCCCGCGGGCCCTCCCCCTCCGTGTCGTGGTGCCGGTCGTCGACGGCCGGCTGTCGCTTCCGGGCCGCCTCCACCGTCCGGCGGGTCTCTTGGAGCGCCGCGTTGCGTGTGAGGTTCATCAGGGCCTCGTCCGCGCGCCGGTACGACTCGGGGGTCGGCGTGGACCGCGCGGGCAGCAGCTCCTTGGGGGCGGCGGCCTCGATGGCGAGCTGCCTGCGGCCCTCCAGCGCGCTGGCCCGCTCGGTCTCGGCGTTGGCGTAGCGGCGCAGCAGTCCGGCGTGCTCCCCGCGCAGCCCCGCGAGCTCGACGCGCTTGCGGCGGAGCTTGGTCTCCAGACGGGTGCGCAGCTCGCGCGACTCCTCCAGATCCTGCTCCAGCTCGGCTATCCGCTCCTCGGCCCGCCATTCGTCACTGGCGCGGGCCCGGGTCAGCTCGGCGACCCGCAGTCCCGCCGCCCGGTCCCAGCTGCGCATCAGATACGCGCCGGTGACGGCGGCGGCCGCCACGGCGGCCACCAGGCCGCGCAGGACCAGGGGTTCGGCCAGGAGCCAGGCGCCGGCGGCACCGACGACCGACACTCCCGCCACCACGGAGGGGGGCAGGATTCTGTGAAGGGGTGGGGAATGGCGGTGGCGTCCACGTGGCATGGCCTGAAATTTACCGTGTGTACGCGCCACTTGGGGGCCGCTCGGCAATCTGTTCCCCGCCGGTTACCTCGCGGCCCCCGAAATGTCCTTTGCCCGAGCCCTACTTCTTGATGAGCCCCTTCGACTCCAGATACTCCTTGGCCACGTCTGCGGGCTTCGCGCGCTCGGCGTCGACCTTGCGGTTCAGCTCCGCGAGATCCTCCGTGGTGAGCGCGTCGGTGAGCTTTCCGAGCGCGTCGGCGATCTCCGGGGCGCCCGCGTCCTTGGCATTGAGGACCGGCAGGACGTTGTCGGCGTTCTGCAGCTTCTTGTCGTCCTCCAGGAAGACCAGCCCGTCCAGCACCGCGTCCGTGGTGGTCGTCAGGACCAGCTCGACCTTGCCGTCGCGGACGGCCTGCTTGGACTGCGGGGTTCCGACGCCCTTGGGGTCGATACCCGTGACGTCGATGCCGTACGTCTTCTTCAGACCGGGTGCGCAGAACGGCCGCACCTCGCACTCGTCGCCCGCCGCGATCTTCACCTTGAGCTTCGACTTTCCAAGATCGGAAAGGGTCGTGAGCTTGTTCTTCTCGGCGAATTCCTTCGAGACCGCGAAAGCGTTCTGGTCGACGGCCTTCCCCGCCGGGAGCACCTTGAGGCCCAGCGGGCCCGCGAGCTTCTCCAGCGCGGCGACCGTGGCGTCGGCGTCCGGGGAGGCGAGGGGGCGCCCTGGGCCTTCTCCGCCCCGTTCACCTTGGCGTTGAGGAATTCGGTGATCGTCGCGGCGTATTCGGGGACGACGTCGATCTCACCCTTCTCCAGCGAGGGCTCGTACAGCTCGCGGTTCTTCACCGTGGTGACCGAGGTGTCGTACCCGGCGTCCCCGAGGATCTGCGCGTACAGCTCGGCGAGCACCTTGGACTCGGTGAAGGAGGCCGAGCCGACGACGAGGGAGCCCTTCTTGCCGTCGCCGCCCGAGGAGCCGGAGCCCTTCTCCTGCTCCAGGCTGTCGCCGCCGCAGGCCGCCAGCGACCCGGCCAGCGCCACCATGCCGACGACCGCTCCCGCTATCCGCGAGGTTCTGCTCATGTTCTGTTCTCCGTCCGAACTGAAAAAAGGTGACCAAAGGAAAGCTGGGGGCCGCCGGGCCCCGTCACGCGGGCCGGCGGCGGCGCAGCGGTGACAGCAGCCGGTCCAGGCCCACGAGCACCCCTTCCACCAGCAGGGCGAGTCCCGCGACCAGGATCGCGCCCGCGAAGACCTGGGCCGTGTCGTAGGTGTTGAACCCGGCGGTGATGATCCGGCCGAGACCGCCGAGGCCGACCATCGCGGCGATCGACGCGGTGGCCACGACCTGGACGGCGGCGGACCGCAGCCCGGTCATGATCATCGGGTAGGCGAGCGGCAGCTCGACCCGGACGAAGAGCTGCCCGCCCGACATTCCCATGCCGCGCGCGGCCTCCACCACGGCCCGGTCCACCTCCCGCATCCCGACGTAGGCGTTGGTCAGCAGCGGCGGCACCGCGAAGAGCACCAGCGCGATGATCGTGGGCCAGTAACCCGAGTTGCGCAGGGGCGTGACCATGAACAGGGCGAGCACCGCGAAGACCGGGACGGCCCGCCCCACGTTGGAGATGTTCACCGCGAGCGCACCGCCCCTGCCGATGTGCCCCAGATACAGGGCGAGCGGCAGGGCTATCGCGCAGGCCACCGCGAGGGCGACCCCGCTCACGTACAGATGCTCGCCGAGCCGGTGCGCGGCCCCGCCGTCGCCCGACCAGTTGGCCCCGGTCGTCAGCCAGGTCCAGGCATCGCCGATGACTCCCACGGGTCAGCCCGCCTCCACCTTCGCCGGGGCGGGCAGGCCCGCCGGTCCGCCCGGTCCGTCCGGGTCGGTGCGCCCGGCCTTGTCCACCCCGGACGGACCGGGCGTCCGGGCGTGCCCGGATATCCGGGTCCAGGGCGTCAGCAGCCGCTGGAGGCCGAGCAGCAGCAGGTCCGCCGCCAACGCGAGCAGCACGCACAGGACCGAGGCGGCGAGCACCTGGGCCTTGAAGAAGCTGGGCAGCGCGTCCTCGATGAGATTGCCCAGGCCCCCCTTGCCGACGAGCGAGCCGACCGTGGTCAGCGCGACCGTCGACACGGTGGCTATCCGCAGCCCCGCCATCACCGCGGGCAGCGCCAGCGGGAGCTCCACCTCCCACAGCAGCCGCCCCGGCCCGTATCCCATGCCGCGGGCGGCGTCCCGGGCCTCCTCGGGCACCGCTTCGAGCCCGGCCAGGATGTTGCGTACGAGGATGGTCAGCGAATAGAGCACCAGGCCCGTGACGACGAGCGCGGCCGACAGCCCGAACAGGGGCAGCAGCAGCGAGAACATCGCCAGCGAGGGCACGGTGTAGAGCACGGTCGTCAGCCCGAGCACCGGCCCGGCGAAGCGCCGGCCCCGGCGGGCGAGCAGCGCCAGCGGAAAGGCGACCGCGAGCCCGATCAGCACCGAGACCACCGTGATCCCGATGTGCTGCACGGTCGCGTCGGTCAACTCCTGGCTGCGGGAGCGCAGATACTCCCCGCAGATCCAGTCGTTCGTCACCAGGCAGTTCTGCTCGGCCATCCGCCCCCCACCTCCTGCTTTCGCTCGTGCCCCGGAATCTCGCCCGGATCGCGCCGGGTCCTCCCCGGGATCGCGCCGGGGTCTTCCCCTGATCGCGCCGGGTCCTCCCCCGGTTCGCCCCGGATCGAACTGATGACTGGCGAGCCTATCCTCGACCACTGACAATCGCGGAGGCTGTCGCATTCCGGCAACACGCCCTTCACAGAACGCCCTCCACAATGGGGAACCATGATCCGTTTCGAGCACGTCACCAAGCGTTACGCAGACGGCACCACCGCCGTCGACGACCTTTCCTTCGAGGTCGCCGAGGGTGAACTGGTCACGCTCGTCGGACCTTCCGGTTGCGGCAAGACGACCACGATGAAGATGGTGAACCGGCTGATCGAACCGACCGAGGGTGGGATATTCCTCGACGGGGACGACATATCCACCATCGATCCCGTGGAACTGCGCCGCCGGATCGGCTATGTGATCCAGCAGGTGGGACTCTTCCCGCACAAGACGGTGCTGGAGAACACCGCGACCGTTCCCCATCTGCTGGGCTGGAAGCGCGGAAAGGGACGCGAACGCGCCGCCGAACTCCTCGACCTCGTCGGACTCGACCCTTCCGTTTACGGCGACCGCTATCCGGAACAGCTTTCCGGCGGCCAGCGCCAACGCGTCGGCGTGGCCCGCGCATTGGCCGCCGATCCGCCCGTCCTCCTGATGGACGAGCCTTTCGGCGCGGTCGATCCGGTCGTCCGCGAACGGCTCCAGAACGAATTCCTGAAACTCCAGGCCCAGGTGCGCAAGACCGTGTTGTTCGTCACGCACGACATCGAGGAGGCGGTCCGCCTGGGCGACCGGATCGCCGTCTACGGCCAGGGCCGCATCGAGCAGTTCGACTCCCCCGCCACCGTGCTCGGAGCCCCCGCGACCCCGTACGTGGCCGACTTCGTCGGCGCGGACCGCGGGCTGAAGCGGCTCTCGGTGACGCCCATCGAGGAGAGCGACCTCGACCAGCCGCCGGTCGTCCACCTCGACGACCCGCTAACCACGGCCACCGAACGGCTCAGGTCCCAGGGCGCGCGCTGGGCGGTCGTCCTGGACGGCCGGGACAACCTCCACGGCTGGATCCCCGCCGACGCGACCTCCGACGCCACGGCCGGCACGGCGACCACCGGAGCCGGAGCACCGGCCACCGCCAGGGGCACCGTCCGCGAACACGCCCGTCGGATGGAGGCCTGGCTCCCGCTCGGGGCACCCCTCAAGCAGGCCTTCGCCACCATGCTCCAGCACGACGCGGGCTGGATCGCCGTCATCGACAAGGAGAGCGAGGGGCGCTTCCTCGGCGTGCTGACCCCCGCCCGGCTCCACGAGGCCCTGCGCCGCTCCATCGACGCGGACGCCCAGGACGTACCGCGCGCCGAGGTCGCCGTGGAGACGGTCGCGACGATCCCCGCCCCCTGAGGGCGCTCCCCCATCAGTTCCCGCTGAGCCGGGCGCTCAGCCACTCCAGGGCCGGCGGGATCTCCCGCCGCCAGGTCGTGAAGTTGTGCCCGCCGCTGTCGAGCACGATGGAGGACACCTTCGCGGGCGCCCTCACCTTCTCGATGAACTCCATCGTGCTGCCCAGGTTGTCCTCGCCCTCCCGGTCCGTCGTCACCGGGAAGGAACCGCCGGACGGTGGCCGGTTCTCCAGAGTCCACATCAGGTCGGCGCGGTCACGCAGCTCCCGCTTCCCGTGGAACAGGTCGCCCGTCGTCGGGGGTCCTCGGCCGCCTTGTAGTACGCGGAGAGCCCGTCGCTCGCCGCGTACCGTTCTTTTCTCCGTGATTCCTTACGCGGGCCGGATGCGGGAAATTTCCGGAATGTGGGTGAACCCGCGCTCCCCCGCCCCCGTCCTAGAGGGCGCACATCGTCCGTGGGGCTCCAGCCGACGGACTCCACGAATCTCTCGCGAAGCCACGGGAAGCGATGTCTGTCACGCCAGATGGGGACAAGTCGGTATCGGTTCCGCAGCGCGTACGCCGGTTGCTCCACGGACCGCGCCCCGAATCCGTACCCGCGCTCGTCGGTACCGCCTGCACCGTCGTCGGGCTGATCGACGTCGCCGCCGGGGTCTTCCCCCGCTTCCGGCACAGCCGGACGCACACCCTCGCCGAGGTGCTCCCCGGGGCGCTCGGCCCGTTCGCCGCCGCCCTCTCGCTCAGTGCGGGCATGCTGCTGCTCCTGCTCGCCCACGGGCTGAAGCGGCACAAGCGGCGGGCCTGGCGCGCGGCGGTGGTCCTGCTGCCCGCGGGGGCCGTGGCCCAGTTCGCGTACCGCCACTCGATCGTCGGAGTGCTCGTGTCGCTGGCGCTCTGCTGGCTGCTGGTGTGCCGCCGGGACCAGTTCAGGGCGCTGCCCGACCCCCGTAGCCGCTGGCGCGCGCTCGCCAACTTCGTGCTGCTCGGTGCTGGTTCGCTGGGGCTCGGGCTGATCATCGTCAGCGTCCGCCCCGGCCGGGTCGTCGGCGACCCGTCCATCGCCGACCGTCTCCAGCACGTGCTGTACGGCCTGTTCGGCGTCGAGGGTCCCGTCGGCTACACCGGGCGCACCGGCTGGACCGTGGCCTACTCGCTGGGCGCGCTCGGCCTGCTCACCGCCGTCACCACCCTCTACCTCGCCCTCCGCCCCGAACACCCGGTCGCCCGCCTCACCGAGGACGACGAGAGCCGGCTGCGGGCCCTCCTGGAGCGGCACGGCGGCCGGGACTCGCTCGGCCACTTCGCGCTCCGCCGTGACAGGGGCGTCGTCTTCTCCCCCAGCGGCAAGGCCGCCGTCTGCTACCGGGTCGTCTCCGGGGTGATGCTGGCCGGCGGTGACCCCATCGGTGACGTGGAGGCCTGGCCGGGCGCGATCGAACGCTTCATGGACGAGGCGCAGGCGCACTCCTGGACCCCCGCCGTGATGGGCTGCAGCGGGACCGGCGGCCAGGTCTGGACCCGCGAGACCGGCCTCACCGCCCTGGAACCGGGCGACGAGGCGGTGGTGGACGGGGCGGATTTCTCCCTCGCCGGACGGGCCATGCGGAACGTGCGCCAGATGGTCGAGCGCATCGAACGGAACGGCTACGCGACCCGGGTCCGGCGGGCACGTGACATCGGCGACACCGAGCTGGACCGGATCCGCCGCGCCGCCGCCGACTGGCGCGGCGCCGACACCGAACGCGGCTTCTCCATGGCGCTGGGCCGGATCGGCGACCCGGCCGACGGCGCCTGCGTGATCGCCACCGCCCATCCGACCGGCTCCGGTACGGAGAACTCCCCTCACGGCGACCTGAAGGCGGTCCTCCACTTCGTCCCCCGGGGACGGGACCGGACGGCATGTCCCTGGAGCTGATGCGCCGCGACCGCTCGGCCGACCCCGGCATGAACGAGCTCCTGATCGTCGCCTCCCTCCAGGCCGCCGGGAGGCTCGGCGTCGCCCGGGTCTCGCTGAACTTCGCGATGTTCCGCTCCGCGCCGGCCCGCGGCGAGCGGCTCGGCGCGGGACCGGTGCCGCACTGCTGGCGGGGGCTGCTGGTCTTCCTCCCCCGCTGGTTCCAGATCAAGTCGCTGTACAGGTACAACGCCACGTTCAAGCCCCGCTGGGAGCCCCGCTTCGTGGTCTTCCGCACCAGCCGCGACCTGCCCCGCACCGGGATCGCGGCGATGCGGGCGGAGGGCTTCGTGAACCTCTCGCCGCCCCGCCCGTTCCGCCCCCGCCGCCCGCGCCCGTGCGGCCCCACGCCTCCCCCCGCCCAGGAGCACGGGTACGCGCGGCGTGACGGGTGACGTGACGGGCCTAGTCTGGTCGTATGAGTACGTCACGCACGCGGGGCACGGTCCGAGGGCTGCCGGAGTGGGACCGCTGCGCGGTCATGGGCGTCGTCAACGTGACGCCCGACTCCTTCTCCGACGGCGGCCGCTGGTTCGACACCGCGGCCGCGGTCAAGCACGGTCTGCACCTGGTGTCCGAGGGCGCGGACCTGGTGGACGTGGGCGGTGAGTCGACCCGCCCCGGCGCCAGCCGGGTGGACGAGGCCGAGGAGCTGCGCCGGGTCGTGCCCGTAGTGCGGGGGCTGGCCTCCGAGGGCGTCACCGTCTCCGTGGACACCATGCGCGCCCGCGTCGCCGAGCAGGCCGTCGCCGCCGGGGCCGCCCTGGTCAACGACGTCAGCGGCGGCCTCGCCGACCCGGACATGATCCCGGCCGTCGCCGCCGCCGAGGTCCCGTTCGTCGTGATGCACTGGCGCGGCTTCAGCGAGTCGATGAACAGCCGCGCGGTGTACGAGGACGTGGTCGCCGAGGTCCTCGCCGAGCTGCGGCAGCGGATGGACGCGGTCGTCGCGGGCGGCGTCGCCCCCGAGCGCATCGTGATCGACCCCGGCCTCGGCTTCGCGAAGGACGCCGCCCACGACCTGTCGCTCGTCGCGCACCTGGCCGGCCTGCACACGCTGGGCCGCCCGCTGCTGGTGGCCGCCTCCCGCAAACGTTTCCTCGGGCACGTCCTGGCCGGGCCCGGCTCGGCCCCGCCGCCCGCCCGCGAACGCGACGCGGCGACCGCGGCCGTCTCGGCGCTGTCCGCGTCGGCCGGAGCCTGGGCGGTCCGGGTCCACGAGGTACGGGCCACCGCCGACGCCGTCCGCGTCGCCCGCGCGGTCGAGGGCGCCGCGTGAACGAGGAACACGCACGGGCCGCCGCCGACATCGCGGAGGTCGAGGCCGCCAACACCGCCTTCTACGAGGCGCTGGAACGCGGCGACCACGACGAGCTGTCCGGCCGGTGGCTGCCGGGCGAGGACCTCACCGTCTCGTGCGTCCACCCCGGCTGGCCGGTGCTCACGGGCCGCGGAGACGTACTGCGCAGCTACGCCCTGATCATGGCGAACACCGAGTACATCCAGTTCTTCCTCACCGACGTCAACATCGCGATGACGGAGGACACCGCGCTGGTCACCTGCACCGAGAACATCCTCAGCGGCGGCCCCGCCGAGGAGGGCAACGCGCTGGGGCCGCTCGTGGGCCAGCTGGTCGTCGCCACGAACGTGTTCCGGCGCACCGCCGACGGCTGGAAACTCTGGTCCCACCACGGATCGCCCGTCCTGACGGAATCCGATGAGGACGACGACGAGGAAACACCTTCCTGAGTGGGTACGGGACCCATAGGGGTTGGAACCGACGACCACCGGGTAGGGGCGGCTACCAGCCCGAAGGCGCTGTCGGCGGCCCCACGGGCGAGCGCTGTCGGTGCTCGCGGGTAGATTCGGAAGAAGGCACCTCGCCGCCCGCACGCGGCCGGGTGCCTCTCGACCAACGACAGCAGGAGTGATTCGCGTGGATCGTGTCGCGCTGCGCGGCCTCAAGGCCCGTGGGCACCACGGTGTCTTCCCCCGGGAACGGGAGGAGGGCCAGACCTTCATCGTCGACCTGGTGCTCGGCCTGGACACCCGCCCCGCGGCAGCCACCGACGACCTGGCCCGCACCGTGCACTACGGCGTGGTGGCCGAGGAGGTCGTCGACGTGGTGACCGGCGAACCGGTCGATCTGATCGAGACGCTCGCCGAACGCATCGCCCAGCAGTGCCTGAAGCACGAAGGCGTCCAGGAGGTCGAGGTCGTGGTGCACAAGCCGGACGCACCGATCACCGTCCCCTTCGACGACGTGACCATCACCATCATCCGGAGCCGAGCATGACTGCATTTTCCACCGAAGGGCAGAGCGACCCGACCGTACAGCCGGTTCCGACCGCCGTCGTCCGGCAGGTGGACGCCGCCGACGTCACGCTCTCCAACCCCAAGATGGCCGTGATCTCCCTCGGCTCCAACCTGGGCAATCGGCTGGAGACCCTCCAGGGGGCCGTCGACGCCCTGGAGGACACCCCGGGCCTCCGGGTCAAGGCCGTCTCCCCGGTGTACGAGACGGAGCCCTGGGGCGTCGAGGCGGATTCCCAGCCCTCGTACTTCAACGCCGTCATCCTCGTGAAGACGACGCTGCCCCCCGCCTCCCTGCTGGAGCGCGGGCAGGCCGTCGAGGAGGCCTTCGACCGGGTCCGCGAGGAGCGCTGGGGTCCGCGCACCATCGACGTGGACATCGTGGCGTACGCCGACGTCCTCTCCGACGACCCGGTGCTCACGCTCCCGCACCCGCGCGCCCACGAGCGGGCCTTCGTCCTCGCCCCGTGGCACGACATCGACCCCGAGGCCCAGCTGCCCGGCGCCGGCCCGGTGGCCCAGCTCCTCGCCGAGGTCGGCCGCGACAGCGTCCTGCCCCGTGCCGACCTGGAACTGCGCCTGCCGGAGTAATCGTTGGGGTCTGTCGTTTGGATCAGGCCGGATCAGGGAGCGGGGTCCGGTGCGTGCCGGGCCCGCGAGCCCGGCATGATCCAAACGACAGGCCCTAAGCTCGACGGACGGTGGTCCGGCACACGGCCGGACCGGGCACAGGCGACGCGAAGGGCGGCTCACTCGGTGAAGCAACTACGGCTCGGGGTACTGGCGGGCCTCTTCGCCGCCGCCGGTGTCCTCTCCTGGGGCGGGGCCCGCCTCTGGGACTCCCTCAGCACCCTGCCGAGCGTCCCGCTGGCCGCGTCGATCGTGCTCGCCGTGATCGCGGTGATCCTCCTCGCGACCGCCCTCTCCACCCGCACCCGCCTGCGCGCCCAGCGCGAACGCCGCCCCGGCGCCAAGGGGGTCGAGCCGCTGTTCGCGGCCCGCGCGGTCGTCTTCGGGCAGGCGAGCGCCCTGGTCACCGCCCTCGTCGCCGGTATGTACGGCGGCACCGGCGTCTTCCTCCTGAGCTACCTCGACATCCCGCCCCGCCGCGACCAGGCCATCTACGCGGGCGCGGCGGTGGTGGCCGGCATCGCGGTCATCGCGGCCGCGCTCTTCCTGGAACGCGTCTGCCGCCTCCCGGAGGACGGCAACGACCACGACGGCACGGGCACGGCGGCAGCGTAGACGGATACGGGCGCGGCGGCCGCTCCACGCGACTGCCGCGCCCGTCTCGCGCGTTCGGGAGAGCGTCAGCGCGCCATGATGAGGCTCATCGCCTCGGCACGGGTCGCGGGGTCCCGGAGCTGGCCGCGGACCGCGGAGGTGAGGGTCTTCGCCCCGGGCTTGCGGATACCGCGCATCGACATGCACATGTGCTCGCACTCGATGACGACGATGACTCCGCGGGGCTCCAGGATCGACATGAGGGACTCGGCGATCTGCGTCGTCAGCCTCTCCTGGACCTGCGGGCGGCGGGCGTAGACGTCGACCAGCCGGGCGAGCTTGGACAGGCCGGTGATCTTGCCGGTGGAGGCGGGGATGTAGCCGACGTGCGCGACGCCCCTGAACGGCACCAGGTGATGTTCACACGTCGAGAACACCTCGATGTCCTTGACCAGCACCATCTCGTCGTGACCCAGGTCGAACGTGGTCGTCAGGACGTCCTCGGGCTGCTGGTACAGGCCCGCGAATATCTCCTTGTACGCCCGCGCCACCCTCCCCGGCGTCTCCCGCAGGCCCTCGCGGTCCGGGTCCTCCCCGACGGCGATCAGCAGTTCGCGTACGGCCGCCTCGGCCCGCTTCTCGTCGAACTCGCCGATCGAACCCTGGCCGTCCAGCGTCACCGGGTCGGTCATCTGTGCCTCGTTCCTCTGTGCTGTCCCGTGCGCGGGTTCGCGCTCAGACCTCGCAGGCATACGGAAAAGCCGCGCCCCCACAGGCTAAAACCTGGGGGGCGCGGCATCCATTCCGGGACCGGGTCGGCCCCCGTGACGGGGGTCTCACCGGAGTCGGTCCGTCACTGGCTCTCGGGACGCTCCTCGGGAATCACCTCGGTGGACGGGGCGATGTCCTTCGTCAGGTCCGTCGGGGCGATCTCCGGCGGGGTGGCCGAACCGTTGGCGACCGATGCGCCGTTGGTGAGGGCCAGCTCCTTGGGAGAGAGCACCGGGGGCCGCGTCGACGGGGTGCGTCGGGCGGATCCGGTCCATGCCGGTCGGGCGGGGCGCCGGACGAGCGGGGCGAAGATCTCCGCGATCTCGTCCTTGCCCAGCGTCTCCTTCTCCAGCAGTTCGAGCACCAGGGCGTCGAGGATGTCGCGATTCTCGACGAGGATCTCCCACGCGTCGTTGTGGGCGGTCTCGATGAGCTTCTTGACCTCCTCGTCGACCAGTGCCGCGACCTCTTCCGAGTAGTCGCGCTGGTGGCCCATCTCGCGGCCCAGGAAGGGCTCCGAGTTGTCGCCGCCGAACTTGATCGCGCCGAGGCGCTCCGTCATGCCGTACTGCGTGACCATCGCGCGGGCCGTCGCCGTGGCCTTCTCGATGTCGTTCGCGGCGCCGGTGGTCGGGTCGTGGAAGACCAGCTCCTCGGCCGCACGCCCGCCCAGCATGTACGCCAGCTGGTCGAGCATCTCGTTGCGGGTCGTGGAGTACTTGTCCTCCTCCGGGAGCACCATCGTGTAACCGAGGGCGCGACCGCGGGAGAGGATCGTGATCTTGTGGACCGGGTCCGACTGGGGGGAGGCCGCCGCGACCAGGGCGTGTCCGCCCTCGTGGTACGCGGTGATCTTCTTTTCCTTCTCGGACATGATCCGGGTCCGCTTCTGCGGGCCCGCCACGACGCGGTCGATGGCCTCGTCGAGGCTCTCGTTGTCGATGAGCTTCTTGTTGCCGCGCGCCGTCAGGAGCGCGGCCTCGTTGAGCACGTTCGACAGGTCGGCGCCGGTGAAGCCGGGCGTGCGTCGGGCGACGGCGCCGAGGTCGACGCCCTCCGCCACGGGCTTGCCCTTCTGGTGCACCTTGAGGATCTCCAGGCGGCCCTGCATGTCCGGGCGGTCGACCGCGATCTGCCGGTCGAAACGTCCGGGGCGCAGCAGCGCCGGGTCGAGGATGTCCGGGCGGTTCGTGGCGGCGATCAGGATGACGCCGCCCTTCACGTCGAACCCGTCCATCTCGACGAGCAGCTGGTTGAGCGTCTGCTCGCGCTCGTCGTGACCGCCGCCCATGCCGGCGCCGCGGTGGCGGCCGACGGCGTCGATCTCGTCGACGAAGACGATCGCCGGGGCGTTCGCCTTGGCCTGCTCGAAGAGGTCGCGCACCCGGGAGGCGCCGACGCCGACGAACATCTCGACGAAGTCGGACCCGGAGATCGAGTAGAACGGCACGCCCGCTTCGCCGGCGACGGCGCGTGCGAGCAGCGTCTTGCCCGTACCGGGCGGCCCGTAGAGCAGGACGCCCTTGGGGATCTTGGCGCCGACGGCCTGGAACTTCGCCGGCTCCTGGAGGAACTCCTTGATCTCGTGGAGTTCCTCGACCGCCTCGTCGGATCCCGCCACGTCGGAGAAGGTCGTCTTGGGGGTGTCCTTGGTGATCAGCTTGGCCTTGGACTTGCCGAACTGCATGACCTTGGATCCGCCGCCCTGCATCTGATTCATCAGAAACAGGAAGACGACCACGATGAGGACGAAGGGCAGCAGCGAGAGGAGGATCGAGACGAACGGGGACTGCTTCGACGGCGAGACGGTGTAACCCTTCTCGATGTCACCGTCCTCGAACTTCTGCTGCAACGTGTCGGCGAGCTCGACGCCCTGGTTGCCGATGTAGCTCGCCTGGAACTTGCTGCCGGACTCGCCTTCGAGCTTCTGGCCCTTCTTCAGCTCGATCTTGAGGATTTGTTCGTCACCGGTGGTCAGCTTGGCCTGCTCCACCTGGTTCTTGCTGATCGCCTGGATCACCTTGCCGGTGTCCACCGTCTTGTGGCCGCCGGACGAGCCGACGACCTGCATCAACACGACCACGGCGAGGACGGCCAGCACGATCCACATGACGGGCCCACGGAAGTATCGCTTCACGTCCATCCATACGGAGCGAAGATGCCCCGTCCCTCCTGCCCGTAGGTAAATGCTGCTGTTTGAAAAGACTGTTCTTCGGACGGTACCCCAGCATCGTCACCAGCGACTGCCGGGTACGACGGAGAAACCTGCTTTCGCAGCTTCAACGGCCCGAGGGCGGCGAGGGTTCCCCAGCGGATCGGCCGGGGTCAGCCGCCGTAGACGTGCGGGGCGAGCGTGCCGACGAAGGGCAGGTTGCGGTACTTCTCCGCGTAGTCCAGCCCGTAGCCGACGACGAACTCGTTGGGGATGTCGAAACCGATCCACTTCACATCGATCGCGACCTTTGCGGCATCCGGCTTGCGCAGCAGGGTGCAGACCTCCAGCGAGGCCGGTTCCCGGGAGCCCAGGTTGGACAGCAGCCAGGACAGCGTCAGACCGGAGTCGATGATGTCCTCGACGATCAGGACGTGCTTGCCCTTGATGTCGGTGTCGAGGTCCTTGAGGATCCGGACGACGCCGGAGGACTCGGTGCCGGCCCCGTACGAGGAGACGGCCATCCAGTCCATCGTGACGGGGGTGGACAGCGCGCGCGCCAGGTCCGCCATGACCATCACCGCGCCCTTGAGGACGCCGACGATCAGCAGGTCCTTGCCCGCGTACTCCGCGTCGATCTCCGCGGCCAGCTCGACGAGCTTCGCGTCGATCTCTTCCTTGGTGAGGAGCACCGACTGAAGGTCGGTACCCATGTCCTTCTCGTTCACCCACGTCTCTTTCTCTGCCTGCCGGCCCGGGAAAGCGCCCGGGCCGGGCCGGCTGTTCGCCTGCACTTCAGCCGCTTGCGCGTCAGCTCTGCCGAATGACCAGTCTGCCACCCTGCCGCATCGCCTCGACGCGGCCGGGCAGGTTGATGGCCCGCTGGCCGCGCCAGCCGGTGATCAGGCGGTCGACTTCTTCGAGGTGCCGGGCGAAGAGGGAGCCGGCGGGCGCCCCGGCCTCGATCAGTGCGCGGCGCAGCACCCGGCGGCGTACCGCGGGCGGCAGGACGTAGAGCTTGGCGCACTCCAGGCGGCCGGTCTCGTCCCGTACGGACAGCTCGGCCTCGGCGGCCCAGGTGTCCAGGGCGTCGGCGTCGTCGCGGGAGAGCTGGGCGGTGCGGGCGAGGGCTTCGACGACGCCTTTGCCGAGCGCCTTCTCCAGCGCGGGCAGGCCTTCGTGGCGGAGCCGGGAGCGGGTGTAGGCGGGGTCGATGTTGTGCGGGTCGTCCCAGACGGGCAGGGACTGGACCAGGCAGGCCTTGCGGACGGCCTGCCGGTCGAGCTGGAGGAAGGGGCGGCGGTAGCGGCCGGCCGGCCCGGAGGCGGCTGCCATGCCGGAGAGCGAGCGGATGCCGGAACCGCGGGCGAGGCCGAGGAGGACCGTCTCGGCCTGGTCGTCGCGGGTGTGGCCGAGCAGGACGGCGGCGGCGCCGTGGCGTTCGGCGGCGGCGTCCAGCGCGGCGTAGCGGGCGTCGCGGGCGGCGGCCTCGGGGCCGCCCTCGCGTCCGACGTGCACGGCGACGGCCTCGACGGGGTCGAGGTCCATGGCGGTGAGCCGGGTGACGACCTCGGCGGCGCGGAGACCGGACCCCGACTGGAGGTTGTGGTCGACGGTGATGCCGCCGGCCCGGACGGCGAGTTTGCGGGCCTCGAACGCGAGGGCGGAGGCGAGCGCCATGGAGTCGGCGCCGCCGGAGCAGGCGACGAGGACGAGCGGGGTGGCGGGCCGGTCGGGGAGAGCGGTCCTGCCCGCGGCGCCGGCTTCGGCATAACGGGAGTGGGAGTGGGCGGCGTGCGCGGGGCGCCTCGCCGCGTCGGCCGGCCGGTCGTGGTCGGCGTGCCGGTGGAATTCGGTGAGTACGTCGTGGAGTACGCGGCGGACCGCCAGGCGTATCGCCGCGACCGCAGGATGGGGACCCATGTCCGGTGCCCTTCGTGGAGTTCGGGAGGAGCGTCGAGCGCCGGAACGCGTGAGTCCCGTCACTCAGAGTGCGTCGATGGTGACAGAGGCAAGCTGTTCATCGAGCATTGCACGCCTTCCCATGCCCCTACGGTCCCTCGGATGGGTGATTGGCGGACCAATATGGCTCCCCGGACCGCCCGACGGTCAGGATTCGGCCTTACGGTGCACCCGCGCGACCCAGTCGGCGGGCTTGGCGATCTCGGCCTTGGTCGGGAGGGTGTTCGGTGAGGTCCAGACGCGGTTGAAGCCGTCCATGCCGACCTCGTCGACGACCGATCGTACGAACTTCTCGCCGTCCTTGTACTGCCGGAGCTTGGCGTCCAGGCCGAGGAGCTTGCGCAGGGCCTGGTCGAGGCGGCCGGCGCCCTGGGCGCGGCGCTGCTGGAACTTCTCGCGGATCTCGGAGACGGAGCCGACGACGTCGGGGCCCACGCCGTCCATCACGTAGTCCGCGTGCCCTTCGAGGAGGGACATGACGGCGGTGAGGCGGCCGAGCACCTCGCGCTGGGCTGGGGTCTGGACGATGTCGACGAGGCTGCGGCTGTCGCTCTCACCCTGTTCGCCCTCGGGGCGTCCGGCGCCGGAGAGGGACTGGGCGGCCTCGCGGAGGCGCTCCAGGAAGGTCATCGGGTCGACGTCGGTCTCGTCGAGGAACGTCTGGATCTCGCCCTGGAGGTGGTCGCGCAGCCAGGGCACACCGGTGAACTGGGTGCGGTGGGTCTCCTCGTGGAGGGCGACCCAGAGCCGGAAGTCGTGCGGGTCGACGTCCAGCTCGCGTTCGACGTGGACGATGTTGGGGGCGACGAGGAGCAGCCGGCCGCCGCCGTCGGCGGAGGCGGGCAGGTCCCTGGTGGCCGGGGCGAACGTCTCGTACTGGCCGAGGACCCGGGAGGCGAGGAACGAGAGCAGCATGCCCAGCTCGACGCCGGTGACCTTGCCGCCGACCATGCCGACGACGGCGCCGCCGGGTCCGCCGGAGCGGCGGCTCTCCATCTTGGCGAGCAGCGGGCGCAGCAGTTCGCGGAAGCCGGCGACGTTGGCCTTGATCCAGCCGGCCCGGTCGACGACGAGGACGGGGGTGTCCTCGGGTTCGGTCCCCTCGGGGATCATCCGGGTGAAGAGCCGGACGTGTTCCTCCGAGGCCTTGGCATGCCGCCGCAGCTCCGCGACGACGGCGCGGGCCTCCTCGCGGCTGATGTCGGGACCGGGCCGGACCAGCCGGGTCGCGGTCGCCACCGCGAGATTCCAGTCGACCATCTGGGCACCACCGATGCTCGTCATGCGTCAACCGTACGTGAGCCCGTCGCCCGGTGGTGGGGTCTTGCACCGCTCTTCGGGGGTTACTCGGCCGCCGGGCGGGCGAGAGCGGTGGCCAGGGCGTCGAGGGCTGGTTCGGCCTCGGTCGCGGAGCGGCTGCCGGAGGCGAGGAAGGCGAAGGCCAGCAGGCGGCCCCGGGGATCGACCACGGTTCCGGCGAGGGAGTTGACGCGGCTGAGGGTGCCGGTCTTGGCGCGGATCAGGCCGGTGCCTTCGGAGCCGTCCCCGTAGCGGTCTCCGAGGGTGCCGCTGAATCCGGCGATCGGGAGGCCGGTGAGGACCGGGCGCAGTCCGGGGCGGTCGGGGTCGGCCGCGCGGGCCAGGAGGGTGGTGAGGAGAGCGGGGGTGACCCGGCCCGCGCGGTCGAGACCGCTGCCGTCGGCGAGGTGGGCCCCGGTCACCGGGACTCCCAGCTTCCTCAGTTCGTTGGTGACGGCGCGGCGGGCTCCGGCGAAGTCGGCGCTCTCGCCCTTGGCGATGGCGGTCTGCCGGGCGAGTGCCTCGGCGATGTCGTTGTCGCTGTTGGTGAGGGTGCGCTCGACGAGGGCGGCGAGCGGGGCCGAGCGGTGGGTGGCGACGGTGCGGGCCCCGTCGGCCGGGCGGGCCTCGCGGGGGGCGCCGGTGACGTCGACGCCGGCCTTCTCCAACTGTGCGGCGAAGGCGCGGGCGGCGTCGCCGGCGGGGTCTTCGGTGCGCTTGGCGGGGCCGCGGTCCGTGTCGTTCAGGCGACCCTCGTTGACCATGAGGGCGGTGACGGGGGCGATGTTGTCGTTGGGGCTGATCGGGTGGAGCACGGGGCCGGTGTAGCGGGAGATGTCGTACGTGAGGCGTACCGGGCCCGCCGGGTCATCGCCTTCGTCCCCGTCGTCCTCGCGGAGGGCCTTCGCCGCGTCGGCGGCCATCGAGCGCAGGGCCGCCCTGCTCAGCGTGGGGTCGCCGCCGCCGACGAGGGTGAGGGTGGCCGCGTCGGGGGAGAGCGCGGCGGTGGTGGCGATGCGGTGGTCGGGACCCAGGACGGAGAGCGCGGCGGCGGTGGTGGCGATCTTGATGGTGGAGGCCGGGGTCATCGGGGCGGTGGCGCCGGTTCCGTACAGCTGCTTGCCGGTGGCGGTGTCGATGACGGACGCGGCGACCCTGTCGCCGAGTCCGGGCGCGCCGATGAGCGGGGCGAGGGTGTCGCGGAGCGCGGCGGCGTCCCTCGGGGCGTCGTGCGTGGCGGTGCCGAGGGCCGGGAGGACGGCCGGGGCGCTGGGGGCCGGGCGGGGGCCGTCGGGCGTCGGGCGGCCGTGATGTGCGCCACCTGTTCGGTCCGCGGTGACTGCCAGTGCCCGCTCGGCCTTACGCTGACCGTTGTCCCAGGGGCCGGCGGCGAGGACGGCGCCGGCAGCGACGACCAGGCCGAGCGTTGCGGAGCCTGCGATGACCTGCCAGGTGTACGACCCGTTGTGTCTGTTCTTCAGGACCTTCAGCCTGCCCCACGGGTCCGACGGGCGCAACGACGGTCTTTCCACCGGCTCGGCCACCGTTGACCAGCCCCTTTCGCGAGCACTCTTCTGCGTGGGGGACACTTAATCACCAGTCGTATGTGTTGATCATGGAGGAGCCACCCGTGGAGTTCGACGTCACCATCGAGATCCCGAAGGGTTCGCGGAACAAGTACGAGGTGGACCACGAGACCGGTCGGATCCGTCTGGACCGTCGACTCTTCACCTCGACCAGCTACCCGGCCGACTACGGCTTCGTCGAGAACACCCTCGGCGAGGACGGCGACCCGCTGGACGCGCTGGTCATTCTGGACGAGCCGACCTTCCCCGGTTGCCTCATCAAGTGCCGCGCCATCGGTATGTTCCGGATGACCGACGAGGCGGGCGGCGACGACAAGCTGCTCTGCGTCCCGGCGTCCGACCCGCGGGTGGAGCACCTGCGCGACATCCACCACGTGTCGGAGTTCGACCGCCTGGAGATCCAGCACTTCTTCGAGGTCTACAAGGACCTGGAGCCCGGCAAGTCCGTCGAGGGCGCCGACTGGGTCGGCCGTACCGAGGCGGAGGCCGAGATCGAGGCCTCGTACAAGCGTCTTGAGGCGCAGGGCGGCGCGCACTGACGTCCCTCTTCCGGTTCCGTTTGTGAGCCGGGCGGCCGTCTCGGAACGGGCGGTACACCTTCACGGGTGTGCCGCCCGTTTCGCTGTCCGCACTTCCGCGCGTGCGGGGCCCATGCCCGTGGCCATACTGGGCAGACGTGCGACGGGACAGACACCCCGGGTTGTGCGGTCGAGGAGGAACGAGGTCGAGTGGTGGCGGAATTGGGCGGTCCTGAGGACCAGAAGCCCCAGTCCGACGAGGCGCGGAGCGCTTTCGCCCCGCCCGCGGGGACGAGTCATCCGGCGTCGCCGCCCGAGGAGGACCATCCGACGTCGGAGTTCGCGCTGCCGACCGGTGTGCACCAGGAGCAGTCCGGTGCGGCCGGTCCGGGCGGCGGCTCCGGGGGCGGTTCGAACTCCGACACGCTGAGTTCCGCTTTCACCCCGCCGAGCGCGTACAACGCCCAGCAGTCGCCGCCCGCGTTCACTCCGGCGCAGGGCATTCCGATGGTCAGGCTGACCAAGGAGGCGCCCTGGCAGGACCGGATGCGCACGATGCTGCGGATGCCGGTGACCGAGCGTCCGGCCACGGAGGCGATCCAGCGGACCGACGACGAGACGGGTCCCGCCGTGCCGCGCGTGCTCGACCTGACGCTGCGTATCGGGGAGCTGCTGCTGGCGGGCGGCGAGGGCGCCGAGGACGTCGAGGCGGCGATGTTCGCGGTGACCCGGTCCTACGGTCTCGACCGCAGCGAGCCGACGGTCACGTTCACGCTGCTGTCCATCTCGCACCAGCCGTCGCTGGTCGACGACCCGGTGACGGCGAGCCGTACGGTACGCCGCCGGGGCACCGACTACACCCGTCTGGCGGCCGTGTTCCGGCTGGTCGACGACATCACCAGCACGGACACCGAGATCTCGTTGGAGGAGGCCTACCGGCGGCTCGCGGAGATCCGCCGTAATCGCCACCCGTATCCGGGCTGGGTGCTGACGGCTGCCGCCGGGCTGCTGGCCGGTTCGGCCTCCGTGCTGGTCGGTGGCGGGTTCCTCGTGTTCGTCGTGGCGGCGGCGGGCGCGATGCTCGGCGACCGTCTCGCGTGGCTGTGCGCCGGGCGCGGGCTGCCGGAGTTCTACCAGTTCACGGTGGCCGCGATGCCGCCCGCCGCGATGGGGGTGGCGCTGACGCTGACCCATTCGACGGACATCCGGCCGTCCGCGGTGATCACCGGTGGGCTGTTCGCGCTGCTGCCGGGGCGGGCGCTGGTGGCGGGGGTGCAGGACGGGCTCACCGGTTACTACATCACCGCCTCGGCCCGGCTGCTCGAAGTCATGTACTTCTTCATCGGGATCGTCGCGGGCGTGCTGGTCGTCCTGTACCTGGGGTTGCAGCTGGGAGCCCAGCTCAATCCGGAGGCGCGGTTCACGCCGTACAACGAGCCGGTGATCCAGATCCTGGCGTCGATGGCGCTGAGCCTGGCCTTCGCGGTGCTGCTCCAGCAGGAGCGCTCCACCGTGCTGGCGGTCACCCTGAACGGCGGAGTGGCCTGGATCATCTTCGGGGCGCTGGCCCGGACCGGGGGCATCTCGCCGGTCGCGGCGACGGCGGTGGCGGCCGGTCTCGTGGGACTGTTCGGCCAGTTGTTCTCGCGCTACCGGTTCCATTCCTCGCTGCCGTACATCACGGCGGCGATCGGGCCGCTGCTGCCCGGTTCGGCGACGTACTTCGGTCTGCTGGGCGTGGCGCAGAACGAGCTGGACACGGGGCTGGCCTCGCTGTCGACGGCGGTCGCGACGGCCCTGGCCATCGCGATCGGGGTGAACCTGGGGAGTGAGATCTCGCGGCTGTTCATGGGGGCGCCCGGCGCGGTCGGCGGGGCGAGCCGCCGGGCGGCGAAGCGGACCCGGGGGTTCTGAGCGCGCGGACGCGCTACCCGTACCTCGTACCTCGTACCTCGTGCCCGTGCCCGTGCCCGTACGACGAAGGCGCCCCTCCCCCGGATCTGCGGGGAGGGGCGCCTTCGGTGCGTGCGTACGCGGCGTGAGGTCAGCGCTTGGCGTGCCGGCCTCGCTGGCCGGTGGAGGGGCCGTTGCCGCCCGCCGGGGGGAGGCCGGAGCCGCCGCCCGCCCGTGCCTCGGCCGCGGCGGCCTTCTTGCCCTGGCTGCGGGCCCGCAGCACCTCGACCACGATCGGCACCACGGAGATGAGCACGATCAGGATGAGGATCATCTCGATGTGCTCGTGCACGAAGTCGATCTTGCCGAGCATCGCGCCGAGCACGGTGACGCCGACGCCCCAGAGGATCGCGCCGACGATGTTGTACGTGATGAAGGAGCGGTAGTTCATCCGGCTGACGCCCGCGATGATCGGCGTGAAGGTGCGCACGATGGGCACGAAGCGCGCCAGGACCAGGGACTTCGGGCCGTGCTTCTCGAAGAACTCGTGGGCCTTCTCCACGTTCTCCTGCTTGAAGAGGCGGGAGTCGGGGCGCTTGAAGAGGGCCGGGCCGACCTTGCGGCCGAAGAGATAGCCCACCTGGTCGCCGACGATCGCGGCGACGGCGACCAGCGTGCAGACGAGCCAGAGCGGGTACTTCAGCTGGCCCGTGGTCACCAGCAGCCCCGTGGTGAACAGCAGCGAGTCGCCGGGCAGGAAGAACCCGATCAGGAGGCCGGACTCGGCGAAGACGATGAGGAGCAGGCCGGGGAGCCCGAACGTGTTGAGCAGATAGTCCGGGTCCAGCCAGCTCGGTCCGAGCGCAAGCGTATTCAAGGGTCCGGGCTCCAGGATGGTGTGCGATGGCGGCTCTGTGGCTGCCCCAAGCTATCAACGCCCGGCCGGTGCCCTTGGTTCCAGTGGCGCACAGCGGGAGTGCGCATCGTGCGGAACGGTCCGAAGCCGCTCACAGGAGGTGCCACAAACACGGGCATTGAGGATTTCGGCGGTGGTCGGGCCGCCCCCACGGACGTGCTGGTCGTCACCACGAACGACGCACCCGGCCATCGGGTGACCCAGGTCATCGGCGAGGTCTTCGGACTGACGGGGCGCGGGCACGGACCGGGCGAGACGCGGGACCGTTGGGGCCGCCATTGAGGCGTTTTGTCTGGTTCGCCCCTCTAGGGTGAGCCGGTGGCCCCCGAATCCCCCGCACCCCCGTCGGCTCCCCCGCACCCTCCGGCCGCCCCGGCCCGGCGGCTGCTGCCGCTCGTGCTGCCCGCGATCGCCGTCGGCGTCGCCTGCGCGCTGATCCTGCTGGGGGTGAGCCTGCTGGCGGAGGGGCTCCAGGGCGTGCTCTGGGAGACCCTGCCCGACGCGCTCGGGGTGGGGCGGTTCTCCTCGCTGTGGATGATCGTGATGCTCACCGCGACCGGTCTCGCGGTGGGGCTCGTCCTGCGGACCGTGCCCGGTCACGGCGGGCCCGATCCGGCCACCACCGGCCTGGTGGACGCGCCGATGAGGCCCGGCATCGTGCCCGGACTGCTCCTGGTGACCACCCTGGCGCTGGCGGGCGGGGTGAGCCTCGGGCCGGAGAACCCGATCACCGCGGCCAACATCGCGCTGGCCTTCTGGCTCGGCCGGCGGTTCGCGCCCGGGGCGCCCGGCGAGCTGTGGGTGTCGCTCGCCGCCGCCGGGACCATCGGCGCCCTCTTCGGGACCCCGGTCGCCGCCGCGCTGATCCTCTCCGAGACGCTGGCCTCGCAGCCGGGCCCCGGGGCGTTCTGGGACCGGCTGTTCGCCCCGCTCGCGGCCGGTACGGCGGGCGCGCTGACCATGTCGCTGATCGCGCAACCCAGCTTCGACCTGTCCCTCCCGGCGTACGCGGGACCGCACTGGGGCGATCTGCTCTCCGCCCTGCTGATCGCCTCGGCCGGCGCTCTCCTCGGTCTGCTCGCGGTGTACGCCTTCCCGGTGGCCCACCGGGCCTTCACGGCGCTGCGGTACCCGGTGCTCACCCTGACGGTCGGCGGGCTGGTGCTGGGGCTGCTCGGCGCGCTGGGCGGCCACCTCACCCTCTTCAAGGGGCTCGACGAGGTGAAGGCGCTCGCCGGGGACCCGGACGGCTGGTCGGCCGGGGAGTTCGCGGGGATGGCGGTGGTGAAGACGGCCGCCCTCGTCATCGCGGCGTCCTGCGGCTTCCGGGGCGGTCGGATCTTCCCGGCGGTCTTCGCGGGGGTGTCGCTGGGGCTCTGCGCCCACGCGCTGGTCGACGCGGTCCCGCCGTCGCTCGCGGTGTCCTGTGCGGTACTGGGCGTGCTGCTGGCCGTCACCCGGCAGGGCTGGGTGAGCCTGTTCACGGCGGCGGTGCTGGTGAGCGACACGTCCGTGCTGCCGCTGCTGTGCGCCGCCACCCTGCCCGCCTGGCTGCTGGTCACCGGACGGGCCCAGATGCAGTTGGACGAGGACGGGAAGCCGCTGCGCTGAGGGGGCGATGCCCTTGGCCGTGGAGATGCCCGTCCGACGCGCCGGACGCGGAGAACCTCCGTATCGTCTGCTGCGTGTGCTTTTGAGCCATCTTGTACCGACCCTGCTCCGACGGAGGTCCCTCGCATGCCCACGCCCGTCAACGTCGCCGTCGTCTACTACTCCTCCACCGGCACCGTCGCCGCGATCGCGAAGGCGATGGCCGGGGACGCGGAGCGGGCCGGGGCGCGGGTGCGGCTGCGCCGGGCGGCGGAGCTCGCCCCGCAGGCGGCCATCGAC
Source organism: Streptomyces sp. MGP-P1 (assembly GCF_057766565.1). NCBI lineage: Bacteria > Bacillati > Actinomycetota > Actinomycetes > Kitasatosporales > Streptomycetaceae > Streptomyces > Streptomyces sp. MGP-P1. Next base: position 54,504 of record NZ_JBYMEM010000004.1, on the reverse strand, counting down.
TCCAACCCGGCGTGGGCCGAGAACGTGACCGCGACCGCGGACATCCCCGAGGTCTCGCAGGACGACATGGCGTGGGCGGACGCGGTGATCTTCGGTTCGCCGACCCGGTACGGGAACGTCACCGCCCAGCTGAAGCAGTTCATCGACACGCTCGGCGGGATGTGGCAGGCGGGGCAGCTCGCCGACAAGGTCTACAGCGGCTTCACCTCCAGCTCCACCACCCACGGCGGCCAGGAGTCCACGCTGCTCGCGCTCTACAACACGATCCACCACTTCGGCGGCATCCTCGTCACCCCCGGGTACACCGACCCCTCGAAGTTCGTGGACGGCAACCCGTACGGCACCTCCCACGTCTCCGGGCAGGGCGACATCCCGGTCGGCGAGCAGACCCTGACCGCCGCCCGGGTGCAGGCCGAACGGGTCGTGAAGTTCACCCGGGCGATCAAGGCGGGCCTGGCCGCCGAGAGCTGACCCCGGACCGAGAGCCGACCCCGCACCCCGACCGCTTCGGCCGAGAGAAGGGCCTCCACCATGCCGCTCCACCGCGGTGCCCACCCGGAACAGGACGAACCCTCGAACGAGCGGCGCAGGCTCGCCCTGAACCCCTTCTTCGGCGAGGCCGACCCGACGGCCGCGATGAACACCGCGCCGCCCCGGCACCGGCTGCCCTACGGGCCGTTGCCGCCGTCGACGGCGTACCGGCTGGTCCACGACGAGCTGATGCTCGACGGCAACTCCCGGCTCAACCTCGCCACGTTCGTCACCACGTGGATGGAGCCGCAGGCCGGCGTCCTGATGGGTGAGTGCCGGGACAAGAACATGATCGACAAGGACGAGTACCCGCGCACGGCCGAGCTGGAGCGGCGCTGTGTGGCGATGCTCGCCGACCTGTGGAACGCGCCCGATCCGAGGGCCACCGTGGGGTGTTCGACCACCGGGTCGAGCGAGGCGTGCATGCTCGCGGGGCTCGCCCTGAAGCGGCGCTGGGCGAAGCGGAACGCCGACCGCTATCCGGCGACGGCCCGGCCCAATCTGGTGATGGGCGTCAACGTGCAGGTCTGCTGGGAGAAGTTCTGCGATTTCTGGGAGGTGGAGGCCCGGCTCGTCCCGATGGAGGGCGAGCGGTTCCACCTCGACCCGGCGGCCGCCGCCGAGCTGTGCGACGAGAACACCATCGGGGTCGTCGGCGTCCTCGGCTCCACCTTCGACGGGTCCTACGAGCCGATCGCCGAGCTGTGCGCGGCCCTGGACGCCCTCCAGGAGCGGACCGGTCTCGACGTCGCGGTCCATGTGGACGGGGCGTCGGGCGCGATGGTGGCGCCCTTCCTCGACCCGGACCTGGTGTGGGACTTCCGGCTGCCGAGGGTGGCGTCGATCAACACCTCGGGGCACAAGTACGGCCTCGTCTACCCGGGGGTCGGCTGGGCGCTGTGGCGGACGGCGGACGCGCTGCCCGAGGAGCTGGTCCTGCGGGTCAACTACCTGGGCGGCGACATGCCGACGTTCGCGCTGAACTTCTCCCGGCCCGGGGCGCAGGTGGTCGCGCAGTACTACACGTTCCTGCGCCTCGGGCACGAGGGCTACCGCGCGGTCCAGCAGGCCTCCCGGGACGTGGCGTACGCTCTGGCCCGCGCGGTGGAGGAGCTGGGCGACTTCCGGCTCCTCACCCGGGGCGACGAGCTGCCGGTGTTCGCCTTCACGACCGACGCGGACGTGCGCGCGTACGACGTGTTCGACGTGTCCCGCCGGCTGCGGGAGCACGGCTGGCTGGTGCCCGCGTACACCTTCCCCGCCAACCGGCAGGACCTCTCCGTGCTGCGGGTGGTGTGCCGCAACGGGTTCTCCTCGGATCTGGCCGAGCTGCTGGTCGAGGACCTGAAGCAGTTGCTTCCCGAACTGCGTTCCCAGAAGCACCCGTTGAGCCATGACCGAAAGGCCTCGACGGCCTTCCATCACTGAGCGCGGCCACCGGCGCCACCCGGAGCTCCGCTACCGGCTGAGGCGCGCGAACTTGGCCACGGCCAGGGGGAAGAACACCGCGATGATGGCCACCGGCCAGAGCACCGCGAGCAGTTGGGCGTGCTCGGCCGCCCAGGAGCCGGTCGCGCCTCCCGGGTTGCCGAACAACTCCCGTACGGCGGTGGCCGTGGCGGACATCGGGTTCCACTCGACCACCGCGCCCAGCCAGCCCGGCATCGACGCGGGGGTGGCGAAGGCGTTGGAGAGGAAGCCGACCGGCCAGACGAGGATCTGGACCGCCGCGACCATCTCCGGCCGCCCCGCCACCATGGCCAGCAGGATGCCGACCCAGAGCATCGCGAACCGCAGCAGGAGCAGCAGCCCGAACGCCCCCAGCGCGGCGGCGGCCCCGTGGTGCCAGCGCCAGCCGACGGCGTAACCGACCCCGGTCATCACCGCGAGCGCGGCCGTCGACTGGAGCATGTCCGCGGCGCTGCGGCCGACCAGGACGGCGCCGGGGACCATCGGCATCGAGCGGAAGCGGTCGATGACGCCCTTGCCGAGGTCCTGGGTGACCGCGAGCATCGTGCTCTCCAGGCCGAAGGCCATGGTCAGCGCGAGCATCCCGGGGACCAGGAACTCCGTGGGGTCGCCGTCCACGCCCCGGCCGCCGCCGACCAGATAGGTGAACATCAGCAGCAGCATCACCGGGAAGACCAGGTTGACCAGGACCGCGACGGGCTGCCGGGCCCAGTGCGCCAGTTCGCGGCGGGTCATCGTCCAGGAGTCGGCCAGGGCCCAGCCGAGCCGGGAGGTCGCGCCGCCCGGTCCTGGCGCCGTCGTCGTCGCCGCGCTCATGCCGCCACCTCCGCCTTCTCCGTCTCCTCCGCCTTCGCCGCCTTCTCGTCACGCCGTTCGTCGGCGGGCCGGCCGGTCAGCGACAGGAACACCTCGTCCAGGGTGGGGCGGCGCACCGCGATGTCCTCCGCCTCGATCCCCGCCTCCTCCAGCACCCGCACCGTCCGCGCCAGGGCCGCCATCCGGTCCGGGGCGGGCGCGCCGATCCGCCGCCGGTCGGTGTCCAGCACCAGGTCCGCGCCGCCGAGCAGGGCGCCCGCCTCCACCAGCCGGGACGCGTCGCGCAGGACGATGTCGATCCGGTCGCCGCCGACGAGGGCCTTCAGCTCGTCGGGGGTGCCCTCGGCGACCGCCCGACCGTCGTCGATGAGGGAGATCCGGTCGGCCAGCTGGTCCGCCTCCTCCAGATACTGCGTGGTCAGCAGTACGGTGGTGCCGCCGCCGACCAGGGACCGCACCGCGTCCCACACCTCGGTCCGGCCGCGCGGGTCGAGGCCGGTCGTCGGCTCGTCCAGGAACAGCACGTCCGGGTCGGTGATCAGCGACGCGGCCAGGTCGAGGCGCCTGCGCATGCCGCCGCTGTACTGCTTGACGGCCTTGCGCCCGGTGTCCGCGAGGCCGAACCGCTCCAGCAGCTCGTCCGCCCGGCTGCCCGCCCGGCGTGCGCCCAGGTGGTACAGCCGCCCGAACATCTCCAGGTTCTGCCGCCCGCCGAGCTGCTCGTCCACCGCCGCGTGCTGGCCGAGCAGCCCGATCCTGCGCCGCACCTCGCCCGCCCGTTCGCGGACGTCGAGGCCGGCCACGGTCACCCGGCCCGCGTCGTGGCGCAGCAGCGTCGACATGATCCGTACGGCGGTGGTCTTGCCCGCCCCGTTGGGGCCGAGCACTCCGTGCACGGTGCCGCTGCCGACGGCCAGGTCCAGTCCGTCCAGGGCGCTCTTCTCCCCGTACCGCTTGTGCACGCCGTCCATGACGATCGCTTCGGTCACGTTTCCCGTACCCTCCTGTAGTCAAACTTGACTAGGAGGTCGAAGGTAAACACGGATCCCGCATTCGTCAAACTTGATTAGTCGTTGTCCCCAGGGTGGGGGACACCGGTGGCGTACGGGTTCTCCTCGTCATCGGCGAGGAGACCGACGAACGGGTCGCCCTCCCCGGCGAAGGTGTACGCGCCGCCCTCGATGCGGGCGATCAGACCCCGGGTCCACTCCGCGCCGCTGTCGGCCGAGTGCACCCAGAGGTTCATGATCTCGCCGATGTGGCCGAGGGATTCGGGGCCTTCCTCGGGGGTGTAGTACTCGGTGACCGCCCTGCGCCACTTCTCGATGCCCTCGATCCGCTCCTTGAGCAGCGCGACCGCCTCCGCCCGCGGCAGGTCGACGATGAAACCGACGGCCGCCGAGAGGACGTCCATGTTCTGGTCGTAGAAGCGGATGGCGTCACGCAGCAGGCGGCGGCACTCCGCCAGCCCCTCGTCCGTGAGCTCGTACTCGGTGCGCGGCGGGCCGCCCGCCGTGGAGGGGGCCGTCTCGTGCGCGAGGAGCAGTCCCTGCTTCGCCATCTGCTTCAGGGCGTGGTAGATCGACCCGGGCTTGGCGTTGGACCACTCGTGCGCGCCCCAGAACTCCAGGTCGTTGCGGACCTGATAGCCGTGTGCGCGGCCGTGCATGCGGACGGCGCCGAGGACCAGCAGTCGGATCGCGGACATGACACCCAACACCCATCTTCCTATTCAACTTTGACTAGGGTAGCCCGCCCGCTTGCGTTCGGCCGGTCGGTGTGCCCTCACGCGTACGGCCTGGGCCAGCAGTGCGGCGACGAGGCAGCCGGCCGCCAGCGCGGCCCACACCCCGTCGTACGTGCCGAGGACGTCCCGCGCAGTGGCCCCGCCGAACGCCGAGGCGCCCGCCCCCAGCTGGTGGGCGGCGTTCGTCCAGCCGAAGACGACGGGGCCATCGTCCCCGTACACGCGGCGGGCGAGCTCGATGACGGGCGGCACGGTCGCGACGTCGACGAGTCCGTAGACCGCCGCGAACAGCAGCATCGGGGCCGTGACCGTGGAGGTGAACACCAGGGGCAGCGCGAGCAGGGTGAGCGCGCGGACGGCGAAGCAGACGGTCAGCAGCCGGCGCGGGTCGAACCGGTCGGTCAGCCAGCCGGCCAGCAGCGCGCCGAGGGCGGAGAAGACCCCGACGAGGGACAGCAGCGAGGCCGCCGCCGTGGCCCGCATACCGTGATCGTGCGCGGCGGGCGCCCAGTTGGACCACATGATGCCGTTGGTGGAGGCCCCGCAGAGGGCGAACACCCCGGCGAGCAACCAGAACGGACCGGTGCGCGCCGCACGCAGCAGCACCCTCAGCGCCCGCGCGGCCGCTCCGGGGGCAGGGGGCGGGCGGGGGACGAACTCCGTTGCCCCGTACGGCTTCACGCCCACGTCCGCCGGGTGGTCGCGCAGCAGCGGGAATACCAGGGCGGCGACCACCAGGGCCACCAGTGCCAGCGTCACCACCGGCGGACGCCAGCCGAAGTGGCCGACGGACCAGGCCAGCAGGGGCAGGAAGAGCAGCTGGCCCAGGTGGCTGGAGGAGCTGAGCGCACCGGTCACCAGACCGCGCCGCCGGTCGAACCAGCGGGCGGTGATCCCGGCGGCGAACGTCATGGTCAGGCAGCCGCTGCCGAGGCCGATCAGCACGCCCCAGTACGCGACCAGCTGCCACGGCCGCGTCATGACGCCGGTGAGCAGCGCCCCCGCGGCGACCAGCAGCAGCGCACCCATGACGACGCGGCGGGCCCCGACGCGGTCCATCAGCGCCGCCGCGAACGGGGCGGTGAGGCCGAACAGCACCATGTTCACCGAGGCGGTGAGCGCGATCTGCCCGCGCTCCCAGGCGTACTCCTCGTGCAGGGGCGTCACCAGCAGGCCCGGCACGGTGGTGAACGCCCCGGCCGTGACGATGGCCGCGCCCGCGACGGCGGCCACCAGCCAGGCGCGGTGGATCCGGGAGGGCCGGCGGGAGAGCGGAGGGTACGGGGATGCCGAGGTGGAAGGGGCCATGGCTTCAGCGTCGCGACCGGGCCCCGTCCCCACGAGTGTCCAGATGGACCAGGTGCGCAAGGATATGGCCATGACGGTCTTCACCCACCCCGGGCGGCACCGCGTCGCCGTGCTCGCCCGCGAGGTCCTGCTCCCCATCGAGCTGGGCATCGTCCACCAGCTCTTCGGCCAGGCCAGGCAGGGAGCCTCGGCGGACGGCGAGCCGCTGTACGAGGTCGCCACCTGCTCCCTGTCGCCCGGGGACGTGCGCACGGACGGCGACTTCACCGTGGCCGTCCCGCACGGCCCCGAGGCGCTGGCCGAGGCCGACACCGTGATCGTCCTGTCCTCGTACGAGGACTACGTCCAGGGGACGCCGGCGCTGCCGGCCCCGCTGGCGGAGGCCTTCGCGCTGATCCGGCCCGGCGCCCGGGTGGCCTCGATCTGCACCGGAGCCTTCGTGCTGGCCTCGGCCGGACTGCTCGACGGGCACCGGGCGACGACCCACTGGCGGTACACGGAGCTGTTCGCCCGGCTCTTCCCCCGGGTCGCGCTGGACCCGGACGTGCTCTACACCGACGGGGAGACCGTGCTGACCTCGGCGGGCTGCGCCTCCGGGATCGACCTGTGCCTGCACATGATCCGCCGCGACCACGGGAGCGCCGTCGCGAACGACGTGGCCCGGCGCACGGTCGTGCCGCCCCACCGCGAGGGCGGGCAGGTCCAGTACATCCGCCGGCCGGTGCCCGAGCGGTCGGCTCCGGGGACCTCGGCCGCCCGTGCGTGGGCGCTGCGCCGGCTCCAGGACCCGATCACGCTGGGGCAGCTGGCGGCCAGGGAGTCGATGAGCGTGCGGCACTTCACCCGCCGGTTCCGGGACGAGGTCGGGCTGACGCCCATGAACTGGCTGACCCGGCAACGCATCGAACTGGCCAGGGAGTTGCTGGAGGAGTCGGACGTGCCCGTCGAGCAGGTGGCCGTCCGCGCCGGGCTCGGCACGGCGGCCAATCTGCGCCACCACTTCCACGCGGCGCTCGGCGTCTCGCCGAGCGCCTACCGCACCACGTTCCGGGGGCCGGGGAACTGAGGAAGGCGGCAGCCCCCCTCAGGAGGCGGCTGACCCGTCAGGAGGCGGCCGACCCGTCAGGAGGCAGCTGCTCCCTCAGGAAGCAGCTGACCCCGTCAGAAGGCGGCTGGCCCCGTCAGAACGGGAAGACCGAGCGGCCGTGCTGGATCGACATCCACCGCTGGGTGGTGAACGCCTCGACCACGGCCTCGCCGTTCAGCCGTCCCACCCCGGACGTCTTCTCGCCGCCGAACGCGACCAGCGGATCGTCCTGCACGGTGGAGTCGTTGACGTGGAACATCCCGGTGACGATCCGCTGCGCGAACTTCACGCCGCGCTCCGCGTCCCGGGTGTGCACCGCGCCGCTGAGCCCGTAGGGGCTGTCGTTGACGATCCGCACGGCCTCCTCCTCGCCGTCGAACGTCATCAGCAGGGCCACCGGGCCGAGGATCTCCTGCCGAAGCAGCGGGGAGTCCTCCGCGAGGTCGGTCAGGACGGTCGGGCCGACGACGTTGCCGACGGTCCGGCCGCGCACGAGCGCCGTCGCGCCGTCCGCGACCGCCCGGGCCACCAGGGCGTCCAGCGCGTCGGCCTGGAAGGCGTTGATGACGGGGCCGATCCGGGTCTCCGGGTCCCTCGGGTCCCCGGTCTTCAGGGCGGCCACCTCGGCGGTGAACCGTTCGGTGAACTCCGCCGCCACCGACCGGTCCACCAGGATCCGGTTGGCCGCCATGCTGACCTGCCCCTGGTGCAGGAAGCGGCTGAAGACGGCCGCCCGGACCGCGTAGTCGACGTCGGCGTCCTCCAGCACCACCAGCGCGCTGTTCCCGCTCAGTTCGAGGATGGTCCGCTTGAAGGCGCCCGCCGCGGTGGCGGCGATGTGCCGGCCGACGCGGTCCGATCCGGTGAACGAGATCACCTTGGGCACGGGGTGCTCGATGAACGCGTCGCCGATCTCGGCGCTGTCGGTGATCACCACGTTGAGCAGCCCGGCCGGCAGCCCGGCGTCCTCGAAGATCCTCGCTATCAGGCCGCCGCCCACGACGGGCGCGTTCTGATGGGGTTTCACGACGACCGCGTTGCCGAGCGCCAGGGCGGGGGCCACGGACTTCATCGTCACCAGGAAAGGGAAGTTGAAGGCGCTGATGACGCCCACGACACCGACGGGCAGCCGGTAGAGCCGGTTCTCCCGGCCGTCCCCCACGGCGGGCAGCAGCCGCCCGGTGGGCCGCAGCGCCTGGCGGATCGCCTCGCGCAGGAACTCGGTCGCACTCCGGACCTCGTACTGGGCCCGCAGCCGGGTGCCGCCCAGTTCGTCGATGATCGCCTCGACGATCTCCTCCGCGCACTCACCGGTGACGCGGAGCGCGCGTTCGAGGACGGCGCGACGCTCGTAGGGATTGACGGCGGCCCATTCCCGCTGGGCCCGCTCGGCGGCCCGGTAGGCCCGGTCGACCTCCAGCGCGGTGGCCACGGTGACGGCGGCGAGTTTCTCACCGTTGTAGGGATTGAAATCGATGATGTCCCACGAGCCGCTACCGGTCAGCCACTCGCCGTCGATGTACTGGTGGGCCAGTTCATGGAAGAAGGACATGCAATCCCTTACTGCAGGCGTTCGCAGACTCCTGATGCGACGTCATCGTAACGAGAAATTACGCCAGTTGGAGTAGACCGCGCAGAAGATCCCGACTGTCTTCCGGCGTGGGGCTGTCCTGGGCGAGACCCGCCATGGCCTTTTCGTACTGCGCGACTTCCTCGGGCTTGTCCAGATAGAGCGCGCTCGTCAGCTGCTCCAAATAGACAATGTCCGACAGATCGGATTCCGGGAAGCGCAGCATCGTGAACGATCCGCTCTCGCCGGCATGGCCGCCATGGCTGAAGGGCATGACCTGGAGCGTGATGTTCGGCTGCTCCGACATATCGATCAGATGCCGCAATTGGGCACGCATGACGTCGCGTTCACCGTACGGGCGGCGCAGCGCCGCCTCGTCGAGAACGGCGTGGAACGTCGGGGCGCGCTCCGAGACGAGGGCCTTCTGGCGCTCCAGCCGCAGGGCCACCCGGCGGTCGACCTCGGCGGGCGAGGCTCCGCGCATTCCGCGCGAGACGACGGCGTGGGCATACGCCTCGGTCTGCAACAGCCCGTGCACGAACTGCACTTCATAGACACGGATGAGAGAGGCGGCGCCCTCCAGGCCGATGTACGTCTGGAACCAGCCGGGCAGCACGTCTCCGTAACTGTGCCACCAGCCGGCCACGTTGGCCTCACGGGCCAGACCGAGGAGCGAGTCGCGCTCCGCCTCGTCCGCGACTCCGTAGAGCGTGAGCAGGTCCTCGACGTCCCTGGCCTTGAAGCTCACCCGTCCCAACTCCATGCGGCTGATCTTCGATTCGGAGGCCCGGATCGAGTAGCCGGCCGCCTCACGGGTGATTCCGCGCGACTCCCGCAGTCTCCTGAGCTGAGAGCCCAGGAGGATGCGCCGCACCACCGATCCACTCGACTCGCCTGCCGACACTGGCCCGACCCTCCCCATCGCTTCCCCTGGCACCCGGAGCCCCCCAACCCCGACTGCCGGATTCTGCCACCAAAACGCTTCAGCCCGTACTCATTCGATTACGGAAATGGGAAGACGTTTAGGAAGCGCCCGAAACTGACCCCGGGAAGAAATACCCCGGAACCACCACGGTATCGGGCAGGTCCGGCGCGTGCACGTGCATCTGCCCTTGCATCTGCCCTGCGCATTCGGAACCATGGTCCTCGCGCACCTGCGTGCTCGTGTTGTGCCGCTGTACCCCCCGCAGTACCGCTACAGGCAGTGCCGCTACAGCCGCGAATCCCGGGAGTGCCTCGTATGGGGACGAATGGATCGACGATGCTCGAGCCGTTACGGCAGGGGCTTCCCCCCACCGACCCCTCAGGGGTTGCCGGATCGGCGTCCTGTGCTCTGCCCGCACGCTACGAAGCGGTCGGCGGGGCACGGAAGTTCACCCGGTCGACGCTGGAGCGATGGGAGCTGGGCGACCGTTTCGACGACGTCGCCCTGGTGGTGTCCGAACTCGTCACCAACGCCCTGCGCCACGCGCTGCCCGGCGATCCGCCCCGGGAATTGACGGACCCGCCGGTGCGACTGCACCTGATGCGCTGGACCTCGCGACTGGTGTGCGCCGTGCGCGACCCCAGCCGGGAGAGCCCGGTGGCGGGCCAGGCGGCGGATTCGGCCGAATCGGGCCGCGGACTCTTCCTGGTGGAATGCGTCAGCGACAGCTGGGGCTGGCACCCCTCTCCCGTACAGCTCGGAGAACTGCCTTCGGGCCCGCTGTACGGCAAGGTCGTCTGGGCCCTTTTCCGGCTCCAGGAGAACGCGAAGCCGGGTTCGTGAGTGCTCAGGTCCGGCCCGTCACGGGCCGGACCCCGCGTCAGGCGCCCGCGGCGAGATGGTCGAACTCGCCGTCCTTGACGCCGAGCAGCAGCGCCTCTATCTCCGCGGGCGTATAGACGAGGGCGGGCCCGTCGGGGTGGCGGGAGTTCCGCATCGCCACATTCCCTCCGGGCAGCCGCGCGAACTCCACACAGGATCCCTGCGAGTTGCTGTGCCGGCTCTTCTGCCAGACGACTCCGCGAAGCTCTGTGGCCGCCATGCCGTTGTACACGTGGTGCACAGGACGCTCCCCGATTTGCAAGGTGCAAGTGTCAACTAGCTCGGATCATAGCTCTGTTCATATGCCAATGCATGAGCAGATGCACGTGCACGCGGGGTGTTGCTTTGATTACAGGCTTTTCCGCCCCGGCCGCGCCCTCCGGGAAGAGAGACGAACGGCACGCCTATTTCGCTCCCGCTCAAGGGAGTTGATCGCTGCGGACCTTGGTAACGTGGCGCGGTCTTTCGACCGGAAACACAGCAAGGGGGAACTCCACGTGACCAGGTCTCTACGCACCGGCGCCGTCGCGGTCGCCGCTCTGGCCGCCGCACTGGCGCTGACCGCGTGCGGCGGCGACGCGGGCAAGGATTCCGGCGCGGATTCCGCGGCGAGCGCGACGCCCGGGAGCGGCGGCGACGGTTCCGGGGAGTCCGCGGGCAGCGGCGCCGTGGACGCCGCGGCACTGGAGGGCACCTGGGTGGGGCAGACGGACGGCAAGAACGTCACTGCGTCCATCAGCGCCCGCAAGGTCGCCCTGGTCGCCGATCAATCCGTGTGCCAGGGCGATGTGAAGGACATGGGCGGCGAACCGATGCTGGCGCTGAAGTGCACCGGCGGCTCCACCGACCGCACGATGGGCGCGATCGACTCCGTGGACGGCACGAAGCTGGTCCTCTCGTGGGACGGCGGCGTCAAGGACACCCTCACCAAGGCCGACCCGGGCAAGCTGCCGAGCGGCATGCCCTCGCTCCCCGGCCTCGGGGACCTGCCCGAGATCCCCGCGCCCTGACGCCCGCCCGGGGGCCGCTCAGCCCTCGGCCAGCGTGCTGCTGACCCGGGTGGAGCCGCCCCGCTCGTCCAGGGCCCGGGTGAACTCCTCCAGCGCGTCCAGGAGCAGCGCCGCGCCCCGGCGCACGACCGGGTCGCCGATCGGCGTCGTGCCGTCGTCCGTCGGGGTGGGCATGTCCCAGTGGGCCACCGCGTCCACCACCGGCTGCCAGTCGGGCAGCCGCCGCTCCCGTACCGCTCTGGCGCCCTTCTCGGTGGCCCGGCGCAACGCCTCGGCCAGCTGGGCGGCGCCGGGCACCGGATCGGCCGACCGGGCCGGCAGATGGGCCTCCAGCACCATCGCGGACCGGCCCAGCTGGGCCAGCGCGTGCTGGGCGTCGGTCGCGGCGGCCCGGGAGATGCCCCGGTGGCGTACGGGTTCGTGCTGGGCGGTCGCCAGCGCCTCCTGCCACGCCACACGCGCCTCCCGGGTGGCGATCAGGGCCTCCCGGACGTCCTCGGCGTCCCGGGAGGCGGGGTCCGCGTACCGGTCGACGACCGTGGCCGCGTACCGCCCGTCCGCCACCAGCCACTCGGCCAGCCGGTCGCGCAGCCGCGGGGTCTCCCAGGCCGGGTAGACGGCGTACGAGATCATCGCCAGGAGTCCGCCGACGAGCGTCAGGACGATGCGCTCGGTGACGGTCTGGGACCAGTCGTCGCCGGCCATGCCGAGCAGGAAGACGACGTACGCGGCGACGCAGACCTGGCCGACCGCGTAGCCGGTGCGCATCAGCAGGTACATCAGCCAGGCGCAGATCACCGCGAGGAGCGCGGAGAGCCGGGCGTCGGGACTGGTGGTCTGCACGACGGCGGTGGCGAGCCCGACGCCGACCAGGGTCCCGCCGAAGCGTCCCGCCGCGCGGGCGTACGTCTGCGAGAACTCGGGCCGCATCACCATGACGGCGGTCATCGGGGCCCAGTAGCCGTGGCCGAACGGCACGGCCTCGCCGACGAAGTACCCGGAGACGGCGACCACCGCGACCCGGATGGCGTGGCGCAGGATCGGCGAGCCGTGGTGCAGCTCGCGGCGCATCGAGGCCAACACCACCGGGACCAGCTTCAGCAGCGTGGGCCGGTGCCGGGTGTCCGGGGCGAGGCCGGAGGGGACCCCGCTGTCGGTCCCCGTGCCCTCGGCGATCTCCAGGACGTCGTCGAGCAGCGCCGAGAGCCGGTCGGCGGCGCGGCGGGCGGGGCCGACGAGGATCACATCGTTGTCGGGCGTCTTCAGGACGCCCAGGTCGGTGGCGGAGAGATGGACGGGCTCGCCGTGCCGGACGGCGCGCGCGGCGGCGTCCAGGACCGATCCGGCCGCGCCCAGCAGCTCGTTCACCCAGAGCCGCTCGAGACCGTCGCCGGGCACCCCCATCGCCGGGTCCGCGAGCGAGGCGAGCACCGGGCGCAGCCGCTCGGCGACCCCCCGGGCCCCGTGCAGTTCGGCGGGGCGGCGGCGGGCCTCCCGAGGGGTGACGGCGGCGGCGCTGCGGGCGGTCATCAGGGGCAGCGGGTCGAAGGGGGCCACCGGGTCGAGCCGCAGGCGGCGGGCGTAGTCGGCCTCGGCGGCCAGGGCGTCGGCGAGCGCGTCGCGCTGGGCGCCCATCTGCGGACCGGGAAGAGGACGATGAGGGCCGCCTGCACGACCCCGCCGACGGCGATCATCCCGGCGTGGGCGGCGGCGTCCACGACCGAGGTGGGCAGGGTGATCGTCACCAGCATGATCGCGACGTTGGACGCGGCGATGATGCCGCCCGTGGGGCCCGCCGCCCAGGCCAGTCCGGCGAGGAAGGTCCAGGCGCCGAGGAGGCACAGGAAGAGCACGACGTGCGCGCCGCTGACGTAGCCGACGAACGTCGACACGGCGAGGCTCGCCCCGGAGACGAGGGCGAGGACGGGGCGGGGCCGCCAGCTGCGCTGGAAGGTGGCGAGGGCCGCCTGGAACGCGCCGAACGCGGAGCTCGCCGCGATCTCCGGCCCGAACATCACGAGGCCGGCCCCGACGACGAGGGCGAGGCCGGCAGCACCGCGCAGGGCGATGAGGGGTTCCAGCCTCTGCCGCTCGATCTCCAGCCCCGAGCGGGCGGTCTCCTTCAGCGCCCGGAGCCAGCTCATGGGCCGAGCCTAACCGCGTAATCCAGGACAAGCTCGACTTAGGACATGATTTCGCCGTCGGGTCGGTGGGGTGCGCCGCCCGTGTGCGCCCGGTCGGCGGCCTCGGTGCCGTGCGTCCAGCCGTCCAGGTCGGTGACGCCGCGGACCCGGGACGTCGTGGTCCTCGGGAACATCCGCCCGGCGGTTTCGGTGACCGCGACGTCCCGGGCGGCCAGCACCGGCAGCAGCTCGCCGGCCGGGACCGCGTCGGCGCCGTCCGCCGCCGCGGTGACCCGCTCGGCGCCGTCGGCCAGCCGGCCACCGAGCCGCTGGGCGTACCCCATCCAGAACGCCTGCCGGAAGGTCTTGGTCCGCTTGCGTCCTCCGGCGCGCTGACCGGCCTCCGCCCGGGTCATCGCGGCCGCTCCCTGCACGAGCAGGGAGGTGAACAGCAGCTCGACGGCCTCCAGGTCCGGCTCGAAGCCGACGACCGTGGTGAAGCCGAGATCGTCGTTCCACACGGCCCGGCAGCGGTTCGCGGAGGCGACGGCGTCGAGCAGGATCGCCTTGGCGCTCTCGTACGGGGGCTCCACCCCGATCCGGCAGGCGCCCGGCGTCTCGCGGCTGTGCGTCCGGGCGGCGAGGAGGGCCTCGTCGATGCTGTGCCGGGCCATCAGCTCCTGCGCCTTGGTGGTCAGCGCCTCGGCCTCCTCCGGGAAGCCGGTCGCCTCCGCCTTCGCCAGCAGCGCCCGGATCCGGGTGAGCATGCGGGGCTCGCCGGCGGCGGGCGGCCGGTGCAGGTGATCGGCGACGGCGCCGGGCGGGGGTCCCACGGGCTCGATGGCGGGCAGCCGCAGCAGCAGCCGGTACAGCTCCAGCAGGTCACCCGCGTAACGGAACCGGTCCGGGCGGTTGCGCGGCACGGGGGCGGGCAGCTCGGCGAGCTGCTGCCGCCAGCGGGGCGGCAGCTCCGCGTACCGGGCGGTCTCCGCGGCGATCAGGGTCGCGGCCAGCGCCGCCCGCCGCTCGTCCAGCCCGTGGCGGACGAACCGGACCAGGTCGGCCGGGTGCCAGCCCCGGTCCCACGCCCTGCGCACGAACTCCTCGCCGCGCCGGTGCGCCTCCGCGTCCGCCTCCGGGGCGGCGGCGAGCAGGGAGGCACCGGTGTCGAGGGCGGCGTCGCCCTCCACGTAGAGGGCCGCCGCGCACGCCCGGTCGATCACCGATTCCATCCGGCCAAGGGTAGGCGCACCGCCCGCACGGCCCGCACGCCCCTGCTCCCGCACGGCCCGCACGCCCCTGCTCCCGAAGCAACGGCAGCGGGAGCCTTCACGGCGCACGGGAGGCCCGGACCGCGGGAGGCCCGGCCCACCGGCGGCACGAGGCACCGGCGGCACGGCGCGCGGGAGAGCCGGCGCACCGGAGCCACGGCGCGCGGGAGCCACGGCGCGCGGGAGAGCCGGCCCATCGGCGGCACGACCCACCGGCGGCACGGCGCGCTCCGCCTCCGGGGCGCTGTCAGTGGCGGGTGCCAGACTCGCACCCATGACCGAACGGTGGGCGGTGGCGGCTGCGGACGGGGGCGGGGCGCTGCTCGCGCCGCTGGCCCCGGACGGCATGCCCGCCGGGCCGGTCCGCGCCGAGCCCGACCTCGTCGAGGCGGTCCGCTCCCGGCCCGACGTGGTGCGCTGGGTGTGGCGGTCGACCGCCGAGATCTACCCCCGGCTGCTGGCCGCCGGGGTCCGGGTCGAGCGGTGCTATGACATCGAGTGCGCCGAGCTGCTGCTGCTCGGGCACGCCGGACGGCTAGGCGAGCCGCGTTCCGCCGCCGCCGCGCTGGCCCGGCTCGATAACGCGCCCGTGCCTCCGGACCCGCCCGCCCGGTCCGCCGAACCGGGCGCTCAGTCCTCCCTCTTCGAGCCGCCGTCGGGCCCCGGGGTGCCGTTCGAGGGGCTCCTGCGGGTCTACGCGGACCAGGTGCGCCGTCACGACGCGGCGGAGCACCCGGACCGGATGCGCCTGCTGACCGCGTCGGAGTCGGCGGGGATGCTCGTGGCCGCCGAGATGCACCGGGCCGGGCTGCCCTGGCGTGCCGACGTCCACCGGGAGCTGCTGAACGGGCTGCTGGGCGAGCGGTACGCGGGCGGCGGCGAGCCCCGCAGACTCGCCGAGCTGGCGGACGAGGTCTCGGCGGCGTTCGGCCGAAGGGTCCGCCCCGACCTGCCGGCCGATGTGGTGAAGGCGTTCGCGCAGGCGGGCATCCCGGTGAAGTCGACCCGGCGGTGGGAGCTGGAGGAGCTGGACCATCCGGCGGTCGAGCCGCTGATCGCGTACAAGAAGCTGTACCGGATCTGGACGGCGCACGGCTGGTCCTGGCTCCAGGACTGGGTGCGCGAGGGCCGCTTCCGCCCGGAGTACCAGCCGGGCGGCACGGTCAGCGGTCGCTGGACGACCAATGGCGGCGGGGCCCTCCAGATCCCCAAGGTGATCCGGCAGGCCGTCGTCGCCGACGAGGGCTGGCGGCTCGTCGTCGCGGACGCCGACCAGATGGAGCCCCGGGTGCTGGCGGCGATCTCCCGCGACCGGGGCCTGATGGAGGTGGCCGGTCACGACGGCGACCTCTACAAGGCCCTGTCCGACCGGGCGTTCTCCGGCGACCGCGACCACGCCAAGCTGGCCCTGCTCGGGGCGATCTACGGCCAGACGTCCGGGGACGGGCTGAAGAACCTGGCCGCCCTGCGCCGCCGCTTCCCGCTCGCCGTCGCCTATGTCGACGACGCGGCGCGGGCGGGCGAGGAGGGGCGGGTGGTGCGGACCTGGCTGGGCCGGACCAGCCCGCCGCTCGCGTTGGCGGGGCAGGACGAGGAGGCGGGCCTCCCCCAGGAGGGTCCCGAGGGCTCCGGGGCCGCGCCGGACGGCGGTCCGGCACGGGCCCGGGGGCGCTTCACCCGTAATTTCGTGGTGCAGGGCAGCGCGGCCGACTGGGCGCTGCTGCTGCTGGCCGCGCTGCGCCGGACGCTCCATGAGCAGGGGCTGCGGGCGCAGTTGGTGTTCTTCCAGCACGACGAGGTGATCGTGCACTGCCCGGCAGGGGAGACCGGGGCCGTCGCCGAGGCGATCCGCGCGGCGGGCGAGCTGGCCGGGCGGACCGCCTTCGGTCGGACGCCGGTGCGGTTCCCCTTCACGACGGCGGTGGTGGAGCGGTATGCGGACGCCAAGTGACGCCCGTGGCGCGACTGAGGCATGCCGGCCGTCGCGGACCCGGTCATGATGCGCCGGACGTCCCTTACCGCTGCTGGAGCCTGGGCCATTCCGGGCTGATGGCCAGGGCGGTGAGCTGGTCCATCGTGAGCGCGGGCGCGGGCCGGGTGGCGGGGCTCGACTGCTCGCCGGAGTTGAAGGCCGAGACGACGACCCGCATACCGTCGGGGCGCATCGTGTCGGCCGTCCACATGACCACTCCCGGTCCGCCCTTCTCACCGGGCTTCTTCGAGGTGGCGAGCAGGGTGCCGTCCGGCAGGGTGGCCGCCTCGCGGTACAGCTGGTCGGCGACGTCCCGCATGTCGCGCTGCACATTGATCTGCACGAGGGACCGGCCCTCGCCGTCGTTGACGACGACCGACGCGAACTCTCCCCCGCTGCCCGTCTCCTCGCCCACGGAGAGGCCGTCGGGAAGCAGCGAGCGGAAGGTGGGCATCAGCAGCGAATAGTCGAGCGCCGGCGCCGGCTCCCCCGCATCGTGCGTTCCGCGCGAGGCCGGGTCCGGCGAGGGCTCGCCGATGCGCGCGGTGTCCTTGGCGGTGGGCGCCGGCGCGTCCGGGGTCGGGGCCGGGGGCGCCGCCGACGGTGTGGCCGTCGTGGCGTCCGTGGGCGCGGCCGTCGGCGTGGGGGTGGCAGCGTCCGCGGGGGTGGCGGCCGTCTGCGGGATCGGGCCACTGCTCGCGACGTTCGCCCCGTCGCCGGAGGCGCCCAGCTGCCCAGTGGCGAACGTGACCCCGCCGCCGACGAGGGCCAGGGTCAGCACACTGCCCGCCACGGCGGCGGCACGACGGCGACGCACGGCGCGCCGGCCGTGTTCCAGCGCGCTGTCCACCAGGGCGCCGCGGCCGGACAGCTCGAAGGTCTCTCCGGCACGGCGGATTTCCGTACCGAGGCCGTCCTCGAACGGCTGCTCGTCTTCACTGGGCATGGGGAACCACCACTTCTCGTTCTGGATGATCGACGGTTGACGGCCCACGGGGCCGGTCGGGCAGGCGGCCGGAGGCCGGAGGCCGCCGGAGGTCAGCGGGCGGCGAACTCCGCGATGCTGCCGCCCAGCAGTTCACGCAGCCGCCCGAGGGCCCGCACACAGCGGGTCCGTACGGCGGCGGAGCTGACCTGGAGGGCGGCGGCGGTCTCCTCGATGCTCCGGTCCTCCCAGTACCGCAGCACTACGACGGCCCGGTCCTTGGGGGCCAGTTGGGCCAGGGCCCGGAGCAGCGTCATCCGCAGCGCCGGGTCGTCGGGGGCGGCCTGAGCGCCCTCGGGCAGTTCGGCCAGCGGGCGTTCGCTCGCGGAGCGGCGTCGCCGGTGGGTCAGGAAGGTCCGTACGAGCACGGTCTGCGCGTACGCCGCCGGGTTGTCGATCCTGCGGGCCCGGCCCCACAGCACGTACATCCGGCTCAGCGTCTCCTGCACCAGGTCCTCGGCGAGATGTACATCGCCGCTGGTCAGCAGGCAGGCCGAGCGGAACAGATGGCCGGCCCGGCCGGCCGCGAACACCTTGAACTCCTCGGTACGCGACGCCCTCACGCACTCCCCCGTCCGTCCGTTCCGCCCTTCCCCCTGTACGACGCGGCGGGGGCGGGCAAATGTTTCGGACGATCCGCGAGAACTTTTCCGGGCCCGGGGCCGGACCACCTCGCGGGGGCGGGGAAACGCGAGAAGCGCCCCGTTCACGCGCCGGACGGCGTGAACGGGGCGCGGGCGGTGGTGCGCTCGCTGTGTCCTCGTCTACCCGCGTTCCCACAACGCGGGGACGTTCGGCGGCTCCCAGCCCGACATGGCCCGGTGCGCCTGCAGACAGCGGTAGGCGACCCCGCCGTACGTCACGCGGTCACCCGCGCGGTAGGAGGTGCCGGACGACCAGGTGCCGCCCGGCGGATCGGTGGGCGGATCGGTCGGGCCGGGCGTCTGGGCGACGTCCAGCACGAAGTCGAAGGTGCCCTGGCGTCCGTTCCCGACGGTGCGGACGTTCATCAGCAGCTCGGGATCGAACAGCGCGTCGGTGTTGTTGCGCGGCTCGTTGGGGAAGTACAGCTGGGTGGTGAGGATGCGCCCGCCGGGCGCCTGCGCCTTCACGTGGATGTGCCGGGTACGGCCCGGGTAGAGGCCCGCCACGATGGTGGTGAGGCTGAACGACCCGTCCGTGCCGGTGAACTGATGCCCCCGGAAGGCGAACTGGGCCATGTCGTAGGACCCGTTGGTGTCGGCCTGCCAGAAGTCGAGCAGCGCCCCGGAGATGGGACGGCAGGCCCGGCCGAAGACGTAGCCGCTCACGGTGAGCGGCACGCCGGGGGTGCTCGGGGTCACCAGGCTGGTGCGGCGCGGCGAGTTGGGCTTGAAGTACGGCCCCTCCATCTGCGGCGGCGTCGTGTCGTCGCCGTCGTCGCACTCCGGGGTCGGGGCCAGCGGCCCGTTCCCGGACGAGGCGGCGTCCCGGGCGAGCGCGACGCCCCCTCCGGCGAGCAGGGGCGCGGCGCTCGCGACGAACGCGGCCTTCAGGAGGCCTTTGCGGCTGATCCGCCGCCGGTCCCCCGACGTTGCGTCGGACGCGTTCTGCTCATGGGGGGTTGGGTTGTCCATTTGTGGGGTCATGACGGTTTCCTCGGAGTCCTCGGGGTTCCTCGACGCGGGGAGGCGGGAGGTGGGAGGTTCAGGAGGTTCGGTGGTGCGGGACCGGTCCCGGGGCGGTCGGACCCGGGACCGGTGGGGTCAGACCCGCTGCCAGAGCGCGGGCACGTCGGCCGGGTTCCAGCCGGGCTGGGCCGTGTGCGCCTGGAGGCAGCGGTAGGTGGCTCCGCCGTACGTCACCGTGGCGCCGGCGGCGTACGCGGTGCCGGCCGCCCAGGTCCCGCCGGGCGGGTCGGTCGGCGGGGTGGTGGGCGGGTCCGTCGGCGTACCGCCGCCGCCGGTGACCAGGGTCAGCCCGTACGTCTGGAGCAGCGGGTTGATGGGCTGGAAGTACGTCGTACCTCCGGAGGAGCAGTTGCCCGAGCCGCCGGAGGTGACGCCCTGTGCCTGGTTGCCGGAGATGTAGGAGCCGCCGGAGTCGCCCGGTTCGGCGCAGACACTGGTGCGGGTCACCCCGGAGATGGTGCCCTCCGGGTAGGTGACGCTGGTGTTCAGCTGCTGGATGGTGCCGCAGTGCCAGCCGGTGGTGGAGCCGGAGCGGCAGACCGAGGCGCCGACGACCGCGGCGGTGGAGCCGGCGACGGTGACGTCGCCCCGCCCGTAGCCGTTCACCAGCGGACGCGGGGTCCAGTTGGTGTTGGTGGCGACCCAGGCCATGTCGCGGCCCGGGAACGTCGAGCCCTGGAAGGAGCCCTGGGCCTGCTGGTTGACGCCGTTGGTGGTGGTGCCGACGCGGCCGCAGTGGCCGGCGGTGGCGAAGCCGCCCTGGGTGCCGCGCGTCACCGAGAAGCCGACGGAACAGCGGCCGGAGCCGTTCATGTAGTACGCGTCGCCTCCCCGGATGTCGGCGAGGGCGCGGGGCTGTTCGGCGGACCTGGCGACGGTGACGAGGCCGCTGTCGACCCCGGCCGCCTTGAGGAACGCCTGGCCTGCGGCGGTGCTGGCGGCGTTGACGACGACCCGGTTGGTCTCGACGTCGACGTACCAGACGGGCACGTTCTTGGGCGCCTTGGTCAGCGCGGCCTTGTCGAGGGTCTTCCTGACGCCTTCGAGCCGGTCCAGGCTGTGGCCGACGACCTCGGCACGCGCTCCGGCGTCGGTGATCCGGGCGGCCTCGGAGGCGTCGGTGGTGGCGACGGTCAGAGTCGCCTTCGCGCCGCTGACCCGGGCTCCGGCGAAGCTGGCGCCGAGGGACTTCTCCAGCCCGGCGGCGACGGCGGCGGCGCGGTACTCGTTGGCTATCCGGCTGCGGGCGTCGTCCGCGTCGAGGCCGAGGTCGCGCTCCAGGGCGGCCAGCATGCCGGGCGACAGGCTGTCGGCGGAGACCGGCGGAACGGCGGTGGCCGCGGGGTCGGCGGACGCCACGCCGGTCAGCCCGGCGAGGGCGAGCGCACCCACGGCCACCGTGGCGGTGCCGGCGGCGAGGGCGCGTCTGCGGAGCGTGGTTCTCTCCACGTCACTCTCCTTGGTTCTGGGGGTGTCCAGGTCCGGCTGGGGTTGGTCCGGACCAGGGAATTGCCGAAACCGTAGCGGCGGCGACACCCGGCGCAGGAGATCCCGTTCACCCCCCTCCCTCCGCGTTATGGGGCCGCGCGGCGCGTGCTTCGGCCCACCCCGCGAGCGGGTACGGAGCCGATTTCGCGGCCCTGCCGGGCGAAGCCTGATCGCGTCTCCCTTTCGGCGGGGCGCCCGGGTAGGTTCGGCCCCATGCACACAGGCCAACTTCTGGGCTCGGGACGCACCGCCGACGTGTACGCACTCGACGGCTCCTGGGTCCTTCGCCGCTACCGGGACCGCACCGACATCACGGAGGAGCTGGCCGTGATGAGTTACGTCGGCGCCTTCGGCTTCCCGGTGCCGCGCATCGGTCCGCCCGCCGAAGGGGCCCGCCCCACGGACCTGGTGCTCCAGCGGCTGACCGGCCCGACCCTGGCCGAGGCCCTGCGGGCGGGGCGCTGGGGGGCGGCCGAGGCGGGTGCGCTGCTCGCCCGGCTGCTGCGCGAGCTCCACGCCATACCGCCCCGGGTCTCGGCCGACCCGGAGGACTGCGTGCTCCACTTGGATCTGCGTCCGGAGAACGTGGTGCTGACGGAGGGGGGCGCGGTGGTGATCGACTGGTCCACCGCGGCGGAGGGCCCGCCCGGCCTCGACCGGGCGATGTCGGCGCTGACCCTGGCCCGGACCGCGCTCGACCCGGAGCTACCCGCCGGGGCGGGCGTCCGGCCCCTGCTGACGGCGCTCCTGGCGGAACTCTCCGACGACGGCGGCGCGTCGGCCGCCGATCTGTCCCTCGCCCGCGCCCACCAGCGGGCGAACCCGCATCTGACCGACCCGGAACGGGCCCGCCTGGACCAGGCGGTGGACCTGGTGCTGGGCTGCGCCCCGTAAGGGGGATTCAAGCCCCTCCGGGGGGATCAAGCCCCTCCGGGGGGATCAGGCCCCTCCGGCGATCGAGGAGCGGGGGCCCGGGGGCGGAGCCCCCGATCACCCCGCGCTCAGCGCCGCCCACGCTTCGCGTCGCGCACACGCCGCAGCCGGTTGACCGCGACCGGGTCCTCGCGCAGCGCCCGCTCGTCGTCGATCAGCGCGTTCAGCAGCTGGTAGTAGCGGACCGGCGAGATCCCGAGCTCCTCGCGGATCGCCCGCTCCTTCGCCCCGGGCCCCGCCCAGGGCCGCCGCTCCAGGGCCAGCACCGCCCGGTCCCGTACGGACAGTCCGCCGGCGTCGGGGGCGGGCTCGGCCCGGGGGGCGCGGTGCTCGTGGTCGGGGGCGGTCATATCGACCAACCTAACGCCCACCCCCGACACCGCGCCCGCGACCGCTACTCGGCGGCCTCCGCCTGTGACGCCTCGGTGGCGAGCTCGCCGAGGATGCTCTCGGGGTTGCTGCCCGGCGCGACCGCGGTGCCGATCTTCTTCTTGATCCCGTCGCTGACCGTGGCCCAGGACGTCTTGCCGTAGGGGATGAGCGTCGAGTTCGGCAGGGCCGCCAGGAACGGGCGCAGCTTCTTGTGCTTCTTGTCGGTCTCCATCGCGGCGGAGGCGCTGCCGGTCACCGGGAGCAGGTCGTAACTCTCGGCGAACTCCAGCACGTTCTCGTCGGAGTAGGCGTAGTCGAGGAACTTGCCTATCTCCTGGCGGTGGCCGTTCTCCTTGAAGCCCATCATCCAGTCGGCCACGCCCATGGAGCCCTTGGTCGGGCCGTCGAAGCCGGGCAGCGGCACCATGCCGACCTTGATGCCCTTGGCCTCGGCCTTGTCCATCAGGGTGGGGTGGCCGTTGAGCATGCCGACCTCGCCGTCGGCGAACGCCTCGAAGGCCTTCGCCCGGTCCAGCTTGCTGGGCTCGACCGGTCCGGTGAGGCCCTCGCCGACGAGGTTGTCCCGCAGCCAGCGGAACGTGGCGACGTTCTGGGCCGAGTCGAGGTCGTACGCGCCGACGTCGTCCGTGTAGCCGCCGCCACCGCTGAGGAGCCACATCAGGGTCTCGGCCTGGGCCTCCTCCTGGCCGAGCGGCAGGGCGAAGGGGTAGTCGACGCCCTTCGCCTCGAGCGCGGCGGCGTCGCTCCGGATGTCGTCCCAGGTCTCGGGGCGCCCAGCCCCGCCTCGTCGAAGAGCTTCTTGTTGTAGAAGAGCAGTCGGGTGCTGGCGACGAAGGGCAGGCCGTACAGCGTGCCGTCGATCTTGCCCGCGTCGGCGAGCCTCGGCAGGAAGTTCGCCGTGGTGCGGATCGCGAGCGTCTCGTCGGCGGTGTAGAGCTTGCCCGCCTTGGCGTAGTCCGCGTACGCGCCGATCTGGGCGACGTCCGGGGCGTTGCCGGCCTTGACCATGGCGGCGACCTCGCGGTCGACGTCCTTCCAGTGCAGGACGGTGACGTCGACCTTGATGCCGGGGTGCTCCTTCTCGAAGCCCGCCGCGACTCCGCTCCAGTACTTCTCGGAACTGTTCTCCGGGCTGGTGCCGTAGTCGGCGGCGACCAGCTTGAGCGTGACGTCGCCCGAGCCGCCGTCACCGCCGCAGCCCGCCAACGTCGCCGTCATTGTCAACGCGGCCACCACCGCGGTCAGACCCACAAAGCGCCGCTGCACAGCCTCGCCCATCCTCGTTGATCACCTGTCTCACGGACGGCGCGCACGGCGCCGGCCCCGGCCTCCGTTCGGCCGCGGCAGTGCCGCCCTGTCCTGGGCACCGTCCGGATGAACTGCGATTTTCCCCCATTGGCGACGCGAAGGTCTACACCACCGGCGTATCGCTTCGGCATCGTATACAGGTCTCGGGGGCCACAACTGGCTTACGCGCACTGGCAGTCGAGGGCCTCTGCCCGTATCTTGGTCCAGACCTTTGAGCCGATTCCCCCCGGTCCTGGGGTCCCCATGCGTGACTTTCCGGCAGAAAAAGACCGGTCTTCACTCCTTCATCATTTTGTATGGGTGCGCAACAAACCTCGCTAGTGGACTAGACCTTTTGGGGGTCGGCGGGCGAAACTGTCTCCCGTGAGACATGTCATCGCCCTCGATGTGGGCGGCACAGGAATGAAGGCCGCTCTGGTCGGGACCGACGGCACCCTCCTCCACGAGGCGCGGCGAGCCACCGGCCGGGAGCGCGGCGCCGACGCGGTCGTCGAGACCATCCTCGGGTTCGCGGCGGACCTGCGGGCCCACGGCGAGGAGCACCTCGGCGAGAGCGCCGTCGCCGCCGGGGTCGCCGTGCCCGGCATCGTCGACGCCGAGAAGGGCATCGCGGTGTACGCCGCGAACCTGGGCTGGCGCGACGTACCGTTGCGCGCCCTCCTCGGCGAGCGCCTCGGCGTCCCCGTCGCCCTCGGCCACGACGTCCGCACCGGCGGGCTCGCCGAGGGCCGGATCGGGGCCGGGCGGGGCACGGACCGCTTCCTGTTCGTCCCGCTGGGCACCGGCATCGCCGGGGCCATCGGCATCGCGGGCGCGATCGAGGCGGGCGCCCACGGGGACGCGGGCGAGATCGGCCACATCGTGGTCCGCCCGGACGGCCCCGACTGCAGCTGCGGCCAGCGCGGCTGTCTGGAGACCCTGGCCTCGGCCGCCGCGGTGACCCGGGCCTGGGCCGCCGCCTCCGGGGACCCCGGGGCGGACGCCGCAGACTGCGCGAAGGCCGTCGAGTCCGGCGACCCGGCGGCGGTCCGGGTCTGGCAGGACGCGATCGACGCGCTCGCCGCCGGCCTCGTCACCGCGCTCACCCTCCTCGACCCGGGCACGCTCATCATCGGTGGCGGACTCGCCGAAGCCGGGGAAACCTTGTTCACACCACTGCGTGCGGCCGTCGAGGAACGCGTCACGTTCCAGAAACTGCCCCACATCGTCCCGGCGGCCCTCGGGGACACCGCCGGATGCCTGGGCGCGGGGCTGCTCGCCTGGGATCTACTCTCCACGGAGGTTTCCGCCTGATGGCCGGACGCGCAGCAGACAGCACCGTTCTCGCCGGCGCCCGGGTGGTGCTCCCCACCGGCACCGTCGAGGACGGCCGGGTGACCGTCGAGTCCACCCGGATCGCCGGTTCCGCACCGGAGGGCGCCCGGACCATCGACCTCAGCGGCCACTGGGTGGTCCCCGGCTTCGTGGACATGCACAACCACGGCGGCGGTGGGGCCTCCTTCACCTCCGGCACCGTCGACGAGGTCCTCACGGGCATCCATACGCACCGCGAGCACGGCACCACCACGATGGTCGCCTCCACGGTCACCGGCGAGATGGACTTCCTCGCCCGGCGCGCGGGCGTCCTGTCCGAGCTGGTCGAGCAGGGCGACCTGGCCGGCATCCACTTCGAGGGCCCCTTCATCTCCCCGTGCCGCAAGGGCGCCCACAGCGAGGAGCTGCTGCGCGACCCGGACCCGGCCGACGTCCGCAAGCTGCTGGACGCCGCGCGCGGCACCGCCCGGATGTTCACCCTCGCCACCGAGCTGCCCGGCGGCATCGACTCCGTACGGCTGCTCGCCGAGCACGGGGTCATCGCCGCGATCGGCCACACGGACGCGACGTACGAGCAGACCGTCGAGGCCATCGAGGCGGGCGCGACCGTCGCCACGCACCTGTTCAACGCGATGCCGCCGCTCGCCCACCGCGACCCCGGCCCGATCGCCGCCCTCCTGGAGGACGACCGGATCACCGTCGAGCTGATCAACGACGGCACGCATCTGCACCCGGCCGTCCTGGAGCTGGCCTACCGCCACAAGGGCGCGGCCCGCGTCGCGCTGATCACCGACGCGATGGACGCCGCCGGCTTCGGCGACGGCAAGTACGAGCTCGGCCCGCTCGCGGTCGAGGTCACCGACGGGGTGGCCCGGCTGGTGGAGGGCGGCTCGATCGCGGGCTCCACGCTCACCCTGGACACCGCGTTCCGCCGGGCCGTCACCATCGACAGGATCCCCGTCGAGGACGTCGTCCGGTCCATCTCCGCCAACCCCGCCCGGCTGCTCGGCGTCCACGACCGGGTCGGCTCGCTGGAGGCGGGCAAGGACGCCGACCTGGTCGTCCTCGACGAGGACTTCGTCCTCAAGGGCGTCATGCGCCGGGGCGAGTGGATCATCGAGCCGAAGACCGCGTAGCCCACGCGGTGAGCGCGCAGCCCACGCGGTGAGCGCACAGCCCGCGCGGTGAGCGCGTAACGAAGCGATGGCGGTCGGCCGGCGGGACTGGGCCGACCGCCATCGCTTTGACCTGATCATCAGATGGGCGCGCCGCGGACGGATGCGCGCGCCGTTGGGCCCATGCACCGAAGGAGGGGCCGGCAGAGGTGATCCTGACCGTCACTCTGAACACCGCGCTCGACGTGACGTACACCGTCGACGCGCTCGTCCCGCACCGCAGCCACCGGGTCGGCGAGGTCACCGAACGCCCCGGCGGCAAGGGCCTCAACGTCGCCCGGGTCCTCGGCGCGCTGGGCCACGACTGCGTCGTCACCGGCTTCGTCGGAGGCCCGACCGGGGACGTCCTGCGCTCGCTGCTGGCCCCGCTCCCGCCGCGCGACGCCCTCGTGCCCGTCGCCGGGAACACCCGCCGCACCCTGGCGGTCACCGACCGCTCGACCGGCGACACCACCCAGCTCAACGAACCCGGACCGCAGGTGAGCCCCGCCGAATGGGCCGCCTTCCTGCGGACGTACGAGGAGCTGCTCGCCGGAGCCGACGCCGTCGCGCTCTGCGGCAGCCTGCCGCCCGGCATCCATGTCGGGGCTTACGCGGACCTGGTCCGGATCGCCCGCGCCGCCGCCGTGCCCGTGCTCCTGGACACCAGCGGAGAACCGCTGCGCCGGGGCATCGCCGCCCGCCCCGACCTGGTCAAGCCGAACGCCGAGGAGCTGGCCCGGCTGACCGGCTCCCGCGAACCGCTGCGCGCCGCCCGCGACGCCCGCCGCCGCGGGGCCCAGTCCGTGATCGCGTCCCTGGGCCCGGAGGGGGTGCTCGCCCTCACCCCGGACGGCGTCTGGCGGGCCGCCCCGCCCGCCCCCGTGCGCGGCAACCCGACCGGGGCGGGCGACTCCGCGGTGGCCGGACTGCTGTCCGCCCTGGCCGAGGGCCTCGACTGGCCGGAGCGCCTCGCCCGGGCGGTGGCCCTGTCGACGGCGACCGTGCTGGCCCCGACGGCCGGCGAGTTCGACGCGGCGGCCTACGCGGAGCTGCTGCCGCGCGTCACGGTGGAGCCGCTCACGCCGACGCCCTGACCACCTCGGGGGCGGTCAGGGCGTCGTCGCGCACACGCGTGTCTAGCTCTTGATGTGGCCGGACTTCAGCTCCAGCTGGTCGAGATTGGCGTCGCACTGGTCGCCCGTCTCGCACGACAGCTTGAGGGTGTTGGAGCCCTTGTCGAGCTGGACGTACGCGTACGTGTTCGTCCAGCCCTTCTCGAGATCGCCCTCGGGGGCCTGCGCGAAGTTCTTCATGTTGATGGAGCGCGGCTCCTGCGCGTTGACCGTCAGGGTCGTCTTCGCGTCCTTGCCGGGCACGCCGTAGGTCACGTACAGGGTGTACGCGCCGGCCTCGGGAACCTCGACCTTCCAGGTGGCCGACCGGCCGACCTCGTTCAGGTTGATGTAGTTGCCGTTGGCGCCCTTGGCGCCCTTGACCGTGGAGTCCAGGGCCGCCGTGCCGCCCAGCGTCAGCGTCGCCGCGTCCTGCTTCGGCAGCTCGACCGGCTTCGGCGTCTCCTTGGGCTTCTTCTCCGGCTTCTTCGACTGCTCGACCTCGCCGGCGGGACCCTGCGAGGAGGACGCCTCGTTCTTGTCGTCGTTCTTGTCGGCGTCGTCGCCCGTGAGCAGGGCGGCGCCGATGCCGATGACGACGACCGCGAGCACGGCGACGGCCGCGATCAGGAGCGCCTTGGTGTTCGGGCCGCCCCGGCCCGGACCGCCGCCATGGCCCCCCTGCGCCGGAGGCTGTCCGCCCGGCCCGCCGCCCGGGTAGGTCTCGGGGGCCGCGTACTGCGGGTTCGGCCGGTTGTACTGCTGCGGGGGCTGCTGGCCGTAGCTCTGCTGGGGCGGGTAGCCGTACCCGCCCTGCTGCTGCCCGTACTGGCGCTCGCCGACGGCCCGCACCTGGTTGTAGGACGTTCTGGGCACGCCCGGCTGCGCGGCCGGCCCCGGGTAGCCGTAGCCGCCCTGGCCGGGCGGCTGGGCGCCTGCCGCCTGTCCGTCCGCGTACAGATAGCCGAACGGATCGTCGTCCTCGGGCTTGCTCGCGCCGTTGTTTCCGGCCGTCATCCCTGGGTCACTCCTCACCATGTCGCCAGCCGTCGCCGACCGGCCGAGCCTACCTCGAACGGAGCAAGCCCCGAATTGGGCTCAGTGACCCGGACGGCCGTCGGGGAACGGGTACGGGGTAGGGGGAGAAACGGGCCGTGAACGTCATCCGGCCCGGCGGTGAACCTTCGACCGGGACCGCTTTTCCACGTACATCCGCTGGTCGGCGGAGCGCAGGACCTCTTCGACGGTCATTCCGCACTCGGCCCAGCCGATGCCGAAACTCGCCCCGACCCGGACCGCGCGACCATCGACCCTTATGGGCGGAATGATGGCATTTCTCAGGCGAACGGCCAGGTCAGCGGCGTCCGCCGCCCCGAGGCCGTCGGCGAGAACGACGAATTCGTCACCCCCGAGCCGGGCGACGGTGTCACCGTCCCGCACACAGGTGCTCAGCCGCCGGGCGACCTCGATGAGCACGGCGTCGCCGGTGTGGTGCCCGAAGCGGTCGTTGATGGACTTGAAGCCGTCGAGGTCGCAGAAGAGGACCGCGAGGCCCTTCGTCCCGTCGTCGTGCTCCGGATCCGGGGCCACCGTGTGCACATGGTGGTCGAAGGGGCCGCCGCCGGGGGCGGCCTCGCCCTCGTAGCCGTCGGCCTGGTAGCCGTGGGTCAGGGACGACTCGACGTCCCCGTACGCCGCGTCCAGCGCCTCGATCGCGGTCGCGGCCGGGGAGTGCGGCCGCTCGCAGATCCGGGCGCTGAGCCGCGACTTCAGCTCGGCGCTGTTGGGCAGCCCGGTCAGGGCGTCGTGCGAGGCGCGGTGGGCGAGGTTCAGCTCGTGCCGCTTGCGCTCCTCTATGTCCTCGACATGGGTGAGCAGGAAGCGCGGCCCGTCGGCGGTGTCGGCGACGACCGAATTGCGCAGCGAGACCCAGAGATAGGTGCCGTCCCGGCGGCTCAGCCGCAGCTCGGCCCGGCCGCCCTCGGCCGAGGTGCGCAGCAGGGTGCCGATGTCCTCGGGATGGACCAGATCGGCGAAGGAGTAGCGGCGCATCACGGAGGCCGGGCGGCCGAGCAGCCGGCACAGGGCGTCGTTGGTGCGCAGCAGCCTGCCCTGCTGGTCGCCGCCCATCTCCGCGATGGCCATGCCGCTGGGCGCGTACTCGAAGGCCTGCCGGAAGGACTCCTCGCTGGCCCGCAGCGCCTGCTGCTCCCGCTCCAGGCGGACCAGGGCACGCTGCATGTTGGCCCGCAGGCGGGCGTTGCTGATCGCGATGGCGGCCTGGGAGGCGTACATCTGGAGCGCTTCGCGCCCCCAGGCTCCGGGGCGGCGCCCGTTGCGCGGCCGGTCGACGGATATGACCCCGAGGAGGTCACGGCCGCCCGCGGCGGCGTACATCGGCGCGTAGAGCCGGTCCAGGGGGTGCCACTCGTCCTCGAACCGGGGCTCGGGTCCCTCGGTGTGCCACTGGGGTACGTCGTCGTCGAGGAGGACCCAGCCCTCGGTGTGCGGGATGAAGCGGAGGCTGTCCCAGGCCTCGCCCATGGAGAGCCGGCGTTCCCAGGAGGCGCGGGAACCGACACGCCCGGTGATCAGGGCCTCGGCGGCGGCGTTGCCCGCGAAGGCGGCGATGACGAGGTCGCCGTCCGGTCGGACCAGGTTCACGCAGCCCAGCTCGTAGCCGAGGCCGGTGACGATTCCGTCGGCCACGGTCTGCAGCGTGTCCGCCAGACTCCGTGCCGTATTGAGATCAGCGACGGCCTGATGCAGCTGCCGCATGGTCGCAAGGCGGACGTACGGTTCCGACTCGGCCTCCATCGCTCGCACTCCCCGAGACCTCGACAGCAACTCCAGGTTTCATATCGACGTACTTGTTGCAGTGTCACGGCCACTGAATCACAGTGAGCTGTGCACCCGGTACACAGGGTCAGCAGAAAATGGACTCTGTGACTCAAGTCACAACAGATGGCCGGGTGATGGTGGTGACTCAGTGTCGCCGTTCCCGTTCGGCGCGGAGCCGGAAGGGTCGGCTCCCGTGGTGCGCGGGGGGCCGGAGGGCCCGGTTCCCGTCGTGTGCGCGCGGATGTCGCCCGCTCGTGCGCCCGCGTACGCGGCCCCTCCGGAGTCCTAGCCCTGTCGTCGAACTCCCGTCGTCGCCCGGAGGGCGGCCCTGGGGGGTCAGGTGCGTGCTCTCGGCGTGCCGGGCTCACGTCCTCGTACTGGACGTACTCGGGCGTGGGTCCGGTGCGGCGAGAGTGCGTGCATGGCGCCGCGGGGCAGACGGGAGTTCGACGACAGGACCTAGGACCGGCCTGGTCCCCTGGCCCGATGCGACCGCCCGTCCGCCGCGGTTAGCGTCGGTGTGTGCTCCAGACGAAGCCTCCCACCCCGCGCCCCGAGACCGTCCCCCATGCTGGGGGAGTGAGCAACGACGAGTTCCGTGCCGCCCTCGCGCGGCTGGCCGCCGGGGTAGTGCTGGTCACCGCCCAGGAACCGCCCCTCGACGAGGACGGCCGGGGCGAGGACGTGGGCATGACGGCGACCGCCTTCATGTCCGTGTCCCTGGACCCGCCCCTGGTGATGGTGAGCCTGCGCAACGGCTCCCGGATGGACGACCTGCTGGACGAGCAGCCGCTGTGGGCGGTCTCCGTCCTGGCCGCGAGCCAGCGGCACATCGCGGGCCGGTTCGCCATGAAGGGCCGGATCAGCGACCGGCTGCTGTTCGAGGACGTCCCGTACGTACGGGGCGAGGTCACGCACGCGCCGCTGATCGGCGGGGCGCTGGCGACGCTGGAGTGCCGCACCGAGCAGCGCGTGGTGGCCGGGGACCACACCCTGGTGATCGGGCGGGTGCTCACGGCGGTGCTGCCGAGCCCGGAGGGCGACCCGCTGGCGTACTTCAAGGGCCGCTACCGCCAGTTGGGCTGACGGGACAGGGCCCCGGGGGTCAGCCGTCGCGGCTTGAGCGTCACCCGTCGCGGGCCGAGCATCACCCGTCGCGGCTTGAGCGCCACCCATCGCGGGCCTGAGCATCACCAGTCGCGGCCCGACCGCCCGCGCTTGGTGTCGCCGCGCTGCTTCTTCTCCCGCAGTCTGCGCTCGTTGATCCCGCGCGGGATCTTGCGTTTGATCCGGGGCTTGGGCGGCGGTGCCGTGGCCTCGGCGAGGAGTGCGGCGAGGCGGACAGCGGCCGTCTCGCGGTTGCGCCACTGGGAGCGGTGCTCGGAGGCCCGTACGGAGATCACCCCGCCCACCAGCCTGCTCGCGAGCCGCTCCAGCGCCCGCGCCTTCCACACCTCGGGGAACGCGTCGGTCGCCGCCAGGTCGAAGCGCAGCTCCACCTGGGAGTCGCTGGTGTTGACGTGCTGGCCGCCGGGCCCGGAGGACCGCGAGAAACGCCACATGAGCTCGGCCTCCGGGAGGGAGACCGAGCCGCGGATGACATAGGGCCCGGACATGACACCCATG
Source organism: Streptomyces sp. MGP-P1 (assembly GCF_057766565.1). NCBI lineage: Bacteria > Bacillati > Actinomycetota > Actinomycetes > Kitasatosporales > Streptomycetaceae > Streptomyces > Streptomyces sp. MGP-P1. The sequence continues at coordinate 22,965 of NZ_JBYMEM010000004.1, read as the reverse complement.
GTCCCTTCCCCGCACCCCGTCCGTCACCTTCTTTTGCCCACGGGATCGCGCACGGGCCCGCCCGGGATCGCACGCCGGGGTCCGCCCGGGGCGGGCACCGGGCCTCACCGTGTCCCCTGACCGGTTGCACTTCGGGACGAAGTTCGGCAAAGAAAGTAAAGCGACCAGGAACCTCGTGGTCTGCTGCTTGCGTTATGACGGGTGACGGTAGCTTTCGTGATGGCACGAAGCCCGCACACGACGAGGAAAGGGACTTCCCATGGCAGTAAGCCTGTCCAAGGGCGGCAACGTCTCGCTCACCAAGGAGGCACCGGGCCTTACCGCCGTCACGGTCGGCCTCGGCTGGGACGTCCGCACCACCACCGGCACCGACTTCGACCTCGACGCCTCGGCGATCGCGGTCAACCCGGCGGGGAAGGTCGTCTCGGACGGCCACTTCGTCTTCTTCAACAACAAGTCGACGCCGGACCAGACCATCGTGCACACCGGTGACAACGTCACGGGTGAGGGCGAGGGCGACGACGAGCAGATCAACGTCAACCTGGCGGGTCTGCCGGCCGACGTGGACAAGATCGTCTTCCCGGTCTCCATCTACGACGCCGAGAACCGCAGCCAGAACTTCGGCCAGGTCCGGAACGCGTTCATCCGCATCCTCAACCAGGCCGGCGGCGCCGAGATCGCCCGCTACGACCTGAGCGAGGACGCCGCCACCGAGACCGCCATGGTCTTCGGCGAGCTCTACCGCAACGGCGCCGAGTGGAAGTTCCGCGCGGTCGGCCAGGGGTACGCCTCCGGCCTGCGCGGCATCGCCCAGGACTTCGGCGTCAACCTCTGACCCGAGCGCACCACCGCTTCACCCCCTTCACCGGAGCCCCCGGCCGCCTTCGCGGCCGGGGGCTCCGGCGGGTGTGAGGGGCCGTCACGCCACCGGCCCTGCCCGCCCGCTCAGACGGAAAACCCACTCCACCGACGGCAAGGCCGCCTACTCCCGGGTCCACTACGGCGAGAACTACGTCAACGCCTTCTGGGACGACAGCTGCTTCTGCATGACGTACGGCGACGGCGAGGGCGACAAGAACGCCCTCACCTCCATCGACGTCGCGGCCCACGAGATGACCCACGGCCTCACCTCCGCCACCGCCGACCTGGACTACGCGGGCGAGTCCGGCGGCCTCAACGAGGCGACCAGCGACATCCTGGGCGCCTCGGTGGAGCTCTTCGCCGACAACGCGACGGACGCCGGGGACTACCTCATCGGCGAGAAGATCGACATCAACGGCGACGGCACCCCGCTGCGCTACATGGACAAGCCCAGCAAGGACGGCAGCTCGGCCGACTTCTGGTCCGAGAACCTCGGCGACATCGACGTCCACTACTCCTCCGGCGTCGCCAACCACTTCTTCTACCTGCTCGCCGAGGGCAGCGGAAAGAAGACGATCAACGGCGTCGACTACGACTCCGCGACCTCCGACGGCTCGACGCTGACGGGCATCGGCCGGGAGAAGGCGTACCAGATCTGGTACAAGGCCCTCTCCGTCTACATGACCTCCACCACGGACTACGCGGGCGCGCGCGTCGCGACCGAGAAGGCGGCGACCGACCTGTTCGGCGCGGACAGCGAGGAGCTGAAGGCGGTCTCGGCCACCTGAGACCGGGGTCAACGTCAAGTAAGGCGGTCCGTCGGGAGTAGGGCGGTCCGTCGCGAGTAGCGCCACACGTCGCGAGTAGCGCGGTACGTCGGCGAGTAGCGCGGTACGTCGGCGAGTACGGGAGCCGGTCAGCCCTCCAGGGGCGGCCGGCTCCTGCCGTACAGCCAGGCGTCCCACAGCTCGGTGAGGTCCCGGCCCGTCTCCTTCTCCACGTACGCGGTGAAGTCGTCGGTCGAGGCGTTGGCGTGCCGGTGCGCCTCCGTCCACCCCTGGACCAGGGCGAAGAACGCCCGGTCGTCGTCCAGGGCGAGCCGGACGCGGTGCACGGCCATCGCCCCGCGTCCGTAGACCGGCGGCTCGGACAGTTCGGCGGCGTTCGGCGGATCGGCGGGCGGGAACGCCCAGTTCGCGTCGTCCGCGTACGCCTCCTGAAAGCTCTCCTGGACCGGTACGTCCTCGTGGTCGGCAGCCCAGAGCCACTCCGCGTAGGTCGCGAAGCCCTCGTTCAGCCACATGTCCTGCCAGGTGGCAGGGGTGACGGAGTTCCCGAACCACTGGTGGGCCAGTTCGTGGACGAGGAGCGCGGTGTCCGGCGGGCCGGGGAAGACGGGCCGGTTCTGGGTCTCCAGGGCGTACGCCGAGTCGCCCGTCCGCTCGACGATCGCCCCGGCGGAGGAGAAGGGATACGGGCCGAACTTCCCCGCCGCCCACTTCAGCACCGCCGGAATCCGCGCCAGCACGTCCTCGCTCGCCGCCGCCGACTCCGGGTCCACGGCGGTGAACACCCGGACGCCGTCGGGGGTCACCGACTCCGCGGTGGCGAACCGCCCCACGGCGGCGGTCGCCAGATAGCTCGCCATCGGTTCGGCGGTCCGCCAGCGGTAGGCGGTGCGCCCGTTCGCCGTACGCCGGGACACCAGCTCCCCGTTGGAGATCCCCGCGAGCCCCTCGGGCACGGTGATCGCGAGATCGTACGCGGCCTTGTCGCTCGGGTGGTGGTTGCCGGGGAACCAGGCCATGGACCCGGCCGGTTCGCCGAGGGCGACCGCGCCGTCGGCCGTCCGCAGCCAGCCCTCCTCGGACCCGTCCGGGCCGGTGATCGTCTCCGGGGAGCCGGAGTAGCGCACGACGGCGGTGAACGTACGCCCCTTGCCCAGCCGGCCCTCCACGTCGGCCGCCGGACGCAGCGTCAACTCCTTGCCCGCCCGGTTCACGGCGGCCGGGCGGCCCTCGACGGTGGCGCCGTCCACGTCGAGCCCGGCTAGGTCGAGGTGGAAGGCGCTCAGGTCCTGGGTGGCGCGGGCGGTGATCGTGGCGGTGCCGCGCAGCCGGTCCCCGGCCGGGTCGACGTCGAGCTCCAGGCCGTAGTGGGTGACGTCGTAGCCGCCGTTGCCGAGCCCCGGGAAGTACGGGTCGCGCAGTCCGGCCGCGCCCGGGGTCCCCGGCACCCCGCCCGTACAACCCCCGCCGAGGAGGGCGAGGACGAGGGCGAGCGGCGGGAGGAGGTGCGCGGTGCGCCGCCGGGCCGGGTGGGGGTGGTTCACCCGGCCGATCCTAGATCTCGGCACGCCGGAATCGGGGACGAGAAGGAGCCGCCCGCCTCGGGAGGAGCTGGGGAGGGGCCGCCCGCCTCGGGGGAAGCCGGAAGGAGCCGCCCGCCTCGGGGGAAGAACGGGCGGCTCCCGTTCAGAGGATGGCGATTCCGAGCGGGCGGTTGCCCGCCTCCAGGCGGACCGGCTCGCTCTCCTCGTCGTCCAGGTCGACGACCGTGATGCCGTTCCAGTACCCGTCGCGGGTGAAACCGCCGGTGACGTACGCCGTACGGCCGTCCTTCGACACCGCCACGTCCTCGTGCGGCCCGTCCAGCGGAACGACCCGTTCCTCGCCGTCGGGAGTCCGGACGGTGAGCGAGGGGTCCTCGTCGTCCGAGCCGATCGGGCCGGTGCCCACCACGAGGAGGGTGCCGTCGGAGGCGAGGGCCGCGCCGTGCTGGTGGGTGTTGGCGGTCATCGGCTCGATGGTCACCTCTCCGGTGCGCGGGTCGAGGACCGCGAGCCGCTCCCCCTCGAACGGCAGCAGCAGCTTGCCGTCCTCGGGGCGCACGACGGCGTAGTGCGGCTTCAGCCAGGAGCCGAGCCCGCCCTCCGTGCCGTACGGGGCGACCTCCATGCGCCGGGTCTCCAGCGAGTCGGCGTCCACCGCCGTCACGTCGAAGGAGTCGTGATCGGTGGCGTACACCTCGCGACCGTCCGGGGACACGTCCACGTCGAAGGGGCGCATGCCGACGGGCGCGGTGCCGGTGACCTCGCGGGCAGCGGTGTCGATGACCTCGACCGCGCCGTCGCCGCCGGGCACGTTGACGCCGACGTAGACGTGCTTCCCGTCCGGGGCCAGGGCGATGCCCATGCCGCCGCCCCGGTACTCGCCGGTGGTGACCGGGCCGGACTCCGTCTCGTACGGGACGAGCGCGAGCCGGGTCCGCTCCCGGGTGTCGACGACCGCGACGCCCTCGGCGGTGGCGACCCAGGCCCGCCCGTCCTCGCCGACGACGAGGCCGTAGGGCGCGGTGCCGACCTTCACCGAGGCGATGGGCCCCCCGCCCTTCCCGGACCCGTCCCGACCGGGGTCGACGAAGGTCACGGTGTCGCTGCCGAAGTCGGCGACGAGGAGGGTGCCGTCGGGGGTACGGCCGGCGGGGGTGCGGGAGGGGTCGGGGGTCGTCGCGGTGCCGGCCGCGGCGGACGGGCCACGGGTGCCCGGGGCGTCCGGGGCCGCCTCCGTCGTGCCGGTCGAGCACCCGACGAGCAGGGCTGCGGCGACGAGCCCGAGGGCGAGGCGCCGGGCGCGGGGGCCGGGGAGCCGGAGGGCGGCGCGGGGGCCGGAAGCCGAGGGGCCGTCGTCACGGCCTGCGGCGCGGGGGGTGGGGATCGGGAAGGCTTCGCGGAGGGCGGCTCGGGGGCCGCGTTCCCCGGTCACGCGGCGTCCCGCAGCAGGGCGGCCAGCTCGGCGAAACCGCGCCGCTCGGCGTGGGCCAGGGGCGTCACCCCGTCGCTGTCGGGCAGGTCCCGTGTCGCCCCGGCCGCGAGGAGCAGCTCCACGACCTGCTGGTGGGCGAGCCCGCCCTCGCCGAGGATCACCGCCTCCAGCAGGGCGGTCCAGCCGAGCCGGTTGACGTGGTCGACGTCGATGTCGGTGACCCGCAGCACCTCCCGTACGTACGGGACATGGCCGCGTTCGCTCGCCGGGATGAGGGAGACGCCGCCGAACCGGTTGCGCAGGGTCAGGTCCGGACCGGCCGGCAGCAGTACGTGCAGCATCGCGACGCTGCCGGTGACCCCGGTGGCCAGCCACGGGCTCTCCTCGCGCCGGTCCTGGGCGTTCGGGTCCGCCCCGGCGGCCACGAGCAGCCGGGCCGCCTCGACGTGGTCGCCGTGGACGGCGAGGAGGAGAGGGGTGCGCAACTCCTCGTCGCGGACGTCGACCCGGGCGCCGCCCTCGATCGCGGTGCGCACACCTTCGGTGTCGCCGGTGCGTGCGGCGGTGAGCAGGTCGTGATCGAGGGCGTTCATGGGTACTCCGTTCCCGGTGGTGCCTGTGCGGATGGTGCGGGACTACCGGGCGAGGGCCGCGACGCCCGCCTGGGCGAACTTCTCGTCGAGGTCGCCGCTGGGCGCGCCGGCCACGCCGATGCCCGCCACCGGTGCGCCCTTGACCTGCACCGGAGCGCCGCCCCCGAGGAACAGGGTGCCAGGGATGTCCTTCAGGTTCGGGGCCTGCTCCAGGCGCTTGACCAGCTCGGAGGTGGGGGCGTTCCAGGAGACGGCGGTGTACGCCTTCTTCACCGCGGACTCGGGGGACTGCGGGCCCGCGCCGTCGCCGCGCAGGGAGACGATGGTGTTGCCGTTGCGGTCGACGACCGCGACGGAGATCCGCTGGTTCTCCTTCTTCGCCGCGTCCAGCGTGGCCTGCGCGGCCTTGGTGGCGGCGGCCACGGTCAGGTGCGTCGTCTGCTGGAGGTTCCGGTTGCTCGTGTCGGCCTTGACCGCGGCGGCGGGGGCGGCGGCCGGGGAGGAGGCGCTCGCGGACATCGCGCCGAACGTGCCGGCCCCGAGGGCGGCGACGACGACGGCGCCGGTGACGACACGGGTGCGCGGCGACAGCTTCTTCATGGTGGCTCCTTGGTGATCCGGGGGCGGCCCGGTGGTTCGGTGTGTGGGGCGGCCCGGTAGTGGTCCGGGCGTTTCGCTCCGGTATCGATCCTCCCGGCGGATCCGGCCCCGTACGGTCGACGTACCGGCTGGAAGCGGCGCGCGGGTCGGCCGACGCCCCCGTCGGCCGAACGGTTGATGCGCGGGTGGCCGGATCGGGTCACCATGGAGGATCCGCGCAGGTCAGCCGGGCCTCGGCGGGCGGGTTCGGGCGAGACGGAACACGAGGTACGAGGTGGAGCACGGGAGCGATCCGCAGGCCCCGGAGGGGGACGGATCCGCCGACGCCGGCTCCGGCCCGGCCCGGAGCGCTGCCTCTGGGCCGGGGGCCGGCGCTGTCCCCGACGCTGGCCGCAGCCCGGGTTCCGGCTCGGGGGCCGGCGCTGCTCCCGGCTCGGGTTCCGGCTCGGGTTCCGATGCTGCCCGCAGCTCGGGTTCCGGCCCGGGCACGAGCACCAACCCCGGCACGGGCTCGGGTCCGGGTTCCGACGCTGCCCGCAGCTCGGGTTCCGGCCCGGGCACGAGCACCAACCCCGGCACGGGCTCCGGTCCGGGTTCCGACGCTGCCCGCAGCTCGGGTTCCGGCCCGGGTTCCGACGCTGCCCGCAGCTCAGGTGCTGGCTCGGGTTCCGACGCTGCCCCCGGCCCGGGCACGAGCACCAGCCCCGGTCCGGCTTCCGGTCCGGGACCCGGTGCCGACCCCGACGCCCGCTGGCTCGCGCTCCTCATGCACGCCGCGTTCTTCCTCCTGCTCGGCGCCTCGCTGACCCGGTTCCTGATGCGGCACCCCGGGGAGGCCCGCACCCCGTGGATCATCACCCTGTCGATCACCCTGGCGGTGCTGTACCTCCTGGGCCCCGTCCTGGGCTCGCGCCCCACGCCGCGCCGGCTCGCCTGGCTCGGCGTGCTCGTCCTCGTCTGGATGGTGCTGGTCGTCCTCGCGCCGAGCTTCGCGTGGTGCGCGGTGCCGTTGTTCTACACCGGGCTGCGCATCCTGCCGCCGCGCGCGGCCCTCGCCCTGGTCGCCCTGCTCACCGCGTTCGTCGTGGCCGCGCAACTGCGCCTGGCCGAGGGGTTCGACCCGAATCTGGTCCTCGCCCCGCCCGCCGTCGCCGCCGTCGCGACCGCCGTCTTCGTCCACATGCAGCGCCAGGCGGTACGCCAGCGGGAACTGGCCGGACGCCAGCGCGAGCTGATCGACGACCTGCTGCGCACCCGGCGCGAGCTGGCCGCCACCGAGCGACGCGAGGGAACTCTCGCCGAGCGTCAGCGGCTCTCCATGGAGATCCACGACACCCTGGCCCAGGGCCTGTCCAGCCAGCAGATGCTGCTCCAGGCGGCCGACCGCACCTGGAGCACCGACCCGGACGCGGCCCGCCGCCACGTCCGTACGGCCACCGGCATCGCGGAACGCAACCTCACCGAGGCCCGCCGCTTCGTCCACGACCTGGCCCCCGCCGACCTGGCGCAGGGCGGCGGGCTGGAAGCGGCCCTGCGCACGCTGGCGGCCCGGGAGAGCGCCCAGGCGGAGGGCGCGATCACCGTCCACTGCCATGTGGAGGGCTCCCCGGGCGCCCCGCTGCCGGACCGGGTGCAGTCGGCCCTGCTGCGCATCGCCCAAGGGGCCCTGGCCAATGTGCGGGAGCACTCCGGGGCCACCGCCGCCGGGCTGACCCTGACCCACCTCGACGACCGGGTGGTCCTCGACATCGGCGACAACGGCCGCGGCTTCACCGTGGAGCCCGCGCCCGTCCGCAGCCCCGCCACCGTGCGCGGCCACGGGCTCCCCGCCATCCGGGCCCGCGTGCACCAGCTCGGCGGAACGCTCACCATCGAGTCGGCCCCGGGCGAGGGCACGGTCCTCTCGGCCGCGATCCCGCTCGTGCCCGTCCCCCTCACCGCCCCGGAGGACCCCGTATGACCGGCCAAGGCCCGCAGACATCCCCCGTACGCATCCTGCTCTGCGACGACCACGTGGTCGTCCGCGCCGGGCTGCTCGCCCTCCTCGGGAGCGAACCGGACATCGAGGTCGTCGGCGAGGCCGGCAGCGGCGAGGAGGCCGTGGTGCTCGCCGCCCGGCTCACGCCGGACGTCGTCCTCATGGACCTCCAGCTCGGCGAGGGCATCGACGGCGTCGAGGCGACCCGCCGCATCGCGGCCGACGGCACGGTCCACGTCCTCGTGCTGACCACGTACGACACGGACGCCGACATCACCCGGGCCATCGAGGCGGGGGCGACCGGCTATCTGCTGAAGGCGGAGCGCCCCGAGGAACTGTTCGCCGCGATCCGGTCCGCCGCCCAGGGCCGCACCACGCTCTCGGCCCCGGTCGCCAGCCGGGTCATGGCCCGGATGCGTAGCCCCCGCCCCAGCCTCACCGACCGTGAACGAGACATCCTGGCCCAGCTCTCCCAGGGCCTCGGCAACCGCGACATCGCCCGCGCCCTGTTCATCAGCGAGGCCACGGTCAAGACCCACCTGGGCCGGATCTACGACAAGCTCGGCGTCGACACGCGTGCGGGCGCGGTGTCGGTGGCGAAGGAGCAGCGCCTGCTTCCGTGAGCCGGGGCGCGAGGGGCGCGGGGTCACCTACCTCAGCGACCTCAACATGCTGGTGAATCTGGGCGGCCGGGAGCGCACCCGCGATGAATTCGCGGAGGTGTACCGCCGCGCGGGTCTGACCCTCACGGCGGTCACCCCGCTCGCCGAGGCCGCGCCGTTCGCCATGATCGAGGCCGTAGCCGACTGACCTACGCCAACAGCGCCCGGACACCGGACGCCGATGAAGACGTCCCGGAGACAGGATCTCCGGGACGAACCCGGCGATCAGATCTCTGCGAGCACCGCGTCGGCGGTCGTCGCCGTGACGGCGCGCTCGAACCACACATCGAGCACCGCGAGGTCCTTGCAGGCGGTGATCCGCTGCCGTGCTTCATCCGGCACCGTGACACCGCGCACCGCGAGAATCCGCAGAATGTCCTCGGCCCGGCCTTCGACGCGACCTTCCACACGGCCTTCCACACGGCCCTCGTCGCGGCCCTCGTCGCGGAAGCTCTCGGCGACGAAGCCGCGGAAGTGACTGAGACCAGTGCCCATCAGGTTCCTCCAGATCTCACGGGCCGGGGTGGCTCCCAGACCCGCCTCGGTGAATTCGGCGAAAACCGCTGCGGCATCGGCGTCCGTGGCCCGAACAACCCCGGATTCTCCTGAAAGATCCGATGATGAGCCTCATGAGGCGAACTGACCATATGCCGGAGACTAGGAAGTGCTGGGCATATGCGTCCGGCATATCCCCATCGCTTCACTCGATCGTGTCGGTCCGCCCCGGACGGGCATGACACCATCGATCCGTGCTCGACATCGGCTACTCCCTCTCCCGCCGCTTCCCCGACCCCCCGCAGACCGACTACCGCCGCGCGGACGTCCGCGCGCTGCGGCACGATCTGTTCTCCGGCGACATCTACCTCGCGGACACCAAGGCGGACCGCGAGGTGTCCACAGCCTGGGGATGGGTTCCGGTGCTGGACTTCGCGTGGGCGCTGTGCGACATCGTCGAGCAGATCGACCAGGATCCGCGCGGCAACCGCTCGCACCGCCAGCAGTACGCGGAGCTGGACTTCACCGAGTCATCGGACCGGATGATGTTCGAGCGGCGCTTCGGCTGGGTCGACGTCGAGGCGGACTGGATGCCCGGCGACGAGCCCCCGCTCACCTTCAGCCACTCCCTCCTGCGCCGCGAGGCCCGTGACTTCCTGCACGACCTGATCGCCGACCTGGCCGACATGCACGAGGGCCTCGGCGACAACCCCGTGATCTGGGACCTCCAGGCCCGCTTCCCCCGCCTGTGAGGCCCGCGCCGCCGCCCGAGCGCCTCACGCCTCCACCCGCACCCCGATCTGCGCCGCGAACGCCGGAGCCAGCTCCATCAGCTGCAACGGGCTGATCACCGCGCCCGCCAGCCGGTCCACGCCCCGCGCGATGTCCAGCTCGGCCACCGCGCGCAGGTCCACCGACTCCATCCGGACCCCGCTGAAGTCCGCCCGCTTCAGCACGCAGTCCCGGAACTCGACGCGGACCAGGTGCGCGTCCCCGAAGTCCGGCTCCGAGAGCACACAGCCCTCGAAGACGACGTCCTTGAGCCGGGCCTTGCGCAGGTTCAGGTAGTCGATCTTGCCGCCGCGCACCACCACCCGCTCCAGCACCGCACCATGCAGCTGCACCCCGCCCAGGCGCGCGTCCACCACCTCCACGTCCCGCAGCGACGCCTCCGCGAGATCGGTGCCCACACCGCGTACACCCGTCAGCACCGCGTCGATGAAGCGGGCCCGCGCCAGCTCCGCGCGGTCCAGGGTGCAGCCGTCCAGGGCGCAGTCCATGAACCGGGCGCCCCGGCCCGACGCGTCCGCCAGGTCCACCCCGTCGAAGCGCACCCCGTCGTAGTCCCCGTCCGGCTCCAGACCCTCGCCGTCGTAGGGAACGAGCGGTGGCAGCCGCACCTCCGGACGCCGCGCCGCCGCGACGGCGTCCTTCCTGCCCTTGGCCGCCCTGGCCCCTCTGGCCCCCTTGGTCGCCCCGGTCTCTCTGGTCGTCCTGCCCTCGCTCGCTGCCATGCCCCCATCGTGACGCACCCCACTGACAACGCCCCGGCGAACGTGTCACGAGCCGCCGCCCCGGATCCGTCGCATCGTCAAAGACGCGAAGGAGATCCAGCCATGGGACACATCCACGTCATCGGCGGCGGCCTCGCCGGCCTCACCGCCGCCATCACCGCGGCCGAGTCCGGTGCGCGCGTCACCCTGTACGAGGGCCACCGGACCCTCGGCGGCCGGGCCAGGACCGCGGACGGGCCGTACCGCGCCAACGAAGGCCCGCACGCCCTGTACCGGCGCGGGCCGCACTGGACCTGGCTGACCCGGCGCGGTCTTCTCGGCGCCGTCGTCTCCGTACCGCCCCGCGAAGGCCTCCGCTTCCGTTTCCGCCGCGCGGGAGCCGCCCGCCGGACCCCGCCCGTGGCTCTGCTGCGGCTCGCCCGCCGGGCCCCCCGCACGGCCCCGGTCGACATCGCCTTCCTGGAGTGGGCCGCCGGGCAGGTCGGCGAGGAGGGTGCCCGGGCCGCCGCGAACTTCGCCGCCACCGCGCTGTTCCACCACGACCCGGGCTCGCTCTCCGCCCGGTTCGTCCAGGAGCGCCTGCACCGCCTGGCTTCGTTCCCGCCCGAGGCCCACTACCCGGTCGGCGGCTGGGCTCCGCTCGTCGAGCGGCTGGCCGGTCACGCCCGGGGCCTCGGGGTCGGCATCGAGACCGCCGCCCGCGTCGATGCCCGGAAGCTCGGCGAGCTGACCCGTACCGGACCGGTCGTCGTCGCCACCGCCCTCGACTCCGCCCGTGTCCTCCTCGACGACGCGTCCCTCGCCTGGGAGAGCGGCCGCACCGTCCTGCTGGACCTGGCGGTGCGCACCCGGCGCGGCGATGCGTTCGTCGTGTCGGACCTGGACGCGCCCGGCTGGCTGGAGCGGTTCACCGCCCAGGATCCCGGCCTCGCCCCGGCCGGCGAACAGCTGCTCCAGGGCCAGTTCCCCATCGGCCCCGACGCGCGCAGGGCGGAAGGGACCGCGCGGGCCGAGGAACTCCTCGACCTCGGCTTCCCCGGCTGGCGGGAGCGCACCACCTGGCGCGTCGAGGCCCTCGCCGACGGCCGCACCGGGGCCGTCGACCGCCCGGGCACCACCTGGCGGGACCGGCCCTCCGTCGTCCGGGGCGACGGGATCTTCCTGGCGGGCGACCAGGTCGCCGCCCCCGGACTCCTCAGCGAGGTCTCCTTCACCAGCGGCATCGAAGCCGCCCTGCTCGCCGTGAAGGCCGCCGGACAGCGCTCCAGGACGGAAGCCCGGGACCGGGGTTGACCTCAAGCGGTCTTGAGGTACGAGGGTGTGGGCACAGCCCGCAGCGGGGACCCGGCCCGCGGCGCGAACCCAGGGAGCCCGTCATGCACGCCGTACGCCTCCACGCCTTCGGCCCCGCCGAGAACCTCGTGTACGAGCGGGCCGAGGACCCCGTCCCCGGCCCCGGCCAGGTCCGTATCGCCGTGGCCGCGGCCGGGGTCCACGTTCTGGACACCGTTCTGCGGGAAGGGGAGCGCGGCCCGTACCCGGAGCCCGCCCGCCTCCCCACCGTCCCCGGCCGCGAGATCGCCGGAACCGTCGAGTCGGTGGGCGAGGGCGTCGGCGCCGCATGGCTCGGCAAGCGCGTCGTCGCCCACATCGGCATGGCGCCGGGCGGGTACGCCGAACTCACCGTCACCGAGGCCGACCGGCTCCACGAGATCCCCGAGGGGCTCGACGCCGCCCGGGCCGTCGCCATGATCGGCACCGGCCGCACCGCCCTCGGCATCCTCGGGTTCACCCCGCTCGGCCCGCATTCGGTGGTCGTCGTCACCGCGGCGGCGGGCGGGATCGGCACCCTCGTCGTCCAGCACGCGAAGAACGCCGGGGCCACCGTGATCGCGCTGGCCGGGGGCCCGGCGAAGGTGGCCCGGGCGGAGGCCGAAGGCGCCGACCTCGCCCTCGACTACACCCGGCCCGACTGGCCCCGCAGGGCCCGCGAACACCTCGAAGCGGCGGGGCTGCGGGCCACCGTCGTCTACGACGCCGTCGGCGGGACCACCGCCCGCGCCGCCGTGGACCTGCTCGGCCCCGGCGGGCAGCACGTGGTCTACGGGTGGTCGGGCGTTAGCCTCCTCGACGGGGGGCCGCTCACCTTCACCGAAGAGGAACTGGCCGAACGCGCCATCACGTCCGCATCCGTCCTCGGGCCGGGGATGATCGAGAGGGGCGGCGGTCTGCGCGCGCTGGAGACCCGTGCCCTCGCCGAGGCGGCGGCCGGTCGGCTGCGCCCCGCCGTACAGCGCTTCCCGCTCGCCGAGGCCGCCGCCGCGCACCGCGCGCTGGAGACCCGGGGCACGATCGGCAAGGTGGTCCTGGAGCCGTAGTTCGGCCCCGCGACCGTCCGCCCCCAGCCGGGCCAGGGCCCCGTCCGTCAGCCGGTACGCCGTCCACTCGTCCTGCGAGCGCGCGCCGAGCGACTCGTAGAACGCGATGGAAGGGACGTTCCGGTCGAGGACGGACCACTCCAACCGCTGGTAGCCGCGCTCCACGCAGATCCGTGCCAGCTCCGTCAGCAGCGCCCTGCCGTGGCCGGCGCCGCGCCGGTCGGGGCGGACGTACAGGTCCTCCAGGTAGATGCCGTGCACTCCGCGCCAGGTCGAGAAGTTCAGGAGCCACAGGGCGAAGCCGATCACCTCGCCGCCGTCGTCGTCGGCCGTCGCCGCGTGCGCTTGGGCGGCGGGCCGGTCGCCGAACAGCGCCTCGTGCAGCTGGTCCTCGGTGGCGACGACCTCGTCCAGGGCTTCTCGTACGCGACGAGATCCCGCACCAGGGAGTGCAGGACGGGGACGTCTTCAGGTGTTGCGGTACGCATCATGGGCGCAACGTAAACAACCCGCGGCCCGGGCCACATCCTGGTTGTCCCGATCACCGACCCGGCCCCGACTCCGCACCGGCCACGGCTTCGCCCCTCCCCCTGGCCCGCGCCCGGCCCCGCCACGACTCCGCCCCTGCCCCCGCCCCGACCGGCACGCGGGAGGCGGGCCCCTCACCGCCCCAGCAGCCGCCGGGCGATCTCCGCGTGGTCGGGGGAGATCCGGCCCTCCCCGCCCCCGGCCGCCCACAGCCCGTTCTGGAGCACCCGCCCCAGCGTCCAGGCCCGCGCCCGCTCCCGGTCCAGGCCCAGCGCCTCCGTCAACGCGTCGAACCGCCACACCACCTCGTCGGCGTCGAAGAGGTTGTCCAACGCAGGGAACAGCTCGAATCCCGGGTCCCCCGCGAGCGGCTTCGGGTCGAGCGCCACCCACTCCCCGGCCCGCCCGGCGTCCGCGCGCCCGGCCAGGATGTTGTCGTAGTGCAGGTCCCAGTGCAGCAGCCGGTCCCCCGGCTCCCCCGCGACCTCCCGTACGGCCGCCGCGCAGTCCGCGATCAGCCGCCGGTCCTCGGCGTCCGCCAGCAGGCCCACCCGCTCCGGGACCGCCGCGAGCATCCGCTCCACCGCCCCGCCCAACGTGCGCAGCCCCTCCGGCGCGGGCACCGCCACCAGCCGGGCCAGCACCGCGCCGAGAACCGTCACCGCCTCCCGCACGTCGGCCTCGCCGGACAACGGCCGCCGCGCGTCGAGCCGTTCCAGCAGCATCGCACCGGTCTCCGGGTCATGGCCGAGCAGCTCCACCACCCCGGCCCCCGCATCGGTCCACGCCCGCAGCGCGACCGGTTCGCCCGCCGTCTCCTCGTCCACCGACTGGAGTTTCAGCGCGGCGGGCCGCCCGTCGGACTCCCGCACCACCGGCAGGACCAGGGCGCACATCCCGTACATCGACGGGCCGTCCGGCCGCAGCCCCCACCGCTCCAGGCACCGCTCGGCGAGGCCGGGCAGGGCGGCGACGAAGGCCCGGCCGGCCGCTCCGTTGTACTGGGACTGTGTGGCGATCAGTTCTTCGGGAATGTCGATCACCCCACCGATCCTAGGGACCCGCGCCGACCGGGCCATGACGGAACAGCCCCGCGCGCAGTAACGTCCCGCCACACGTACGCTCGGCATCTCACCGGACCGGGCAGGGACACCAGGGGCATCATGAGCACCGTCAGTACCGTCGTCGGCGGCATATCGTTCTGGTACGCGCAGGAGGGCACCCCCGCCCCGCGCGAACCCCTCCCCGGCGACACGAGCGTCGACGTCTGCATCGTCGGAGGCGGCTACACCGGGCTCTGGACGGCGTACTACCTGAAGAAGGCCGTCCCCTTCCTCAACATCACCGTCCTGGAAGCCAAGTTCTGCGGCTACGGGGCCTCCGGCCGTAACGGCGGCTGGCTGTACAACGGCATCGCGGGCCGCGACCGGTACGCGAAACTGCACGGCCACGACGCCGCCGTACGGCTCCAGAAGGCGATGAACGACACCGTCGGCGAGGTCGTGCGGACCGCCGCGGAAGAGAAGATCGACGCCGACATCCACCAGGGCGGCGTCCTGGAAGTGGCCCACACCCCCTCCCAGCTCGCCCGGCTCAAGGACTTCCACAGCCTCGAGATCGCCTTCGGGGAGAGCGACCGGGTCCTGCGCGGCGCCCGCGAGACCGCCGAGCGCGTCCATGTGACCGGGGCCGTCGGCTCGTCCTGGACCCCGCACGGCGCCCGGCTGCACCCGGCCAAGCTGGTCAAGGGCCTCGCGGACGTGGTGGAGGCGCTCGGCGTGACCATCCACGAGTCGACGCCGGTCACCGAGATCAAGCCCAAGCACGCCGTGACGCCGTACGGCACGGTCCGCGCCCCGTACGTCCTGCGCTGCACCGAGGGCTTCACCGCGAGCCTCAAGGGGCAGAAGCGCACCTGGCTCCCGATGAACTCCTCCATGATCGTCACCGAGCCGCTGCCCGCCCGGATCTGGGACACGATCGGGTGGGAGGGCCGCGAGACCCTCGGCGACCTGGCCCACGCCTACTTCTACGCCCAGCGCACCGCCGACGACCGCATCGCGCTCGGCGGCCGCGGCTACCCGTACCGCTTCGGCTCGGCCACCGACAACGACGGCCGCACCCAGCCCGCCACCGTGGCCGCCCTGCGCGATCTGATGGTCCGGCTCTTCCCCACCACGGCGGGCGTCCACGTCGACCACGCCTGGTCCGGCGTCCTCGGCGTCCCGCGCGACTGGTGCGCCACGGTCACCCTGGACCGCTCGACGGGCCTGGGCTGGGCGGGCGGTTACGTCGGCTCCGGCGTCGCCACCGCCAACCTCGCCGCACGCACCCTGCGCGACCTGATCCAGCAGGACTCCGGGCAGGCGGGCCCGACGGATCTGACCACCCTGCCGTGGGTGAACCACAAGGTCCGCCGCTGGGAGCCGGAGCCCTTCCGCTGGCTCGGCGTCCACGGCATGTACGCGGCCTACCGCGCAGCCGACCGCCGCGAGAGCACTTCGCCCCGCACCGGCACGGACCCCGTCGCCAGGGTGGCCGACCGCATCGCGGGCCGCCACTGAGCCACTGAGCCACCAGTCCGCGGCCCCGGCCCCGCTCAGTCGCGCGGCCAGGGCCGTCCGTCGAGACGCTCGATGGAGAGGTTCAGGCGGCCGAGGGAGTCGGCGAGCTGCTGGGCCTCCTCGGGGGTCCAGTCGTTAAGGACCTTCGCGAGGCCCGCCATGTTCCTCGCCCGGTCGCTCTCCAGGCGGCGTCCGCCCTCCTCGGTGATGGCGAACTTGCGGGCGATGCCGCCGTCGGGGTCCGGGATCCGCTCGACGACCCCGGCACGCAGCATCGCGGCGGTCTGCCGGTTGAGCGTGGAGGCGTCCAGACGGAAGGCGTCGCCGAGCTGGCCGATGGACATGGGCCCCTCCACCTGGATCCGGCTGAGCAGGATGTAGGCGGACCGGTCGAGCTGCCAGTCCACACGCGGGGTGACCATGTGCATGTACCGGCCGAGCAGCATCGTCTCGCGTTCGATCCGGTCGATGGGCTTGTCCACGCGCTGCTTCCTTCGTCGAACCAGGTCTCTCACGATAGATGTGCATGATGCACGCACTGTGCATGATGCACAATCAATGTATCTTGCATAGTCGAACGCCGGGAACGCGGCTCGAAAGCACGGCTCGAAAGCTCGGCCCGAAAGCTCGGCCTGAAAGCTCAGCTCGGCCCGAGAGCGCGTACGCGAGAGCGAACGACCCGAACGAACGACCCGAACGACCGACCGGCCCGGAAGGGCAAGAGGGAGCAGTACCCGTGGAGAGTTCACCCCCCGCAGCCCGCCCGGGAGGCGTGGTCGGCATCCTGGCCTTCGCCGGCATCGTGGCGGCACTCACCCAGACCCTGGTGGTACCGCTGATCGCGGAGCTGCCGAAGATGTTCGACACCTCCGCGTCGAACGCCTCCTGGGTGATCACCGCCACCCTGCTGGCCGCCGCCGTGGCCACGCCCGTCGCCGGGCGGCTCGGCGACATGTACGGCAAGCGGCGCATGCTGCTCGTCTCGCTCGTCCCGCTGGTCCTCGGCTCGGTGGTCTGCGCCCTGTCCTCGTCGGTGGTCCCGATGATCGCCGGGCGCGGGCTCCAGGGCCTGGGCATGGGCGTGGTCCCGCTCGGCATCAGCCTGCTGCGCGATGTGGTGCCGGCCGAGAAGCTCGGCCCGTCCATCGCGATCATGAGCGCCTCGATGGGCGTGGGGGGCGCGCTGGGCCTGCCGTTCGCCGCCGCCATCGCGGAGAACACCAGCTGGCGGGTGCTGTTCTGGGTGGTCGCCGTGCTGGCCCTCGCGGTCGGCGCGCTGATACTCGCCCTGGTCCCCGGGGACCGCCCGGCCACCAGGTCCACCAGCTTCGACCTGCTCGGGGCCGTCGGCCTCGGCACCGCCCTGATCTGTCTGCTGCTCGCCGTCTCCAAGGGCGCCGACTGGGGCTGGGGCAGCGCCACCACGCTCGCCCTCCTAGCCGCCGTGCTGGTGCTGCTGCCCGCCTGGGGCTGGTGGGAACTGCGCCTCAGCGAACCGCTGGTCGACCTGCGCGTCACCGCCCGCCCCCAGGTCCTGATGACGAACACGGCCTCGATCCTGGTCGGCTTCGCGATGTACGCGCAGTCCCTCGTCGTGCCCCAGCTGCTCCAGCTGCCCGAGGCCACCGGCTACGGCCTGGGCCAGTCGATGCTGGCGATGGGCCTGTGGATGGCCCCGGCAGGCCTGATGATGATGGCGATGTCCCCGGTCGGCGCGAAGCTGTCCGCCGCCAAGGGCCCGAAGGTCACCCTGGCCGTCGGCAGCCTCCTCATCGCCGCCGGCTACGGCCTGTCCGTACCGCTGATCGGCGCGGACTCCCCGTGGAGCCTGCTGATCGTCACCCTCGTCTGCAACTCGGGCGTCGGCTTCGCGTACGGGGCGATGCCCGCGCTCATCATGAGCGCGGTGCCCCAGTCCGAGACCGCGTCGGCGAACAGCTTCAACGCCCTGATGCGCTCGATCGGCACGTCCTTCGCGGCGGCGGTGATCGGCGTGGTCCTGGCCCGGATGACCACGGACTTCGGCGGCTTCCCGCTGGCTTCCCAGAACGGCTTCCGCGTCGCGATGCTCATCGGCTGCGGCGTGGGCCTCGCGGCGGCGGTCGTCGCCGCTCTCATCCCCGTAAGCCCGGCGACCGCGCCCCTGCGGCCGGCCGCCGCGAGCGGTCCCGCGGGGGTGCCGGAGGCCTCGGAGTCCAAGGCCTGACCGTCCTCGCCCGTACGGAGCACGGCCCGCTGGCCCGACGGCTGAACCGCCGGGCCACGGGCCGCACTTCGTCCGGTGACCCGGCACCGCAGGTCACGACGCCGGGCCGGCGGGCCAGCGCGTCAGCAGGTCGCGAGCCAGCGGGCCAGCACGTCCCGGGGCAGCGGGCCAGCGCGTCCCGGGTCAGCACGGCCCGGGTCAGCGAGTCAGCGAGTCAGCGAGTCAGCGAGTCAGTCTCAGCAGCCGTCCGGCTCGCGCCGTCGCGACCAGCTCCTCGACGGTGGCGAGCTTCACCCGGGGCCGCCCGTCGCGCCGCCCCCGGTCCCGTTCGGCACGGTCGATCGCGGCCAGGCCCCGGGCGTCCACCACCCGGCGGTTACGCCGACGGGCCAGGCGCCGGAACGCCTTGGCGTCGCCCGTCGGGGCAGGCAGGGTCCCGGCGACCGCGTCGGCCAGGAGCGTGCCGACCGTCTCGGCCGCGCAGGTGCGGTTCGCGCCGATCCCGCCGGAGGGCCCCCGCTTGATCCAGCCGACCACATAGCCGCCGGGCAGACCGGCGATCCGGCCGCCCTCGTGCGGGACGGTGCCCGAGGCCTCGTCGAACGGCAGCCCGGGGACCGGCAGCCCTCGGTAACCGATGGCTCGCAGCAGCATTCCGGCGGCCAGATCCACCGCGCCCTCGCCGCCGCCGTCGGTGACCCGCACAGCACGCGCGCCCGCCTCACCCCGGACCTCCACCGGCTCGGAGTGGAAGCGGAGCACGATGCGCCGGTCCGCCCCTCGACCGGGCCCGGGGGACGCGGCGGCCGTCCGCACCCGGGCGAGCCCCCGGAGCAGCCCGGCCCGGTCGCCCGCCCCGGCCGCGTCGATCGCCGCCCCCGTCCGCGGATCGTGGTCGTCCACCACCAGCTCCACGCCCGGCAGATGCTTCAGCGCGAGGAGTTCGGAGCGGGTGTACGCGGCGTCCCCGGGCCCCCGCCGCCCCAGCACCACCACCTCACGGACCCGGCTCGCCCGCAGCGCTTCCAACGCGTGGGCGGCGATGTCCGTGCCCGCGAGCGCCTCCGGGTCGGCGACCAGGATCCGGGCGACGTCGAGGGCGACGTTGCCGTTGCCCACCACGACGACCCGCTCGGCGGACAGGTCGACGCCCTGCGCGACGGACTCCGGATGGGCGTTGTACCAGGCGACGAACGAGGTCGCCGACAGGCATCCGGGCCCTTCCTCGCCGGGGATGCCGAGCCGCCGGTCCGTGGAGGCGCCGACCGCGTAGATCACCGCGTCGTGGTGCGCGGCCAGCTCCTCCGCCGTGACGTCCCGGCCCACCTCGATGCCCAGGTGCATCCGGACCCGGGGGTGGGAGTGGAAACGGGAGAAGGCGTCGCCGGCCTTCTTCGTCGCGGGGTGGTCCGGGGCCACGCCGTACCGGACGAGCCCGCCGGCCACCGGCAGCCGGTCGATCAGGGTCACCTCGGCGGCCGTGTGCAGCAACAGGTCCTGCGCCGCGTACATCCCGGCGGGCCCGGTGCCGACGACGGCCACCCGCAGCGGCCCGAAGTCGGACGGCAGGCTGCGCCCGAAGACCGGCTCGCCCCAGACGTGGAAGTTGGGCCCCTCCGCCGCCCCGGGGGCCGGCTCCCGCCCTCGTAATAGGCGGCGTTGATCTCGGCGTACTCCCGCTGCGCGGCGGACAACGAGTCCACGGGGAAGATCGCGTCCACCGGGCAGGCGTCCGCGCAGGCCCCGCAGTCGATGCACGCCCGGGGGTCGATGTGCAGCATCTCCGTACTGCCGAAGGCGCGCTCCTCCGGCGTCGGGTGGATGCAGTTGACCGGGCAGACGGCCACGCAGGTGGCGTCGTTGCAGCAGGTCTGGGTGATGGCGTAGGTCATGGCCCCGGCTCAGATCAGGTTCGCGCGCTTGTAGAACGCGAGGGCGGGCTTGGTGAGGAGGCGGGCGGAGGCCAGGAAGTCCATCAGCCCCGAACAGCTGGACCGCATCATCGACTTGTGGTGCTCGTTGCGCCGGGCGGCGGCCAGCGCGCGCTGCTTGTCCAGCCCTGCCCTCCGGTAGACCTCCGGATTCACCATGCTGGTCACGATGAAGTACGAGGCGACGGCGACGACGAACGCGTTGAGCTGCCGCCGCGCCCATCCGGCGCCCTCCAGGCGCTTGAGGGTCTCGTCCCGGGCGAACTTCATGTGCCGGGACTCCTCCACCACATGGATGTTGTTGATGGTGCGGACGAACGGCACGACCCGCTCGTCGCGCATCCAGTCCCGCTGCATCACGTCGAGCACTTCCTCGGCGACCAGGATCGCCGCGTACGCCGCCTCGCCGAACGCCAGCGTCTTGAAGGCCCTGCCCAGCTCCATCACCGCACGGCGGGGCCGGTAATGCGGCGCCCCGAGCTTCTGCGCACCGCGCGCGAACATGATCGAGTGGCGGCACTCCTCGGCTATCTCGGTGAGCGCCCACTGGAACTCCGCGCCCGCCGGGTTCTTCATGTAGATGTCGCGCAGCACCATCTGCTGGAGGATCATCTCGAACCAGATCCCGGTGCTGGCGACCGAGGCCGCCTCCTGCCGGGTGAGCTCCTTGCGCTGCCCCTCGGTCAACTCGCCCCAGTACGCGGTCCCGTAGAGGCTGCACCACTCCGGACTCGCGCCGTGGAACTCCTTGTCCAGCGGCGTCTCCCAGTCCACCTCGGTGGCCGGGTCGTACGCCAGCTGCGCGGCCGAGTCGAGCAGCCGCCGCGCGACGTCGTCGCCCTCGGGACTCTCCTGGACCTTCGACGGAACGGTGCTGCCGGCCATGCTGCGGCTCCTTGGGTCGAGTGCGGTGATCCTCGATCGTGGTGAGGTGCGTACATCGGCCGACCGCCGCGTACGGAGACGGCTCACGCTGTACGCAATCGGCTCCCGCTGTACGGGGTCGGGTCGTGCTGTGCCGTACGGGACCACCGGGGCCGGGGGCGACGGCCCGCGCCGGACCGGACACCAGACCGGACACCGGCCGACCCGGGATCCTTGTTAGACGCAAGGTATAACAAGGATCCCGGGCCGCCTACCCCTCGGTAGAAATCGGTACGGACGCTCACCACATCTCCTCGCCCCGAAGGCAGTTCGGCGCTATCCCTCCCCCCAGGCAACCGGCAGGGAGACCACTCCGTAGATGCTGGAGCGTTCACGCAGCGGCACTTCCCCCGGCGGGACCGCGAGGCGCAGAGAGGGAAAGCGGGCGAGGAGCGCCGGGAGCGCGACGGTCATCTCGACCCGCGCGAGCTGCTGACCGAGGCACTGGTGGGGGCCGTGACCGAAGGAGAGATGCCCGGTGGCCCGGCGACGGATGTCGAGCCGGTCGGGCTCGGGGAACCTGCGCGGATCACGGTTGGCGGCCTGCACGGACACGGTCACCGTCTCCCCCGCCCTGATCAGCTCACCCGCCACCTCGACGTCCTCCAGCGCGGACCGCAACAGCGGGTCGGCCACGCTGAGGTAGCGCAGCAGCTCCTCCGCGGCCGGCCCGGCGAGACCCGGATCGCCGCGCAGGGCCTCCAGCTGCCCGGGGTTGGCCAGCAGGGCGAAGACGCCCAGGCCGAGCATGTTCGCAGTGGTGTCGAGCCCGGCGGCGAGGAGCAACCCGCCGACCCCGGCCAACTCCTCGTCGCTGAGACCGGAGGCGGCGGGTCCGGGAGCGGCGGGGTCACCGGACCCGGTGCCGGATACGGGCCCGGGGGCCGCGAGATCGCTGAGCAGGTCGTCGGTGGGCTCGGCCCGCTTGGCGAGCACGAGTTCACCGACGTACCGGAGCAGCCCCGCGTAGGCCTCGTCCCTGACCCCGGCGTCGGCCGCCTGGTCGAAGATGACCTCGACCAGCCCCAGAAAGCGCCCCCGGTCGGCGTAGGGCACGCCGAGCAACTCGCAGATCACCAGCGTGGGCACGGGCCGGGCGAAGGCCTCCACCAGGTCGGCCGTGGGTCCGGCCTGCTCCATGGCGTCCAGGCAGTCGGCGGTGAACCGCTCGATACGACCGGTCAGTTGACGCATCCGGCGCACGGTGAACCGGCCGGCGAGCAGTCTGCGGTAGCGGGTGTGCTCCGGGGCGTCGAGGCCGATGATGTCCCCGACGGGCGCCGGCGGCAGCTCCGCCGGCGCGCCCTCCATCGCCATCGGCAGGTGCAGGAGCTCGTAGCGGGAACTGAAGCGCGGATCGGCCAGCACCGCGCGGGCCGCGGCGTGCCCGGTGACCAGCCGGCCCACGTGCCCGTCGGCGTAGCGGAGGCGGCGAACCGGCCGGTCGCTCAGCGCGGTGAGCGCGGCGGGCGGATCGAAGGGGCAGCCGGTGTGCCGGTCGGTGGGCAGCACGGGGGGCTCGTCGGCGGTCACGGAGTCGGTGGGCAGCACGGGCGGCCCGTCGGCGGTCACGGAGTCGGTGGCCGGGTCGTACGCCATCAGGTTCTCCCCAGGTCGTCGGATCGAGCCATCGGATCGAGGCACCGGAGCTGAAGTCATCGGGGCCGGGTCATCGCGGCGGGAGCTCACCGGGGGTCCTGGCCGAACTTCGAGGTCGCCCAGAAGTAGCCGAGCACCACGAGCCCCAGGCTCCAGCCGACGGCCAGCCAGCCGTTGTGGCCGATCTCGGTGCCGAGGAGCAGGCCGCGCAGGGTCTCGATGACGGGGGTGAAGGGCTGGTACTCGGCGATCGGCCGGAACCAGCCCGGCATCGTCTCCACCGGGATGAAGGCGCTGGACAGCATCGGGAGCAGCACCATCGGCAGGGCGTTGTTGCTGGCGGCCTCGGCGTTCGGGCTGATGAGACC
>NZ_JBYMEM010000003.1:0-64239 GCF_057766565.1 Streptomyces sp. MGP-P1 | reverse complement strand
TGTGTAACCTACTCGTTGGTTATGCAAGCCGATATTAACCTACTCGCAAAGGCAGAAAGTAGTCGTTTTCGCATTTATCGTGAAACGCTTTCGCGTTTTTCGTGCGCCGCTTCACCGGCACCGTCGAGCTCCTCGGCCGGCCGATCTCGCGCAGCGTGCTGTCCACCGTGACCCGCGTCGACGGCCACATGATCAAGGTGCGCGCGGACAAGGTGCCGGGCGAGGGCCTTCCCGGCGTCGAGCGACTGGTCCGCGAGAGACCGACTTCCAGGGCGACATACGGGCTGCGAAGGGCCTGGAGCTCCGGGAGGTCAAGGTGACCGAGAAGGGCCTGGAGATCTCGGTGACCGGTCGGACGTCTCCCTGACGGGCTGACCGACCACCCGGGCTGCCCGGGCATGCCGGAAAGCACCCGGATCCGGATAGTGAGACGCCCGTGTCCGGTCCGCAGATGCGGGGCAGGCTCGGGGGAGCTCGGCGCTGGATCCCCGGCCCGTTCACCCCGTGCGCGTCTCACATCACGGATGATCGTGTCTCATCATGCGACACGACGGTGACATCTCCGTCCGTACCTCCCTACGATCGGACCCATGAAGCGACAGGCGGATCTCACGAAGCGGCGGGCAGTAGACCTGTGCCGCGTCGCCGCCATGCTCTGTCGCACCTCCTGAGCGGGGCGTTCGCGCCGTCCCGTCTCTCCCCGGCCCTTCGACCGTAGTCAGGGCCGGCCCCGTGCCCCGTACGCGCCGCGTTCCGTGCCCTCGCGCGTACATCCGCACCCAGCAACTCCGCATCTCGCACCACCCCGCCGCACACTGCCCCGGAGGAGAACAACATGAGCCGCAGCGACGTCCTGGTAGACGCCGACTGGGTCGAGGCCCACATCGACGACCCGCAGGTCGCCATCGTCGAGGTGGACGAGGACACCTCGGCGTACGAGAAGAACCACATCAAGAACGCGATCCGGATCGACTGGACCAAGGACCTCCAGGACCCGGTCCGCAGGGACTTCGTCGACCAGGCCGGCTTCGAGAAGCTGCTCAGCGAGAAGGGCATCGGCAACGACACCCTGGTCGTCCTCTACGGCGGCAACAACAACTGGTTCGCCTCCTACGCCTACTGGTACTTCAAGCTCTACGGCCACGAGAACGTGAAGCTCCTCGACGGCGGCCGCAAGAAGTGGGAGCTCGACTCCCGCGACCTGACCGACGCCGTCCCGACGCGCCCGGCCACCCAGTACACGGCCAAGCCGCAGGACGAGTCGATCCGCGCCTACCGCGACGACGTCGTCAAGGCCATCGGCAACCAGAACCTGGTCGACGTGCGCTCGCCCGACGAGTTCAGCGGCAAGCTGCTCGCCCCGGCCCACCTCCCGCAGGAGCAGTCGCAGCGCCCCGGCCACGTGCCGAGCGCCCGCAACATCCCGTGGTCGAAGAACGCCAACGACGACGGCACCTTCAAGTCGGACGACGAGCTCAAGGCGCTCTACGAGAACGAGCAGGTCGACCTGGCGAAGGACACCATCGCCTACTGCCGCATCGGTGAGCGCTCCGCGCTCACCTGGTTCGTGCTCCACGAGCTGCTCGGCCAGGAGAACGTCAAGAACTACGACGGTTCCTGGACCGAGTACGGCTCCCTCGTCGGCGTGCCGATCGAGCTCGGCCCCGCCAAGTAGTCCGACCGACCGACCGACCCGCACGACCCGACCAGAAGGACAGAACCATGTGTGGAGCACAGGCCGGTGGCCCCGACGCTTCGACGATCAAGCCCGGTGAGACCACGATCCAGGGCAGCGTGACCCGCGACGGCGAGCCCGTCACCGGCTACGTGCGGCTGCTGGACTCGACCGGCGAGTTCACCGCCGAGGTCCCGACCTCGGCGACCGGACAGTTCCGGTTCTACGCCGCCGAAGGAACCTGGACGCTCCGCGCCCTGGTTCCCGGCGGCAGCGCCGACCGCACGGTCGTCGCGCAGACCGGCGGGCTCTCCGAGGTCGCCATCGCCGTCTGATCCGCGACGGTCCGCGGTACGCCGCTGATCCGTGACGGTCCGCGGTACGCCGCTGATCCGTGACGATCCGCCGTACGCCGTTCCGTACGGCGCGAAGAACGGCCGAAGGGCCGCACCCCAGGGGGTTGGACGCCACCTGACGCGGGGTGCGGCCCTTCGTGCCGTCCCGGGGCCCCCACCGGGTGGGCGGGCGGCCCGGGGGGTCCTACGCTGGAAGCATGTACGCCCGACGCAGGCGGAACTACTTCCTCATGATGGGCGGATGCATCGCGCTCTTCGTGTCCGCGTGGGCCGTGGTGCGCCTGTGGTCCATGCCGGTCGCCATCGGCATGTGCGTGGTCGCCATGGTGATCCCGCCCGTCGCCGCGATGGTCGCCAACCGGCGGGGCCCGGACGACCGTTGGTGGGACGACCCGTCCGGCGACCCGAAGTCCGACGAGTGGTGGGACGAGCTGGACGGCAGGAAGCGCCGCTGAGCCGGGGGAGTTCCTGCCGGGCCGGGGAAGCCCCCGCCCGGTCGTCCGCTCAGTAGACGAGCGCCTGGGCGCCGTCCGCCATGGCCTCCTGCACGAAGACCTGCGCGCCCGCGATCCGCACGCCCTCCAGCACGTCCTTCTCGCCGATGTCGCGCCGGGCCGCGCACTGGGTGCACAGGGTGATCCGGCCGCCCGCCAGGATCGAGTCCAACAGGTCCGGCAGCGGGGCCGCGTGCGGCAGTTCGAACTCGGCGGCCCGGCCCGGCAGGGCGAACCACGAGGACTCACCCGTCAGCCAGAGCGAGACGTCCACACCGCTGGCGACGCCCACGGCCGCCACGGTGAAGGCCTGGGAGCAGCGCTCGGCGGCCTCGGGCCCGGCGGTCACCTTGATCACAAGCTTCTTCGGCATATGCCGAACTGTAATCGTCCGGGACGCAACCTCCTTGCTGACCTGGGGGTCACTTGTGCGCGCAGGTAAGGGAACCCGCGCTTCAGGTCTCTTGGGGGGACCCTTTTGGAACCGAACGACACCATTCCTGCCGCGCCGGAAGGGTCCGCGCCCGTGCCGCCCGTGCCGCCCGTGCCGCCCGTGCCGCCCGTGCCGACGGAGCCGCCTGCCGCCGTCGATGCGCCGGTACGCCGCCGGCCGCGCGGACGTACGACGCTGATCATCGCGGCGGCGGCGCTGCTCGGGATCTCGGGTGGGGTGGCCGTGGGCTACGGCATCCAGGCCGAGCGGGCGCCGACGCCACTGGCCGCCCTGTCGCAGCCCGGCCTCGCCTACCCGGCGAAGCCGCTGTCCGCCGACCGGGCTCCGGCCCCGCTGCCCGCGGCTCAGGACCGGCGGGTCAGGACGGACGGAGACCTGCGCAAGCTGCTCGTCGACCGGCCCAAGGGCGCGAAGAAGACGATCACCGACGAGCTGGGCCTCGACGACGGCTGGCAGCCGCTCGATCAGTACGCCGAGACGTACTACGACGACCCGCACTTCATGTTCGAGACGCTTTCCGAGCTCGATCTGCGTCGGGTCGCCTCGGTCGCGTGGCGGCAGGGGGAGCACCGGGAGGCCGGTGTCCAGCTGCTCCAGTTCCGGTCCGGTGACCGGCACGGCGCGGCGGAGCACTTCGGCGACCAGCTGATGTACATGCCGTGGGACAAGGACGGCGCGGGCAACCCGGGGGACCCGGTCAAGGGCAGCCGCGAGGGCCGCCACTTCCTCTACCCGGTCGAGCGGAAGGCGGGATACCTCCCGTCCTACCGGGCCAGGGCTCTGGCCGTACGCGGTGACATCGTCCTCGACATCAACATCTTCGACACCGTCCCGATCAGCAAGAAGGACATCCGGACGCTGGCCGAGCGACAGCTGGAGCGGCTGTGAACGACGACGACACGAACCCCGTCACCGGCCCCACCGGCCCGACCGGGTCGGCCGAGGCCCTCGCGCCCGCGCCCGTGCCCGCCCCCGCCCGTCGGGTGCGACGGGTGGTGCTGACCGCTCTGCCCGTCGTCCTGGTGCTCGGGGCGGTCGGCGGCGCGGCCGCCTACACGAAGAACGCCGTGGACACCGCGGACCGGGCGGTCACCACGACCGTCCTGGACGTGGACCACATGCCCTCGGGCGGGGACTCGGCGGGCGGTCCGGCCCGGGGCCGCCACGACACCGAGCTGACCAAGCTCCTGCTTCCGGTGCCCAAGGGTTACCGGCTCGGCCCGGACATCGGCGAACTCGGCAACGACAGCGAGACGAGCGGGGCCAAGGCCGCCGCGGCGATGAAGGAGATGGGGCGCGGCCTGGCCGGGAAGGACCGCCGCGAACTGAACAAGTACGTCGAGAAACTCCGTATTCGGGGCATCGCGCAACGCTCGTACACCTCGGACGCCAACGATCTCGTCGTGAACGTCCAGATCATGAAGATGCAGGACAAGCGGGCGGTCCGCACGTCGTACGTGAACCGCAAGGAGCTGCTGGACTCCGTCGACGTCCTCCGCAAGGGGCCGTCGATCGCCGGCCACAAGAAGGCCACCTGCTACCGGCTGCCCAAGGGCGACAAGAACACCCTCGACGGCATCACCTGCATCGCGTACGAGGGAGAGGTCTCGGTCACCGTCGACGCGAGCGGCAGCAAGCCGTTCAGCCCGTCCGACGTCGCGGACCTGATGAAGGACCAGCTCGACCACATCGCGTCCCCGGGGGAGTACATATGAGCGAGCAGACGGTAACCCCCGAGGCCACCGGGACGCCCGCGATGCCCGAAGCACCGCCTTCCGTCAACGTGTTCGCGCCGCCCGTCGTCCCGCCCGAGGCGCCCGAGGCGTCGCCGAAGCCGCCCCGGCGGGTCCTGCGCGCTGTGGGCCGGTGGACCGCCGCCGCGCTGGCGTTCGGGGTGCTCGGCACCGGTACGGCCTTCGGGATCGCCTCCCTGGAGCGGACCGACGTCCCCGGGCTCGCCACCGAGGGCGACGGCCGCTGGGACTATCCGGAGCTGTCCCTGCCCGCGCTCCCGGCCGGTTCGCCCCGGCCGTCCGGGGCCGGCAACCTGGCTGAGATCCACCACGCCGACCTGCGCGACCTGCTGCTGCCGGCCCCCGCCGGAGCGGTGCCGGACAAGAAGCTGCCCGGCGGCTGGATCTCCACGGAGACGTTCCTGGACGCGTACCGGCAGCAGGACCGGTCGTCGGTGTCCCAGCTCCTGAAGGACGCCGCGCCGCGCCACATCGCGGCCCGCGGCTGGACGATGCCGGACGGCACCACGTCCCGGATCTACCTGGTGCGGTTCACCTCGACGGCGTTCGCGAGCGGCATGCTCGACGACCTGAACGTGGGCTCGTCGGCCGGTACGCCGCTGG
Source organism: Streptomyces sp. MGP-P1 (assembly GCF_057766565.1). Lineage (NCBI taxonomy): Bacteria > Bacillati > Actinomycetota > Actinomycetes > Kitasatosporales > Streptomycetaceae > Streptomyces > Streptomyces sp. MGP-P1. Next base: position 58,903 of record NZ_JBYMEM010000003.1, on the reverse strand, counting down.
ACCGCACGGACACCACCGAGATCGACGGCTCCTGGAGTTCGCAGAACGACTTCAAGAACACCTCGTCGTTCGTCTTCGCCGAGCAGTCGCCCTTCGGGGCCGAACACGTCCGGCAGGCGTACACCCTGGCGGGGGACACGCTCGCCCTCGTCGTGCACGAGCGCTCCGGGAAGCGGGAGACGGACGGGGTCCCCTTCCAGCAGACGCTGATCCTCCAGAACCAGCTGCTCGCCTGAGTGCCGGCCGCGGCGGCCCGCGGCCGACACCTGAACGAGAAGGCCGGGCCCCCACCCATTAGGCTGGGGCCCGGCCCTGTCGCCGCCGCCACCCGCTCGTCACGAGGAGCCCCCTGTGCTTGAGGCATTCTTCTCCGCCCTGCTGATCCTGGTCTGCGTGGGCGTCACCGCCTTCGCCGCGATCACCGTGAAGAAGCTGTACCAGGGCCAGCGCTGACCTTCGCCGTCCCACAGTTCCCCGCCCACCCGTCGCACCCTCACAGATCGTCTGAGCCGCTCATGATCGAGATTCCGTCCGACCTCCACCCGGACCTCGTCCCGCTGGCCTTCCTCCTCGGCAACTGGGCGGGCGCGGGCGTGTCCGACTTCCCCGGCGCCGAGAAGTGCAACTTCGGCCAGGAAGTCACCTTCAGCCACGACGGCCGTGACTTCCTGGAGTACGTCTCCCACACCTGGGTCCTGGACGACGAGGGCAAGCAGGTCCGGCCGCTGGAGACCGAGACCGGCTACTGGCGTATCGACAAGGACCGCAAGGTCGAGGTCGTCATGGCCCGCGACCAGGGCGTCATCGAGATCTGGTACGGCGAGCTGGCCCACCAGAAACCGCAGATCGACCTGGTCACCGACGCGGTGGCCCGCACGGCGGCCTCTGGCCCGTACAGCGGCGGCAAGCGGCTCTACGGGTACGTCAAGAGCGACCTCATGTGGGTCGGCGAGAAGGCCACCCCCGAGGTCGAGCTGCGTCCGTACATGTCGGCGCACCTGAAGAAGGTCGTCACCCCCGAGGAGGTCGCCGAGATGGCGCGGAACCTCGAGGACATGCCCGACGACGGCATCGCGTTCTTCAAGTAGGGATTCCTGGGGCGGGGGGCCCGTCCGGAACCGGGGCGGCTGCCCGGTGCTCGCCCCGCCCTACACTGGGCGTGTGGTGAGCACCGACTGGAAGACCGATCTTCGGCAGCGCGGCTACCGGCTGACGCCCCAGCGTCAGCTCGTCCTGGAGGCGGTCGAAGCCCTGGAGCACGCGACTCCGGACGACATCCTGTGCGAGGTGCGCAGGACCGCGTCCGGCGTGAACATCTCCACGGTGTACCGGACCCTGGAGCTCCTGGAGGAGCTCGGGCTGGTGAGCCACGCCCATCTGGGGCACGGCGCCCCGACGTACCACCTGGCCGACCGGCACCACCACATCCACCTGGTCTGCCGGGACTGTGCGGACGTCATCGAGGCGGATCTCTCCGTCGTCGCCGAGTTCACCGAGAAACTGCGCGCCGATTTCGGCTTCGAGACGGACATGAAGCACTTCGCCATCTTCGGCCGCTGCGCCGGGTGCGCGGCGGCGAAAGCGGCGGCGGACGGGTCGACGGACGGGGTGGCGGACGGCGCCGCGGGCGGGGTCGTGGACGGGGCCTCCGGCGGGTCCGCCGACTCGGGTGCGAACACGCCCGCGAAGGGCGCCCCCGCCAAGTCGTAGGCTGGGCGCATGAAGAGCCCCCTGCTGTCCCTGCCCGGTGCCGTTCCCGCCGAAGGCCGCGACGAAGGCGTCGCCGCGCACTACGGCGACCTGTTCCGCGAGCAACGTGCGCTGGCCGACGGCAACGGCTTCGTCGACCTCTCCCACCGGGGCGTCATCACCGTCACCGGCGACGACCGGCTGAGCTGGCTCCACCTGCTGATCACCCAGCACGTCAGCGACCTCGCCCCGCACCAGGCCACCGAGGCGCTCATCCTGTCCGCCAACGGACACATCGAGCACGCGATGTATCTGGTCGACGACGGCACGACGGTGTGGATGCACGTCGAGCCGGACACCCAGGGCGAGCTGATCGCCTACCTGGAGTCGATGAAGTTCTTCTACCGGGTCGAGGTCGCCGACCGCACCGGCGACATCGCCCTCGTCCACCTCCCGGCCGGTTCCATCGCCGAGGTCCCGGACGGGGCGGCCGTACGGGAGACCCCGCAGGGCCGGGACCTGTTCCTGCCCCGCGCCGGCCTGGAGGCGTACGCCGCCGCCCACGGCCCCGCCGCCGGGATCCTGGCGTACGAGGCGCTGCGCGTGGAGGGCCACCGGCCGCGCGTCGGCTTCGAGACCGACCACCGCACCATCCCGCACGAGCTGGGCTGGATCGGCGGCGCCGTCCACCTCCAGAAGGGCTGCTACCGGGGCCAGGAGACCGTCGCCCGCGTCCACAACCTGGGGAAGCCGCCGCGCCGGCTCGTCTTCCTGCACCTGGATGGCAGCGAGGTGCACCTCCCCGGCCACGGGACGCCGGTGCGGCTGGCCGCCGACGGTCAGGAGGGCCGTCAGCTCGGCTTCATCACCACCTCGGCCCGCCACCACGAGCTGGGCCCGATCGCCCTCGCCCTGGTCAAGCGGAACGTGGCCGTCGACGCGGAGCTGCTCGCCGGCGACACGGCCGCCGCCCAGGAGACGGTCGTCGAGCCGTAAGCACTCCGCGTACGGAGCACTCCGCGTACGGAGCACCGCGTACGGCTACACCTCGATGATCACCGTGAACGGGCCGTGATTCGTGAGCGAGACCCGCATGTCCGCTCCGAACCGGCCCGTCTCCACATGCGCCCCCAGCGCCCGCAGCCGCGCCACCACCTCGTCCACCAGCGGCTCGGCCACCTCGCCGGGCGCGGCGGCGTTCCAGGTGGGGCGGCGGCCCTTGTGGGCGTCCCCGTAGAGAGTGAACTGGGAAATCACCAGGAGGGGGGCGTTCACATCCGAACAGGACTTCTCGCCCTCCAGGACGCGCACCGACCAGAGCTTGCGGGCCAGCTGCTCCGCCTTCTCCGGGGTGTCGTCATGGGTGACCCCGACCAGCACACACAGGCCCTCACCGACGATCTCCCCGACGACTCCGGGGGCCGAGAGGTCGTCCGTCGCACCGGCGACGGAGACGCTCGCGCCGTCCACTCTCTGCACCACTGCACGCATACAGACCAACCTATCTTGGGCTGAACGGGTACAGAGCACCTGCATCGGCACCGTGCGGAGTGGCACGATGCACGATGTCGGTGTGCCGACGCACCGGTCGAGGGGACGGAACAGCATGAGTACCTATGGAGCCGGACAATCTCCCGGTGCCGTACCGAGCGGACGTCACCGCACCAGCACCCTGCGGTCACCCGTACAGCGCAGTCTGCCGGGGCAGGGTCCCGTACCGCCACCCGCGACGCCCGCGGCGGCCGGCACCGTGCCCGAGCAGACCGGCGGCGACGCGGGCTTCGGCGGGCTGCGGCTGCCGGAGCTGCGGACGCTGCGCCGGGACGCCCAGCGCGACGAGGCCGATCTCAGTTACGTACGCCGGCTGGTGCAGGGCCGGATCGACATCCTCCGCGCCGAACTTGCCCGCCGCCGGGACCCCGCGGCCCCCGTGGAGGACGCGGCGGTGGTGAGCCGGCTCTCCGAGATCCTGGCCGACACCCCGTCCCGGCACCGCACCTCCGCGCGGCACGTCACGCTGACGACGCCGCGCGGCGACGAGTTCCGGCAGCTCGCCGCCGAGAACCTCGCCGAGGTCGAGCTGTCCGACCTGGAGGCCCGGACGGACGAGGAGCTGCACACGGCGATGGGGCGGCTCGTCCGCTACGAACAGCAGGTCTCCCGCCGCCGTCACGAGCTCCAGCGCACCGCCGACGATTGCGGCGCGGAGATGGCCCGCAGGTACCGTGACGGGGAAGCACAAGTAGACGACCTGCTCGCCTGAAGCGACCCTTCCGGGCGCGGGTCCCGCACCCCCGTCCCCGGAAGGCCACCATGACGTCCACCGACGCCCCGTCCGCCATATCCTCCGCCCCGGCCCCCGCCCCGCCCGTCCTGGCCGAGGTCGTGCGCTCCGGGTTCACGGAGGGGCACCACCGGGGGGCGCTGGTCCTGCTGGCCGCCGACGGCAGCGTGGAGCGGGCGATCGGGGACCCGGCGGCGCCGGTCTTCCCCCGGTCCTCCAACAAGCCGATGCAGGCCGCCGCGATCCTGCGGGCCGGCCTCGACCTCTCGGGCGAACGGCTGGCGCTGGCCGCCGCGAGCCACTCCGGGGAACCCTTCCACCTCGACCTCGTGCGGAAGATGCTCGCCGAACACGGGCTGAGCCCGGCCGACCTCCGGACCCCGCCGGACCTGCCGCTGGACCCGGTGGAGGCGGAGGCCTACCTCGCGAACGGGAACGCGCGCGAGCGGATCACGATGAACTGCTCCGGCAAGCACGCGGCCATGCTCGCCGTCTGCGTCCGCAACGGCTGGGACACCGCGACCTACCTCGCCCCGGACCATCCGCTCCAGCAGCTCGTCGGGCAGGTCGTCGCCGAGGCCGCCGGCGAGCCGGTCGCGGCGGTCGGCACGGACGGCTGCGGGGCCCCGCTGATGGCGATCGGGCTGACCGGCCTGGCCCGCGCGTTCCGGTCCTTCGTGCTGGCGGAGCCCGGGAGCGCCGAGCGCCGGGTCGCGGACGCGATGCGCGCCCACCCGGAGTACGTCGCGGGCACCCGGCGTCCCGACACCTGGCTGATGCGCGAGGTGCCGGGGACGCTCTCCAAGATGGGCGCCGAGGCGGTCCAGGCGGTGGCCCTGGCCGACGGCCGGGCCCTCGCCTTCAAGATCGACGACGGGGCCACCCGGGCGCTCGGCCCGGTGCTGGCCCGCGCCCTGGAGCTGCTGGGCGTGGACGCCCCGGTGGTCGCCCGGATCGGACGCTCACCGCTGCTGGGCGGGGCGGCGGAGGTCGGGGAAATTCGCGCGACATTCTGAGGGGTGCCTGCCTAGCGTGGAGGGATGAGCCTTGATGTCCGTACCGTCACCGCGTCCGAGTTCCCCGAGTGGATGAGGGCGGTGGGCACCGGCTTCCTGACCGCCGGCCAGGGGCCGGGCGAGGAACTCGCCGCGGACCGGCTCGCCGATGTCGACCTCTCCCGCACGCAGGGCGTCTTCGACGCCGGGCGCTGCGTGGCGACGTTCCGCTCGTTCACACAGCGGCTGACCGTCGTCGGCGGAGCCACCGTGGCGGCCGACGCGATCACCGCGGTCACGGTGACGCCCACCCACCGCCGGCGCGGACTGCTCAGCCGGATGATGGCGACGGACCTGGCGGCGGCCAAGGAGCGCGGCGACCTGGTCGCCTCGCTGATCGCCGCCGAGTACCCGATCTACGGGCGGTACGGTTTCGGCCCCGCGGCCTGGAGCGCCGTGTGGGAGGTCTCCGTGCACCGGGCGGGCCTCGACCCGCGCCGCTCCGGTCAGCCGGCGGGCGGTGGCCGGATCGAGATGGTGGACGGCGCCGACATCCGCAAGATCGGCCCCGAGGTGCATGAAGCGCTGGCGGCCCGGCAGCCCGGGATCGTCACCCGCGGGGAGCGCTGGTGGCGGCGGCACACGGGGGTCGCCCCCCGCCCGGACCACGAGACGTGGACCGAGCCCTTCCACGTGGTGCACCGGGCCGCCGACGGCACGGTCGACGGCCTGATGACGTACAGCACGGACGACAAGTGGGGCGACGCCAAGCAGCCGCTGAACACCGCCTCCGTACGGGACATGATCGCGCTGAACCCGGCGGCCGAGCGGGCCCTGTGGCACTTCCTCTGCTCGGTCGACTGGATCACCGCGGTCCGCTCCGGCTACCGCGCCCCCGACGATCTGCTTCCGCTGCTGCTGCCCGACCCGCGCGCGGCCCGGCTGGTCACGAACTCGGACTGGCTGTGGCTGCGGATGCTGGACGTGCCGCGCGCCCTGGAGGCCCGGACCTACGGCACCGAGGCGTCGCTCGTCCTGGAGGTCCGGGACGACGCGGGGCTGGCCGGGGGCCGCTTCCTGCTGGACGCCTCGACCGACGGCGCCCGGTGCGTCCCGACCACCCGGAGCGCCGATCTGGCCCTGGACGTGGCCGAGTTGGCGACGCTGTATCTGGGCGACGAGTCCGTGCGGCGGCTGGTGGACCTGGACCGGGCCGAGGAGCTGCGGGCGGGTGCGGCGACGACGGCGGACGCCGTGTTCCGTACGGGCCGGCGACCGTGGTGCCCGGACGTGTTCTGAGTCCTGTCCGCTGCCGCCGCCGGGACCGGACCAGGACAGGTGCCGCCGGACGGAGCCGGCGGTCAGCGGGTCCGGAGTTGGCGGTCAGCGGTTGAGGTTCCGCCGGGTCAGCGGGTCAGCGGGTCCGTATCCGGCGGTCAGCGGGTCCGGATCCGGAACAGCGTCCCCGAGACGCCGATCGCCACGGCGAGCAGCCCGGCGGCCCAGGCGAGCGCGATCCAGGGGGTGTTGCCCACGTCCTGGCCGAGCAGCAGTCCGCGCAGGGACTCGATGGCCGGGGTGATCGGCTGGTGGTCGGCGAAGCCGTGCAGCCAGTCCGGCATGTTCTCGGTCGGGACGAACGCGCTGCTCGGGTAGGGCAGGAACGACATGAAGAACGTGAAGCCGCTCGCCGCCTCCGGGGTACGGGCCAGCAGCCCGATCGCCGCCGAGATCCAGGACAGGGCCACGATGTAGGCCACCAGGACACCGCCCACCACGAGCCAGCCGCTCCAGGAGGCCGTGGGGCGGAAGCCGATCAGCAGCGCGACGCCGAAGACCAGGGCGGTGGCGCAGAGATTGCGGACGGTGCTCGCCGCCACGTGCCCGGCGAGCACCGACGTACCGCCCACGTCCAGGGAGCGGAACCGGTCGATGATGCCGCCCTTCATGTCCTCGCTGACGGCGGTGGCGGTGGTCGCGGCGCCGAACCCCGCGGACAGGAGCAGGACGCCCGGGACGACGTACATGACGTACGAGTCGTAGCCCGTCCCGGTGTCGATCGCGCCGCCGAAGAAGTAGACGAAGATCAGCATCAGCATGATCGGCAGGGCCAGCGACGTGATCAGCGCGTCGGTGTTGCGGCTGCTGATGCGCAGGGCGCGTGCGGCCATGACGGCGGTGTGGGTGAGCGGGCCGGGCCCGGGGCCGGGGTCGGGGCGCCGCGCGGCCCCGTCGGTGTGCCGGGCCGGGGTTACGCGCCGAACGGCGGTGTCAGACATGGGTGGATGCCTCCGGAGTCGTGGGCGCCTTCGAGGTCAGGTCCAGGAAGACGTCGTCGAGGGTCGCGCTGTACAGGCCGAAGCGTTCGATCTCGTGGCCCGTCGGGTCGATCTCGTCGAGCAGGGCGCGCACCTGGGCCGCCGAGCCGTCGGTGGGGAGGCCGAGCGTCAGGGTCTCGGGGGAGTGGTGGACGGCCCGGCCGGCCAGCCGGAGGTAGGCCTCGCTGCTGGTGAGGACCAGGTCGAGACGGTGGCCGCCGACGCGCGACTTGAGGTCGGCGGCGGTGCCCTCGGCGACGATCCGGCCCCGGTTCAGCAGGGCGATCCGGTCGGCGAGGCGGTCGGCCTCCTCCAGGTACTGGGTGGTGAGCAGGATGGTCGCCCCGCTCGCGGCCAGCTCCCGGACGACCTCCCAGAGTTCCTGCCGGCTGCGCGGGTCGAGGCCGGTGGTCGGCTCGTCCAGGAAGAACACGCCGGGCTCCGGTGAGCCGACGAGCCCGGCCGCCAGGTCGAGGCGGCGGCGCATGCCTCCGGAGTAGGTCCGGACGGGGCGACGGGCCGCCGCGGTGAGGTCGAAGCGTTCCAGCAGCTCCCCGGCCCGGCGCCGGGCGTCGGCCCGGGAGAGCCCGGTGAGCCGGGCCATCATCCGCAGGTTCTCCTCGCCGGTCTGGGTCTCGTCGACGGCGGCGAACTGTCCGGTGAGGCTGATCGACCTGCGCACCGCGCTCCGCTCGGCGACGACGTCGTACCCCGCGACACGGGCGGAGCCGGAATCGGCCTCGGTCAGCGTCGCGAGGATCCGCACGGTGGTGGTCTTGCCGGCCCCGTTCGGCCCGAGGAGGGCGAAGACGGTGCCGAGCCCGACCTGGAGGTCGATGCCGTCGAGGACCCGGACGGCGGGTTTTCCGTAGGACTTGGTGAGGCCGTACGCCTCGATGGCGTGGGCGCCGTCGGCAGCTCCGCCGCTGCCGCTGCTGGTGGTTCCGGTCGCGCCGGTCATGGGCGGGCCTCCTTCTGCGTATGACATACGCGTTATTGCGTAAGCATTACGCATCTCTAGGATGGGGTCAAGGCGCACGGGGGCGAGGAGCGCGGCGGCGCCAGGACGGCGGCGTGGTCGGGACGGCGGGCGAAGGGGATGCGGTGACGGAGAAGAACGGCTCGGGCGGCGGCGATCTGCCGGCCAGCCTGGAGGCGGCCTGGGGGCTGCGGGACCGCCCGGCAAAGGGGCCGAAGCCCGGCCTGAGCCTGGAGCGGATCGTGGCCGCGGCGGTGGCCGTCGCGGCGGCCGACGGGCTCGCTGCCGTGTCGATGGGCCGGGTCGCCCAGGAGGTCGGCGCGTCCACGATGTCCCTGTACCGGTACGTCTCCGCCAAGGACGAGCTGTACGTCCTGATGCAGGAGGCGGCCGTCGGCCCGCCGGAGCCCCTGTCCGCCCTGGAGACCGGTGCGGGCTGGCGGGCGGCGCTCACCGAGTGGGCCGCCACGCAGCGCGACCGCTTCCGCGCCAACCTCTGGGTGCTCCGGATCCCCATCGGCGGGCCGCCCGCCACCCCCAACTCCCTCGCCTGGTGGGAGCAGGGGCTCCAGGCGCTGGAGGGCAGCGGTCTCGGCGAGGGCGACAAGATCTCGGTGATCCTGCTGGTCTCCAGCTTCGTCCGCAGTGAAGCGCTCCTGATGAGCGACCTGGCGGCCGCCGTCACCGCGCGCGGAGTGTCGCCCGATGAGCTGTCGGCGTCCTACGAGCGGACACTCAAGCGGCTCGTCGATCCCGAGCGGCACCCCGGGATCACCCGGCAGCTGGAGGCCGGGATCATGAGCGAGCCGGACGACCCGGAGTACGAGTTCACTTTCGGCATGAGCGTGCTGCTGGACGGGGTGGAAGCGCTCATCGGGAAGACGGCCGACGGCTCCCACCCCGGGCGGTGACGTCAAGTCCGCTTGAGGTCAAGGGCGTACGCTTCATGGTCATGAGCGGAGAGAACACCGGGAGCAGGACCGGGAACGATCCCGGGAACGGCGTCGACGGGCAGACCGCCGGCCACGCGCGGCAGCGTCCCCCGGCACCGGTCGGTCTGCGGGAGCGAAAGAAGCGGCTGACCTATCAGGCGGTCTCCGACGCGGCCATCACGATGTTCCTGGAGCGCGGATTCGACAAGGTGTCCGTGGCGGAGGTGGCGGCCGCGGCGGACATCTCCAAGCCGACGCTCTTCCGGTACTTCCCCGCCAAGGAGGACCTGGTCCTGCACCGGTTCGCCGACCACGAGGACGAGTCCGCCCGGGTGGTCGCCGACCGGCCCCCCGGCGAGGGCCCGCTGGACGCCCTGTGCCGCCACTTCCTCGACGGCCTCGACCGGCGCGACCCGGTGACCGGACTCTGTGACGTACCGGAAGTGCTGGCGTTCCTCCGCCTGTTGTACGGAACGCCGTCCCTGGTGGCCCGCATGTACGCCTACCAGGGCCGCTCCGAGGCGGCACTCGCCCGCGCCCTCGGCGGCGGGCTGCCCGAACGGCTGGCGGCCGGGCAGATCATCGCCGTCCTGCGCATCCTGGCCCTGGAGAACTGGCGGCGGATCGACGCGGGGGAGAGCGCGGACCGGGTCCACGCGTCCGCGGTAAGGGCGGCCGAGCAGGCGTTCGTCCAGTTGCGGACGGGCCTGGAGCCGCAGCCGCGCGCCTGAGGCGCGCGGCCGGTGGGTCGGCGGTGGTCAGCCGGCGAGCGGGGGCCCCGGCGGGTTGACGGCGGTCAGTCGGCCAACAGGGCGGCGGTCAGTCGGCCAACAGGGCGGCGGTCAGCTCGCGGTGATGGTCCACCAGCCAGGTCTGGTGCCGGTCCCACGCCGCACGGCCGCTCTCCTCGTACGCCGCTACGTACGCCGCGTCCCCCCGCGCCACCCGCGACTCGACGAACGTCCGGCACACGGCGGTGGCCTGCTCGATCAGCCCGGGCAGGGCGGCCCGGTCCGCGCGCCCCAGCCCGTAGCCGTCGGCCAGGACCCGTAGACGGTGCGGCGGGTCGAGGCCGGCCCGGCCCCGCATCGGCGCCCAGTAGCGCGCCGCCATGGCCACGTCCCACGCCGGGCGGCCGGGCGCGGCCAGGTCGAAGTCGATGAGCGCGGCGGCGCGGCCGTCCCGGAACACCACGTTCTCCAGGCACACGTCGTTGTGGCAGACCACCGCGCCGGGAGCCGTCGCCCCCTCCGGGTCGGCCAGGTCGGCGGGCCAGCAGGCCGCCCGGCCTGACGGAACGGCCGCCGCCGCGTCGTGCATGCGCCGGAGCAGCACCCCCACGGAGCGCAGGGCCCCGTCCGTCCAGGCCCACGGCGGGTACGGGGCGACGGCGACCTTGCCGGGGACGTACGAGAGCCGCTCGCGACGTTCGGAGGCCGAGACCCCCAGAGGGACGGGTACGCCGTCGAACCCCTGCTCCCGGAGGGCCCGAGGTGGCTGTGCAGGAGGGCGGCATGCGGTGGGGCGGGGCGTTCGACGGCGTCGCCGTGACGGACGACGGCTCCGGCGTTGGCCAGTCCGCCGGACAGCACCTCCGGGTCCCGGTCCACGGGTCAACGCTCCCGGCCGGGCTGCGGAGCCCGCTCCGCGCAGGGCCCCAACGCGGCGCGCAGATCCGCCGGTTCGCGGTAGAGGACACCGGTCATGCCGAGGGCGGCGGCCGCGTCGACGTTCTCCTGCCGGTCGTCCACGAACAGGCACCGGTCCGGCGGTACGCCCGCCCGCTCGGCCGCGATGCGGTACATGGCAGGGTCGGGCTTGGCCACCTGCTCCACCGCGCTGCTCACGACCGAGTCGGCCAGGTCGGACAGGCCCAACAGGGCCAGATCAGCGTCCAGTTGGAGGGTCGCGTTGGTGACGATCACCAGGGGGACGTGGGTCCTGGCCCGGCGCAGCAGCGCCACCACCTCCTCATCGGCCCGGAACGGCGCGTCCGCGAGTGCCCGGCCCAGTTCGAGTGCCCGGTCCGCGCCCACCCGCTCCACGAGCCCGGCGGCGATGGCCGCCACCCAGGCGTCCGGGGTGATCCGGCCCAGGAGCAGCGGGAGATCGACCTCGGGCGCGTAGGCGATGTCGGTCGTGGTGCCCTCCGGAAGACCGGCGGCCCGCTCCAGGGCGGCGAGCGGGGCGGTGTCGTAGAAGCGGACGACGTTGTCGAGATCGCAGAGCACCGCGTCGAAGGCGCGCCCCGCGGGGGCCGGAGGGGCCGGGGTGGCTGGGGAAGCCGGAAGGGCCGGGGGAGTCGCTGCCGGGGTGCCGTTGTCGCCGGGGGCGGGTCGCGTACGCATCCTGGTACCGGACTCCTGCGGTGGGTTTCGGCGATGGTGCGCCGGGTGGGGAGGGGGACGTGGTCGACCATAAACGGCCGCCGGACCGCTCATGGTCGACCACTGCCGCCCTTGCGGGCGGCCCGCGGGACATCACGCGTCACCGTGTGTCCCACACTCGGCGGCGGTCAGTCGGTCAGCGCCCGCCAGGTCACCGGGCCCGCCTCGCCGTCGGCTACCAGACGGTTGCCGCTCTGGTAGGCGCGTACGGCGCTCGTGGTGACGGAACCGAACCCGCCGTCGACCGCCAGGCGGGCACCGCGTCTGTTCAGCGTGGTCTGCGGGGCGCGGACGTGGGACCCGCTCGCCCCCTGCCGCAGCCGCCGACGGGACAGGCCGCGGTCCGGGCTCTCCCGGTCCGCAGGTGTCCCCGTCGGCGAGGCGGCGGTCGCACAGGCTGGGCACATCATGTCTCCCTCGAAGCGGGTCGAGCCCGTGGGACGTCAGGGTGCGTGGGTGTCCGGGTGAGCGGCGTCAGTGGATGGATACGAGGATCTACTCGCATAGAAGATAGGGCCGGGCGGCTGCCCGGTCAGGGGCCCACGGGCCCACTGGGGGGCCCAACACGCGTATGGGTGGGCTGATTTCCGTTCCGGCCCCGCCTGTCACCCGGTCCCCGGTGGCTCCCGCGCCCGGCCGGGAACGCGCGGCGTCGGCTCTCCTCGGCCGGGCGGGCGGGCGGTCAGAGTGCCGCGAGGCCGGCGAGCAGTTCGGCGGCGGGCTTCGGGTGGACGAGCCAGCGCAGATGGCTGCCGGCGAGGGTCCGGACGTCGAAGATGTTGTCGGGGGTGAGCGCGTCGGCCTCGCGGATCATGCGGTCCTGCACGGCGGGCGGAACGCTGGCGTCGGCGTCCAGGCGGACGTAGGTCCTGGGTATCCGGCCCCAGGTCGTGGCCTGTGCCCGGTCGGCGGCCGTACCGGCGTCGAGGTTCTCGTCGCACTGGAAGGTGCTGAGGAAGGTCCGGAACTCGTCATCGGTGAGGTCGGCGGCGAAGGCCTGCTTGAGCGCGGTGAGCGCTGTCGGGTCGGCCGTGCGGAAGTTGAAGCGCAGCAGCCCGAGTTCGGCCGGGTTCCCGACGAGTGCGGCGGTGAGGGCTCCCGCGTCGACGTCGGCCATCTCCGGCTGGGCGTAGTAGCCCCCCACCTCCAGCTCGACGGGGCACCAGGCGGAGACGTAGACGATCCGGTCGATCAGGTCGGGCCGGGCGTTGGCGACGGCGGTGGTCGTGATGCCGCCCCTGCTGTGGGCGACGAGGACGGTGGGGCCGTTCCGCTTGGCCCGTTCGAGGACGTCGATCACGCGGGCGACGTTGTCCGCGAGCGTGACTCCCTCGATGCCTCCCGGCTCCGTGGCCAGCGTGTCCAGATCCTGGGGAGCCTGGTAGGACGCCGGCGACGTCGCCTCGAATCCGTGCCCCGGAAGGTCGACCGCGACCGAGCGGTGCCCGAGCAGGGCGAGTTCGGCCTGGAGGGGCGCGAACGAGAACGAATTCGCGAAGGCGCCGTGGACAAGGATGAACGTCGGTTGAGTATGCATGCTTCAGCCTCCAACAGAACGATCTTCGGAACAAGATCCGCCGGCGCCGGCTCATGCCAGGGTGACATCCATGCCGCCCTCGGTCAGGGACTCGAGGACTGCGGAGAACAGGTCGTACGGCCGGCCATCCGGTCTCAGGGCGTGGGACAGGTGCCCGCGTGCGGTCGCCGCGTCTCGCCAGAGCAGGGTGGCGGGCGCGGTGTAGCCGAAGGTGCCGCGCAGGCAGTCGTCAAGGGCGGCGAGACAGCCGCCGAAGTAGCCGCCCGGCCCGTTGACCGCCTCGCCGAGTGCCAGGTAGAGGGCTGGTGGGTCGGTGACGTGCCGGCCGTCGAGTTCGTAGGGGTGACCGGCCGGCCGATCACGGTGGGTACGCCGGCAGGCCCGCTCCCGGACGAGGTCATGCCAGGCCCCGCGTCGGCGGGTATCCAGGTCGGCCCAGGCGTTCACGGCGTCCGGCGGCCCGGAGAGCCACCGCTCCCAGATGGGCCGGGCGTATGCGGCAACGGGGGTGAAGCCGCCCCCGTCGAGCTCCAGGTCGATCAGGTCTGCTCCGCATGCGGACGGGCGCCAGCCACTGACTGTGGCCCACAGCGGTCGGTCGGCAAGCAGCTCGCCCTGGCCGTCCTGTATCTCCAAAGCGGTCCTCTCCAGATCCAGCGCCCGCCGGGTGCCTTTCATCAGCGCCGCTCTCAGCTGATCACTCGGCGCGAGCCCGCGCAGGACCAGCGGGGGCGGCGCCTCGTCGGGCGGCAGGATACGGGTGAACTCCCGGCAGGAGCCCAGCCAGCGATGCCCGTCGTGGAGGCGGACGCGCCCTCTGTACCCCTCGGGCGGACCTTCGTAGTCGTCCATGCCGGTGAGCAACAGACTGTCCGTCCCGCACGGTTTCCCCAAGCGCTCCGCGTCCTCCAGCAGCCAGGCGTCGAGTGACTCGTCGTCCGGGACCAGCCACACCCGGCTGCCGACCCCAGCGCGTACGCCGGATTCCTCCGGCACCCAACCGAACAGCTCGTACGTCCCACGCCGGGGTTCCCTGAACAGCCCCTCCGCCTCGGCGCAGACGCCCCAGACATGGCCGTGCTCAGTCTCGGTCAGCGTGTACCGGGCGCGCACGCGCTCGTTCTCGTCCTCATGCACAGCGGGAATGATGCCCGACAGCCCGACGGCGGAGTCGGCCGTCGCCGGCCGGCTGCGCACGTGCTCGGTGTCAGCCGGCACGACTCGATGTCATCTGCCTCGAAGAGCCGCTCAGGCGCGGGCGCCCAGGGCAGTGGCACGCGACACTTTTGCAAGCATGTGCTTGCAAAAGTTAGCAAGGGTGTGCACTATCGAGTCATGGCATCACTCAACGTCGGCAATCTCGGGGAGTACCTGCGGGAGCAGCGCCGTGCGGCGCAGCTCTCGCTGCGGCAGCTCGCCGAGGCGACCGGGGTGTCGAACCCGTATCTCAGCCAGATCGAGCGCGGTCTGCGCAAGCCCAGCGCGGACGTGCTCCAGCAGGTCGCCAAGGCGCTGCGGATCTCGGCCGAGACCCTGTACGTCCGTGCGGGGATCCTCGACGAGCGGGAGCGGGAGGAGCTGGAGACGCGGGCGGTGATTCTGGCCGATCCGTCGATCAACGAGCGGCAGAAGAACGTGCTGCTGCAGATCTACGACTCCTTCCGCCGCGAGAACGGATTCGTCCCCGGGCCCGACGCGGACGGGAAAGCGGACGCCGACGCCGGCGCGGGCGGCGATGCCGGGCCCCGTGAAGATGCCGCGCCCCGTAACGGCGACGGTGCCGGTGCGGACGCTGCCGAAGACCAAGACCCTCACAGCTGAACAGCTGGTTCTGATGATCCGGGAGGACCACAGTCATGGCCATCACCGATGACCTGCGCAAGACCCTCACCGACCCCACCCCCCTCTACTTCGCCGCCGGCACGGCCGACCTGGCCGTGCAGCAGGCGCGCAAGGTCCCGGCGCTGATCGAGCAGTTGCGGGCCGAGGCGCCCGAGCGGATCGAAGCGGTGCGCAACACCGACCCCAAGGCCGTGCAGGAGAAGGTGACCACGCAGGCCAAGGAGGCCCAGGCCACCGTGCAGGCGAAGGTCACCGAGGTGTTCGGTTCGCTCGACGCCGCCGACCTGAAGAAGCTGGGCGAGAGCGCTCAGGACCTGGCGCTCCGCAGTGTGGGCGTGGCCGCCGAGTACGCGATCAAGGCCCGGGAGACGTACGAGAAGGTCGCCGAGCACGGCGAGCAGACGGTACGGACCTGGCGCGGGGAGACCGCCGAGGAGATCGTCGAGATCGCCGCCGTCGTCGAGGCGGAGCCCAAGCCGAAGGCCGCGCCCGCCGCCACCAAGGCCTCGCCTGCCGCGAAGCCCGCCGCGCCTGCCGCGAAGCCCGCCGCGCCTGCCGCGAAGCCCGCCGCGACGAAGACCGCGCCCGCCGCGACCAAGCCCGCCGCCCCGGTGGAGTCCGCCGAGGCCAAGACCGCGCCCGCCAAGAAGACGCCCGCGCCGCGCAAGCCCGCGGCCAGGAAGACCCCGCCGCCCGCCGGCAAGTGACCCCCACGGGTCCTTCCGGTACGCGGTTCGCGGGACGCGTGACCGGGGCGCGAGGCGGGCACCTTTACGGGTGGCCGGCTCGTTGTCCCGGTACCTTGGCCTTCTCGGCCGCAGGGCGCTCATCCACTCACTAGGCGGTACACACCATGTTGCTCTCAGCGTTCGGCTCGCTCCTCCAGCTGCTCTATCTGGCGATGCTGGTGCTGGCCGTGGTCGCGTTCGTCTTCGCGGCGACCGCCCGTGAGGACGCCTACCGTGCCGCCGACAAGAAGAAGAAATCCTTCTGGCTGGTGATCCTGGGTGTCGCCGTCGCCGTGAACCTGCTGATCCCGATGCTCTTCCTACAGCTCGCGGGTGTGGTCGCGTCGATCGTGTTCATGGTCGACGTGCGTCCCGCGCTCAAGGCGGTCTCGGGCGGCGGCGGTGGCCGCAGCGGCGGCTCCAGCAGTGACGGCCCGTACGGTCCCTACAACGGCGGGCGCTGAGCCCTCGCCGCCCGCGCGTGCGGGGGCGGCGGCCGGTCGACGGACGCGGGGTGGGAGCGCGGTGCGCTGCCGCCCCATCGTCGTATCCGCTCCGGATCGCGGCCCAGCAGCAGGACCGCCACATCGTCGGTCAGCTCGCCGCCGTTCATCTCCCGCACCTCGGCGACCGCCGCCTCCAGCAGCTCCTCGCCCGCCAGCCCCTGTTCCAGCCGGCTGTTGACCATCGCGACCATGCCGTCCTGGCCGAGCCGCTCACTGCCGCCGGTCCCCACGCGCCCCTCAATGAGGCCGTCCGTGTACATCATCAGGCTCCAGGCGCCGCCCAGCTCCACCTGACGGCGCGGCCAACGGGCCCGTGGCAGCAGCCCCAGGGCCGGGCCGCCGTCCTCGTACGGGAGCAGCCGGGCGGGGAGGCCGTGGCGGGCGAGCAGCGGTGCGGGATGCCCGGCGAGGCAGAGTCCGGCCCGCCGCCCGTCGGGGGCGATGTCCACGGTGCAGAGCGTCGCGAAGATCTCCTCGCTCTGCCGCTCGTGCTCCAGCACCTGCTGGAGCGTGGAGAGCAGCTCGTCCCCGCACAGCCCGGCCAGGGTCAGCGCCCGCCAGGCGATCCGCAGCTCGACGCCGAGCGCAGCCTCGTCCGGGCCGTGTCCGCAGACGTCGCCGATCATCGCGTGCACCGTGCCGTCCGGGGTGCGGACGACGTCGTAGAAGTCGCCGCCGAGGAGGGCGCGGCTGCGGCCGGGGCGGTAGCGGGCGGCGAAGCTCAGCCCGGAACCGTCCAGCAGCGGGGTGGGGAGCAGGCCGCGTTCCAGGCGGGCGTTCTCCTGGGCGCGCAGCCGGGACTCGGTCAGCTGGTGCTGGGCGATGTCGGCGCGCTTGCGCTCCACGGCGTACCGGATGGCGCGGCTCAGGACGCGCGCGTCCAGCTCGCCCCGGAAGAGATAGTCCTGCGCCCCGACCCGGACCGCCTCGGCCGCCAGCTCCGTGTCGTCCTGCGCGGTCAGCGCGAGGACCGCGTGCAGCGGCGCGATGCGGAGTACGTAAGCGAGGGCCGCCAGCTCGTCGGCCCGCGCGGAGACGGGCTCGGGCAGCGACCCGCCGGACGCGCCGGTGCCTGCCGCCCCGGCGTCCGTGGTGGGCGCCCCGGGGCCGGACCCGCCGCCCGTCAGGGGCAGCGCCAGGTCCAGGAGGATGCAGTCGACGTCGTCGGTGAGCAGCCGCGCGGCCTCGGTGAGGTTGCGGGCGGTACGGATACGGACCCGGGTCCCGGCCGCTGCCGAGAGCTCGGGGACGGTGATGGTGGTGCCCGCCGGGTCGTCCTCGATCACCAGCAGGGTGAGGTCGCCGTGCGAGGTCTCCGCAGCGGGAACGGCTCGCTGCTGCGGTACGGGTACGGGCATCGGTTCGCGTTTCCTTCCCTCCCCCCGAGGGCACGGCGGGTCGACGATCGACGATCCGCCAGACGGGGACGATAGCGGTCCGCGGTGGGGGAACGGAATGGCGCACCGGGACCGGTCCCCGCCGGACGCGCCGCCATAAGCCGCGTCCCCACACGGATCCGGCGCGACGGGCGGCCATAACGGCGGAGAAGCGCGCATGACAAACATCACGCGCCCACGGGCGGCGGCGTGGCCCCGCTCACGTGGCCCCGCTCACGGCCCGGGAAGGGCCGTGCCACCTGACCGGGTCGCCCCGGTCCTGCGTACCTGTCCGGTCGCCGGCCTCGGGTACCTGTCCGGTCGGTCCTACTTGTCCGGGCGGACCACGCCGAGGATCTTCATCGAGCCGGCGCCGGCCAGCGTGACGTTGCGACCGGGGCGCGGGGCGTGGACGATCGCGCCGTCGCCGACGTACATCCCGACGTGGCTGGCGTCGGCGTGGTAGATGATCAGGTCGCCGGGGCGCATGTCCTGGACGTCGATACGCGGCAGCAGCCGCCACTGTTCCTGCGAGGTGCGCGGGATCGTGCGCTTCGCCGCCAGCCACGCCTGTGAGGTCAGCCCCGAGCAGTCGTACGAACCGGGGCCCTCGGCTCCCCAGACGTACGGCTTGCCTATCTGCGCCGTCGCGAAGGCCACCGCGGCCGCTCCGCCCTCGCTCGCCTCGCCGCTGACGTCCTTGACGGCGCCGGAGGAGAGCCAGGCGGTCTGTGCCTTGTCCGCGGCGTCCCGCTCCAGTTGGCGGAGCCGGTCGCGCTCCTTCTGCTCCAGCTGCGATTCGAGCTTCTCCGCCGCCTTGATCTGGGCGTTGATCTTCTTCTTGGCCTTGGCCTGCTTGACCCGGATCGTCTCCAGCTTCTCCCAGTTGGTGCTGGCGTCCTGGGTGTACGTCTCCAGGTCCTGCTGCGTCTGGGTCAGGTCGGTCAGGAGCGACTTGGACGCCTGCTGGCTCTGGCGGACCTGGTTGAGCCCGTCCAGGAACAGCTTCGGGTCGGTGCTCAGGGCCAGCTGCGCGCCGGGCGGCAGGCCGCCGTTGCGGTACTGCTCGCGGGCCTGGGCCCCGGCCCGGTCCTTCAGGGCGGCGATGCGCGCCTGGCCGTCGACGATGGCCTTGGCCAGCTTCACGATCTCGCCGGACTGCTTCTTCGTCTGCTCCTCGGCGAGGTTGTACGCGTCCGTCGCCGCGCCCGCCTTCCGGTACAGCGTGTCGATCTGCTCGCGCACCTTTTCGAGGTCCGCGTTGGAGTAGCGGGGCGGCGCGCCGGCGGAGGCGGACGGGGAGGGCGAGGGCTCCGGAACCGGGGCGGCCATGGCCTGGCCCGTGGTCGTCAGCAGGGCCAGCGCACAGACCAGCGTGATGGCGGCAGTGGCGCAGTGGCGTCGGTTCACGAGCTCCCCCTCCGGGCTGTTGCTCCGGGTCCGCCTCCGAACGAAGGCGACAACGTGCATCTGATTTACCGTCAGTAACTTCTGGGCAACGTCGCGATCGTGCCATGTCGTCCCGTAAAGCAACAGGGGCCGACGGTACCCGACGCGTCACCTACCGCCCCCGCAGGGCTACTTCGTCATGATTCCCCCGCCCCCCCGGCCCCTTCTGTCCGCCCGGCGCGCGCTCCGCCGCGACCCGCGCCATCTCCCCTCACTGGGACGAACGGTGCCCCTGCGGCGTTCCCGGAGCGGAGGATTTCTGCCCTTCCGGGCAAGGCCTCAGTGACTGTTGGGCCGCAGTGCGTCCCACGGCACGGTGATCTCGCCCTGCCGCCACCGCCGTACCCCGTCCGCCACCGGCCAGTCGGCCGACACCGCCCGCACCGCCGCGATCCAGCGCTGCCGCGCGCCGAGCGAGGCGTACGGGGCGGCCGTCGCCCAGGCCCGGTCGAAGTCCCGCAGGAACGCGTGGACCGGCTCACCCGGGACGTTGCGGTGGATCAGCGCCTTCGGCAGGCGTTCCGCGAGGTCCGAGGGGCGCTCCAGCGAGCCGAGCCGGGTCGCGAAGGTGACCGTGCGCGGCCCCTCGGGGCCCAGGGCCACCCAGACGTGCCGGCGCCCGATCTCGTCGCAGGTCCCCTCCACCAGGAGCCCGTCCGGGGCGAGGCGGGAGCACAGGCGCCCCAGACCTCGGCGACCTGGTCCTCGTCGTACTGGCGCAGCACGTTCGCCGCCCGGATGAGCAGCGGCCGGACGTCCAGCGGAACCTCGAAGCCGCCGTGCGCGAAGGTGAGGCCCTCGCGGGCGTACGGCTGCGCGGCGGCGACCCGCTCCGGGTCGATCTCGATGCCCGCCACCACGGTGCGCGGCTCGGCGGTGCGCAGCCGGTCCAGCAGCTCGACCGCGGTCCAGGGGGCCGCCCCGTAACCGAGGTCGACGGCGACCGGCGTCGCGGCGCGGCGCAGGGCCGGGCCGTGTGCGTCGGCGATCCAGCGGTCCATGCGGCGCAGCCGGTTCGGGTTGGTGGTCCCGCGGGTGGCGGTTCCGATGGGGCGCTGGCGCATGGGATCGAGCGTATGCGACAGGGCGCCGGCGCATGGGGGGCGGGCTTATGCGACAGGGCGCCGGCGCGTGGGTCGGGCGTAGCGACGGGCGCCGGCGCACGGGTGGAGCGTGTGCGACAGGGCGGGGCGCGGTGGCTGCCCGGACGTCCCGCCGTCGGCGCGCGACGCGCCGCCCGGCAACGTAATGATTTGGCAAAGCGGAAATGAAAGACGGGATTCCACTGTTCTCGCCCTTCGGAGGACCTCCGTGCCCTCCGGTCAGCATGCCCCGATCGAGGAGGACCGACGAGGTGAGCCAGTACGTCTCCCGGCTCGGCTCCACCCGCACGGCCGCGCGCCTCAGGTTTCCCGGAGGCTTCTCCGGGGCCTCCCGCAAGCCCCGCCGCATCGCGATGCTCTCCGTGCACACGTCTCCGCTCCACCAGCCCGGCACGGGCGACGCGGGCGGGATGAACGTCTACATCGTCGAACTGGCCAAGCGCCTCGCCGCGATCAACATCGAGGTCGAGATCTTCACCCGGGCCACCACCGGTTCGCTGGCCCCCGCGGTCGAGCTGGCGCCCGGCGTCCTGGTCCGGCACGTCGACGCCGGTCCCTACGAGGGTCTCGCCAAGGAGGAGCTGCCCGCCCAGCTCTGCGCCTTCACGCACGGCGTGATGCAGGCCTGGGCCGGTCAGCGCCCCGGCTACTACGACCTCGTGCACTCCCACTACTGGCTCTCCGGCCAGGTCGGCTGGCTCGCCGCCCAGCGCTGGGGCGTCCCGCTCGTGCACGCCATGCACACCATGGCCAAGGTCAAGAACGCCGCGCTCGCCGAGGGGGACACCCCCGAGCCGGCCGCCCGGGTCATCGGCGAGACCCAGATCGTGAACGCCTCCGACCGGCTGATCGCCAACACCGCCGAGGAGGCCGACGAGCTCGTCCGCTTCTACGACGCGGACCCGGCCGCGGTGGCCGTCGTGCACCCCGGCGTCAACCTGGACCGCTTCCGCCCCTTCCCCGAGGGCTCCGACACGCTCCGTCCGAGGGATGCCCCATCCGCCCGCGCCGCCGCGCGGGCCCGGCTCGGGCTGCCGCAGGACGCGCTGATCCCGCTCTTCGCGGGCCGCATCCAGCCGCTGAAGGCCCCGGACGTGCTGCTGCGCGCCGTGGCGGTGCTCCTGGACCGGGACCCGTCCCTGCGCTCCCGCATCGTCGTGCCGGTGGTCGGCGGCCCGAGCGGCAGCGGGCTCGCCAAGCCCGAGGGGCTCCAGAAGCTGGCCGCCCGCCTCGGCATCGCCGACGTCGTACGGTTCCACCCGCCGGTGGGCCAGGACCGGCTCGCCGACTGGTTCCGCGCCGCGTCGGTGCTGGTCATGCCGTCCTACAGCGAATCCTTCGGGCTGGTCGCCATAGAGGCGCAGGCGACCGGCACCCCCGTGGTCGCCGCGGCCGTGGGCGGGCTGCCGGTGGCGGTGCGCGACGGGGTCGGCGGCTTCCTGGTGCAGGGGCACGAGCCTGAGGCGTACGCCCGCGTGCTCGGACGGTTCGCGGAAGCGCCGGAGCTCGTCGAGCGGATGGGGGCGGCCGCCGCGGCGCACGCCCAGTCCTTCGGCTGGGACACGGCCGCCTCGGCGACCGCCGACGTGTACACGGCCGCGCTCTGCGACCACCGCCGCCGGGCCCGGGCGCACCACGGCTGAGCCCGTCCCGTGCGTCCCGGCGTCCTGTCGTAGGCTCGGAGCATGGCTGACGTACCGGACGAAACCGCAGCGGCCCAGGTCATCGAGGCGACGCTGAACGATGCCGGGCTCGCATGGGAGAGCCCGGGGCGCGGCAACTACGTCGTGACGCTGCCCGGCACCCGCAAGCTGTCGACGACCTGTTCGCTGATCGTCGGCAAGCACTCCCTCTCCCTCAACGCGTTCGTCGTCCGGCACCCCGACGAGAACGACGCCGAGGTGCACCGCTGGCTGCTGGAGCGCAACCTCCGCCTGTTCGGCGTGAGTTACGCGATCGACTCGCTCGGCGACGTCTACCTGGTCGGCAAGCTGCCGCTGTCGGTGGTCACCCCCGAGGAGCTGGACCGGCTGCTCGGCGTGGTGCTCGAAGCGGCGGACGGGGCGTTCAACACCCTCCTGGAGCTCGGTTTCGCGAGCTCGATCCGCAAGGAGTACGCGTGGCGGGTGTCGCGCGGCGAGTCCACCCGGAATCTGGACGCGTTCAGCCACCTGACCCGGCGTCCGTCCGACAGCTGACGGGCGCACCCCTCACTTCGGTCCGGCCGGCCAACCCGTACGAGGCGCGGCGGGGCGGGCGCGCGCGCCGAGGTCGGTCGGACGCCGCCGCCACGGACACGCCTGTCAGCCGCCGCCACCACGGACGGCGCCCAGGGCGTGGACGAGATGAGGCGCGACCACATCCCAGGTCTCCTCGGCCGCTTCGGGCCCGACCGCGCGGGGCACGGTCTCGACCAGCATGATCAGGTAGAGGTAGCTCCGGTACAGCGCGTAGCGGGCCCGCAGCGAGTCCGTGAACTCCACCGCCCCGCCGGGGGACCGTGCGTACCCGTCGAGGAAGTCCCGGTCCTCCTCGATGTCCCCGAAGAGCGCGAGGGAGACGAAGTCGGCCACCGGGTCGCCCCAGAACATCCGCTCCCCGTCGATGATCCCGCCGATGGCACGCGCGCCGGGAGCCCCTGTGACCAGCAGGTTTCCCGGCCACAGGTCGAAGTGGACGAGGGCGGGCCGGGTGACGTCGTCCAGCACGTGCGCCGCGCCCGCCAGCACCGTACGGATGTGGCCGACGGGATACGGCAGCCGGGCCCGGCAGGTCTCGGCGTCGGCGAGCACGGCCTCGGTCATCGCGGTGAACGCGGCACGCCAGGTGGGGGCGAGCGGCCCGAACGGCTCGGCGGGATAGCCGAACCCGGCGGGGCCGGTGACGGTGTGCAACCGTCCCACCAAGTCGCCGAGTTCGGCGCGCAGCCGGGGCTCGTCGTCCGCGCTCGCCGTACCGCTGACCTCGTGCCAGGGGCGGCCGGGGCAGGCGGTCATGACCAGATACGCACCGGTCGGCGAGGCCGGGTCCGGTTCGCTGCGGACGACGCGGGGGACGGCGGGTCCGCCGGCCTGCGCGGCGGCGGTGTAGAAGGCGACCTCGTTGACGAGGAGGTCACGTTCGTACCGCAGGGCGGCGGAGTGCGGCGGAGGCGTCTTGACCACCCAGTCGCGGCCGTCGGTGAGCGTGAGGCGGGTGACGGTGTTGTACGTGCCGCCGGTGAGGGTGGCGCGCGAGGCGATGTCGCGTTCACCGACCCCGAGGGCGTCGAGGACGCGGGCGAGCGGCGGGTCGTGAACGTGGCCGGACATACGGGTGACGCCCTTTCGTACGGCGGGAGCGGGGTGCACGGTGGGGTTGTACGGCGACGCCACACAGTGCGTTCACAGGATGATCACAGCAGAATCACGATCGGTGGAGGGAGCCACTTGACCCGTCATCGCTCACAGGTTCGATCGTAAAGTGTGGATCACTGCGACGGCCCGTCCCAGACGGAGTCGAAGTGCCGTACGGGGCAAGGGCGGTTGCTTCCGAACCGGAGATTGCAGGAAGTAGAACCATGCGCGCCACTGCCGTACGCCGTACCGCCCTCGCCGCCTCCGCGGCCGCCCTCACCCTGCTCGCCACCGCCTGCGGCGGCACGTCGGACGCCGACAAGAAGGACGACAAGGGCGCTGGGGGCGGGAGCAGTTCGGCCTCGAAGACCCCGGCCAAGGCGCTCACCGCCGCCGAGCTGGAGAAGGCCACCCTCGCCCAGGGCGACGTGCAGGGCCGCAAGGTCACCAAGGCAGGCCCGGCCGACGAGGTCCCGGCGGACGGCGTCAAGGTCGACAAGGAAGGCTGCCTGCCGGTCGCCCACGCCATGTTCGGTGTGGCGCAGAAGGGTTCGGTGGCCACCACGAAGCGCAAGGTGATCGACGAGCCGAAGACCGACGGCAAGAAGAAGTCGCTGGAGGACATGGCGGAGGGCGAAGCCGGGGAGGCGTTCAAGGACGCCTTCAACCTGACGTCCACCTTCGTCGCGTTGCACTCGTACGAGGGGACGGCGGGCCCGGACGCGTTCGCCGCGCTGAAGAAGGCCGCCGCGGACTGTGCGGGCGGCTTCACCGCCACGGTCGCGGGCACGCCGACGAAGGTCGCCTCGATCACCGAGGAGAAGGTCACCGGCGGCGACGAGGCCGCGGCCTGGACCGTCACCTCCGAGGACGAGGGCGACACCGCTCCGTTCAAGCTGGTGGCGCTGCGCAAGGAGGCCACCGTGGCGACGTTCTTCTCCTTCAACCTGGCAGCGGCGGGCGGCGACGTGAAGTTCGAGGTGCCGGCGGAGGTCGTGGCGGCGCAGGACAAGAAGCTCGCCTGACGTACGGACGGACCCAGGGCGTTCCCCTGCCCTTTCCGCCCGCCCCTCGGGTGGTCAGGGCCCGCCCCTCGGGCGGTCAGGGCAGGGGAACGAGGCGGACCACGGTGACGGTCAGGACGGACCGGGAGACGTAGTAGAGGACGATGGCGCCGGAGACGGTCGCCTCACGCCGGTCCCGTTCGCTCTTGACGGCGGAGGACGCGTGGCCGTACGGCTCCTCACCCAGGGTGCGGGCCATCTCGTCCCGGAAGGCCTCGCCGCCGCGCATCTTGGCCAGGGTGTCGTCGGCGGGCGGTGCGTAGGAGATACGGAAGCTCAAGCGACGCTCCGCCTCTCGGCCTCGTCCTGCGCCAGCCGGTCCAGGATCTTCTCGGCCTCGGGATCGGGGACGGCTTCCAGCATCCAGTGCCGCATGACGGCCTGAATCTCGTGCACCCCGGCCTCGTTGATCGCGAGATCGAACTCCTCGCGTCTCTCGTCCGGCAGCGCGGCCCGGATGTCCGGGATGCTGTTGGGCACCTCGACCTCGGCACCGCCGACGAAGGTCTTCAGAGACTCACCCATGATCGCTCTCCTCGATCTCCTTGCCCTGGAAGCACACGGACGGCATGGGCCCACCGTAGTGCGTACGAGGGGCACTTCGGCCGGTCCAGCGGGGTCACGGAACGGGCACGGATCGAGGCGCGCCCGTAGGTGCGCCGCGGCCTGTCCGGGTACGCCGAGGGCACGCCGGGGCCCACCGGGACGCGCCGCGGTCATGGGCGGCGGGCTCGGCCCGCGCGGTCCGACGACAGCGCGACACGGACCGCCACCGGGACCTCAGCCCCGACCGAGCCTCTCCGCGACCCGGTCGCGCAGGATCGCGTACTCCTCCTGAAGCCGCCGCCACTCGCTGACGGGCGGCCTGACTATGACGTCACCGCCCACGACGACCTCCTCCGGCCCGAACTGCTCCCGGGTCAGGTCGATCTCGACGCCCATGCCCAGGCGGTTCCACCAGTGGAAGTCGGTGCGCACACCGTCGACATGGACCTCGCCCCGGATCAGCTCCCCGCCGAGCAGGTCGTTGAGCACCATGGCGGTCACCCCGCACTGGTCCCGCGCCGGATTGTCCGGAGTCCAGCGGTCCCGGTACTCCGGGGTGCAGGTCTCGGCGCTCCAACTGTCGCGGAGGGCTTGTTCGATGTCGGTGAGCAGGTAGGTCGCCATGATGACCATGGTGGCAGGGGGCACTGACAACGGTGCCTCGCCGACCGCGGGCGTCAGCGGTCGGCGGCGACAGCGGCCGAGCGGCGATCGCGACGCCGCCTGAAAAGCAGACAACCGAGGTGCAGCGCGGCAGCGGTGGCGGAGATCCCGGCCAACACCCTGACATAGGGCTCGTTTCCAAAACTCGCCGCCGCCCAGAACGCCACGACCCCGAGGAACGCCATGTACCTGGTGGCGTCCCTGTACGACTGCTTCTCAGCCGCCACCCCGTGCCCCCGTCCGTCGTCGAACTCCAGTGCCCCACTCCGGGACCGCGGCCCCGGGGAGGCGGCCGAGCACGCGGGCAGCGGGCCGGGCCGCCATCAATTGCGTCGACAGTGCCAGGGCCTCCCGGCAGAGTGGTCGCCCGTGACGAGCAGCGAACTGTGGGGCCAAGAGACCGCCGACCGCTACGACGACGAGGAGGCCCAGAACTCCTCGGCCGCCGCCCTCGAACCGACCCTCGCCTTCCTCGCCGAACTCGCCGGAGGCGGCCGCGCCCTGGAGTTCGCCATCGGGACCGGGCGCGTGGGCGT
The DNA here is from genome assembly GCF_057766565.1 of Streptomyces sp. MGP-P1. NCBI lineage: Bacteria > Bacillati > Actinomycetota > Actinomycetes > Kitasatosporales > Streptomycetaceae > Streptomyces > Streptomyces sp. MGP-P1. Next base: position 32,634 of record NZ_JBYMEM010000003.1, on the reverse strand, counting down.
GCCGCTCCGGGAGCGCGGCGTGCCGGTGGCGGGCATCGAACTGTCCGAACCGATGGCGGCGGTACTCCGCCGCAAGGTCGACGCGAACACCCTCCCGGTGACCATCGGGGACATGGCCACCACGGTCGTCCCCGGCGAGTTCACCCTGGTCTACCTCGTCTACAACACCATCTCGAACCTGCTCACCCAGGACGAGCAGGTCGCGTGCTTCCGCAACGCGGCCCGCCACCTCGCGCCCGGCGGCCGGTTCGTCATCGAACTGGACGTCCCGCCCCTGCGGTTCCTGCCACCGGGCCAGGTCGCGGTGCCGTTCGACGTGTCCGAGCGGCATCTCGGCTTCGACACCTTCGACCTGGTCGAGCAGATCCTCGTCTCGCACCACTTCACCCGCGACGGCGAGGACGGCCGCTACCGTCGCGGAAGCTCCCGGCACCGCTACGCCTGGCCGGCGGAGCTCGACCTGATGGCCCGCATCGCCGGGCTGGAGCTGGAACAACGCGTGGCGGACTGGCACGGAGCGCCGTTCACCGAGGACGCCGACCAGCACATCTCGGTCTGGCGCAAGCCGTCGGCCTGAGCCTCGACCACGCACTGGACTCTGCGTCGGCGTGGGTCGGTGCAGGTGCGACGGCCCGTCTCAACTCGTCCAGAGCAGACACACATCGGGGAACCTTGGGGACCGGACCGGTGCTCGGCCGGTGCCGTCGACCGGGAGGGACCCTCGCCATGGCCCGAAGCAAGCTGAGTCGTCGTGAACGCCTGGCCTTGTGGGGAGTGCTGCTGGGCAGCGCCGTCACTGCTGCGGTCGGAGCGATGGCCGACGGGATCGTCCGGTGGGTGTTCTCGTGATGCCCCCCCAGAAGGCGGTCAGGCATCGTCGGAGCGGTCCGCACGCTGCGATCACCGTGGGGATCGACCTGGTGGGGTCGTGCCCGACCGGCTTGCCGATCGGTCACTTTGTGTGTGTCTGCTGTTCCGATGAGCAAGGATGTTTCGATGACGGATCACCGGAGTACGCAGCGGCAGGGGAGCCAGCGGAGCATTCCCAAACCCCTCGCCGTAGGGCCCACTGCGGTGCGGGAGTTGAAGGATCGCCTGTATCGGCTCTACCTGGAGGCGGGCACCCCTTCGCTCAAGAGTGTGGCGAGCGCCATCGAGCTCGACGACTCGCTACCGGGGAGCCCGTCGAAGGCCACCGTCCACCGCATCATCGGATCGGGCGAGTTGGCGACAGGGCAGGAGGATGTGGTCTCCGTCGCCGTGTTGCTGGCCCGCATGGCGGGTGAGGACGCCGACGAGGTGGGCCGTCGGATCAAGGAGATGTGGGTCGCGGCACGCTTGGCCGAGCCTCTCGGCGCCCCGGTGGGGGAGCTGGACCCCTTCGCCCTGGAGGTGCACCCGGCCATCACCGTACCGGGGCAGAAGTCCTTACCTGCTCTGCCGTTGTACTTCGAGCGGGCGCATGACCGCGAGCTCAGGGAGGCCGTGGAGCGCGCGAGCCGGGGCGAGAGTGTCATGGTCACGTTGGTCGGCGAGTCCTCGACGGGGAAGACCCGCACCTGCTGGGAGGCGCTGCGCCTGCTTCCCGAGGGGTGGCGGGTGTGGCATCCGTACGACCCGTCCCGCCCCGACGCGGCCCTGCACCACATCAAGGAGGTGTCACCCCGGACTGTCATCTGGCTGAACGAAGCACAGCACTACCTCCTTGCTCAGGACCTCAAGATCGCCGAAAGCGTCACCTCCGCTCTGCGTACGGCTCTTGACGATCGGCGGCGCGGTCCCATCCTGATTCTGGCGACGATCTGGCCGAGGTTCTGGGACCCGCTCACCGCCCCGTCCGCCACCGGTTGCGAGGACCGGTATGAGCAGCAGCGCAAGCTCCTGACGGGGGTCGGCCGCCACATCGTGGTCCCGAAGGCGTTCACCGACCTGGAGATCGAGCAGGCATGGCAACAGGCCGACGGAGACCCGCGACTGCACAGCGCGCTGGCCGGTGCGACCGGCGGGGAGATCACGCAGTTCCTCGCCGGTGTACCCCGTCTGATGACGCGCTACCGGACCGCGACTCCCGGGGCCATGGCTCTGATCCACGCGGCCATGGACTACCGGCGGCTGGGCCATGGTCCGGCTCTGCAGTACGACTTACTGGAGCAGGCAGCCGAGGGGTACCTCACGGACCGGGAGCTCACCTTGCTCGGCCCCGACTGGATGGCGGACGCGCTCGCCTTCTGCGCCGAGCCCTGCTACGGCGTTCTGGGCCCTCTGACCCAGGTCCCGTACCGGGGTGATGAAGCCCGGGAGCCCGTCTACCGCCTTGCCGACTACCTGGAACAACACGGCCGTGTGGAACGCCGGTTGTTCTGCCCGCCCGCCACCTTCTGGAAGGCGGCGGTGCGGTATTGCACGAGCTCCGACGACTGTGCCGTGCTGGGGGGCGCCGCCGAGACCCGTGGACGGCTGCGGGCTGCGGCCGAGCTCTACCAGCGGGCCGTCTCACAGGGCAACACCGACGTCCTGCCCCAGCTCGCCCGCTTGCGAGAGGGCGCCGGAGACACCGACGAGGCAGCAAGTCTGTACGAAAAGGCGTACCGGAACGACGACGTCGCGCGGTGGGAGCTCGTGCGGCTGCGGAGTCTGGCGGGACACCGGGCAGGCGCGGAGGACCTGGCCGTTCATGCGGCCCATCAGGGGAACACCACATGCCTCATCAAGCTCTCCCAGCTGTGGCTGGAAGGCGGGGACGAGCACGGCGCGGAGCGCCTGCGCAGGAGCGCCGCCGCGCGAGGCGGGTACAGCACCTTCGCCGAGTTGGTGCGTACCAGGGAAGCGGCCGGAGACCACGAGCACGCGGAAGATTTCGCCTTCGCGTCATTGGAGGCCGGAAGCACGTACGCGCTGTCGGAGCTGATCCGGGCCCGGGAGAAGTCCGGCCGCTACGCGGAGGACCTGGTGACCAAGGCCACGGAGAGGGGCCAGGTTCGCCCGGTTCTGATGTTGGCCCGCGCACGCGAACGCTCCGGTGATGTCCGGAGCGCGGAGCGCCTGTTGGTCCAGGCAGCAGGCAAGGAGAGCGTGTTCGCCCTGGTGGAACACGCTCGGCTACGGCGGAAGGCCGGCGACCGGCAGAAGGCGGAAAGCCTTCTGCGTAAGGCCGTCGAGAAGGGCAGTACCGTGGCTTTGGTCGAGCTTGCCCGTCTGCGGGAGAAGGCGGGGGATCCGGCGGAGGCCCTTCAGCTGTTCCGTGCTGCGGCGAACCAGAAGAACACGGATGCGCTGGCGGCACTGGCCCTTTTTCGGGAGCAGGCCGGGGCGAGCGCGGAGGCGGAGACCATGGCCTGCGTGGCTGCGGACGCAGGAAGCACCTTCGCTCTGCTGGAACTCGTCTGGCGCCGTGAGCAGACGAGGGACCGCGAAGGCGCGGAACGCTTGGCGGAGACAGCTCTGCGCGCTGGGAACGCGGGAGCGCTCGTGCTGCTGGCCCGCCTGCGGGAAAAGGAGGGAGACGCCGCAGAGGCCGATCGCCTCGTTCTGCGCGCCGGCCGATCGGGCAACCGCTTTGCCCTCAACGAGTTCGTCCGGCGGCGGGAGTCCGCGGACGACCCCGAAGGAGCCGAACGCCTGGCCGTGGCGGGAGGCGGCCGGGCCTTGGCCCAGCTTGCCCGACTGCGGGAAGAAGGGGGGTCGGCCTCAGAGGGCGAGCGGCTCTACCACCTAGCGGTCGACCAGGGTGAGACCAGCGTCCTGGGGGAAGTGGTCCGGCTCAAGGAAGAGGCGGGACACCACGAGGAGGCGGATGCCTACGCCCGCCGCGCTGCCCAGGCAGGTCACGTGGAAGCACTGGCCGTCCTGGCGAAACTGCGCGCCGACTCCGGGGCGATGGAGGACGCCGACCGGCTCTACCGGGCTGCCGCGGACGCGGGCTTTCATGACGCGCTGCGTCACTTGGCGGAACTGCACCGCTTGTGGGACCCCGCCTGGGAGAGCCTGTGGCGCTACGGCCTCGCCCCGGACGGCTCTACGTCGGCGCCGTGGTGACCGGCGAGCGGCTGCTCCGCCGCGTCGATCCTCGTGGCCTTGGGCAGACGGTCAGCTCAAAGTCTTCTCGACGGCGTCGAAGATGTCTGCGTCGGTCTCCTGCTGCCAGCCAGGGAGGTCAAGCCAGTTGGCTGCATAGCCCGGCTTCGGGTCGTCGAAGTGCCGGCAGGTTGAGCCGGCCGAGCTGTACGTACCGCGAGCCCCGTCCCTAGGCCAGGCGTGCCCCGTCGAACCGTAGCCACCCGCCGCTGACGCCGCCTCCGGTGAGGTCGTGGACGGTCTCCGCGCGGTCCATCGCGCCGCTCGTACGCGCCCCGGCCGGCGAGGGGCTCGGCCGGGGCGAACATCTGCGCGGCCTGGTGATGGTGCCCCTCGGACATGACGACGACGCGTGCCTGACGAGCGCGCACGCCCACAGGCCGAACCCCTGGGCATCCTTGCTCACCGACGCCGCGAGCGCGTATGAAGCCGAGGCTTCGGTGTACCGGTTCCCGTCGAACGTCACCTCTCCAACGAGCTGGAACAGCCCGCCGTCGCGCGTTCAGCAGACGAATCGCGGATGGTGGAGTGGGAATGTCATGCGTGTAAGTGTCGCCGAATCCAAAATCTGTCTGGAATCGCGGATGGTGGAGTGGGAATGTCATGCGTGTAAGTGTCGCCGAATCCAAAATCTGTCTGGAATCGCGGATGGTGGAGTGGGAATGTCATGCGTGTAAGTGTCGCCGAACCCGAAACCCGGTGAGAAAGCGTGTTGGTGGGACAGTGGAGGGGCGGCAGGGTGACCAGTCGGGCGCCTGCCTCGGCCACCCACCTATCCGCCCACCCACCTGGCCCACCCGGCCGGTCGGCCGCCCACCCGGCCGGTCACTCGCCCGCCCACCCGGCCGGCCGGGTACCCGCCCGGCCGACCGCCCGCCCGGGAAATCAATGCGATGGCAGTAAGCCTTGCGGTCTCGCAGCACAGAGCTAGGCGCACGGATTAAAGGAAGCGAGGTGTGCTGGAAGGAAGGTTCAACAGGTGCCCCGACAGCTTAAGGATTTCGACTGATTCGACATGTATGTGGAATCGTCAGTTCCGCAAACGGGCGGGGATTTGCGTGGCGAGACAGCTGTGCAATATCGTCTGATCGCTAGCGGGGAAGCGAGAAGGCCACCCACTGGAATGGGTGGCCTTCGATCTCCATTAGTGCCTTGTCGTTGAGTCAACTAGGAGAAACTTATGGAGAACGCCATGGTGCCACGCTTCGGCGTCACCATCGACATCACCCCGCGCGAACCATCGTTTGCGGTGATCGGGTGCGTGCTCGGCGTCCTCGGCGTCTGGGTGGCGGCTCCCGCGTATGCCGTCGCGATCGGGGCCTTCCTCGTCACGTTTCGAGTGCGCGTCCGCCCCTGGAAGCCGGGAGACATCTAGTCAGGCGGCCCCACCACGGCCCAGACATGACGTCAGGCCTCCCGCCGGCGCAGAGCGTGCTGGTGGGAGGCCTGGCGCGTCGGGCTTACTTCTTCTTGCCCTGGTTCTTCACGGCCTCGATGGCGGCCTTCGCCGCGTCCGGGTCCAAGTACGTGCCACCCGGCTTCAGCGGCTTGAAGTCGGCGTCGAGCTCGTAGGAGAGCGGGATGCCGGTCGGGATGTTGAGGCCCGAGATCTCCTCGTCCGAGATGCCGTCCAGGTGCTTCACCAGACCGCGGAGGCTGTTGCCGTGGGCGGCGACCAGGACCGTGCGGCCCGTGAGGAGGTCCGGGACGATGCTGTCGAACCAGTACGGGAGCATGCGGACGACGACGTCCTTCAGGCACTCCGTGTCCGGGCGCAGCTCCGGCGGGAGCGTCGCGTAGCGCGGGTCGTCGAACTGGGAGTACTCGGCGTCGCGCTCCAGCGGCGGCGGCGGGGTGTCGTACGAGCGGCGCCACAGCATGAACTGCTCCTCGCCGAACTCGGCGAGCGTCTGCGCCTTGTCCTTGCCCTGGAGCGCGCCGTAGTGGCGCTCGTTCAGGCGCCAGGAGCGGCGGACCGGGATCCAGAGGCGGTCGGCGGACTCCAGGGCCAGCTGGGCGGTCCGGATCGCGCGGCGCTGGAGAGAGGTGTGCAGGACGTCGGGGAGCAGACCGGCGTCCTTGAGCAGCTCACCGCCGCGGACTGCTTCCTTCTCGCCCTTTTCGGTGAGGTTGACGTCCACCCAACCGGTGAACAGGTTCTTCGCGTTCCATTCGCTCTCGCCGTGGCGGAGGAGGATCAGCTTGTACGGTGCGTCGGCCATGAGTCCGAGCGTAATCGAACCCGTGCGGGCTCCGCGCGCCCGCCCGTAACGCGGACAGGGCCCGCGCCTGGAGGACCCGGCGGGCGGACGATTGATGGGGGCCGTCAATCCAGTGGCGGGTGGGGACCGGGGCTTCGTAATGTCTCGGACGTCGTCGGGGGTGTTACCCGAGGCCTCGTTCCGTACGTCCCGTGGGGGGAATCCTTATGTCCGTCGCCGGTCTGCGCACAGCCGCCCGCGAGACCGTCTCCGGGATGCCCCGCGAGTTCTGGTGGCTGTGGACCAGCACCCTGGTCAACCGCCTCGGCGCGTTCGTCGCGACCTTCATGGCCCTGTACCTGACCCTGGACCGGGGCTACTCCGCTTCGTACGCCGGGCTCGTCGCCGCCCTCCACGGGCTCGGCGGGGTCATCTCGTCACTCGGCGCCGGTGTGATGACCGACCGGCTCGGGCGGCGGCCCACCATGCTGATCGCCCAGGTCTCCACCGCGGTGTCGGTGGCGGTGCTCGGGTTCATGGTGCACCCCTTCGCCATCGCCGCCGTGGCGTTCTTCGTCGGCATGGCGAGCAACGCCTCCCGCCCCGCCGTCCAGGCGATGATGGCGGACATCGTGCCCGCTAAGGACCGGGTCCGGGCCTTCTCGCTCAACTACTGGGCCATCAACCTCGGCTTCGCGATCTCCTCCGCCGGGGCCGGCTTCATCGCCGAGTACAGCTACCTCGCCGGGTTCATCGGCGAGGCCCTGATGACGCTCGTGTGCGCCGTGCTCGTCTTCATGAAGGTGCCGGAGTCGCGGCCCGAGGAAGCGGTCGTGAAGACCGTCGGCGGCAAGCGGCCCAAGGATGAGGTGCGGCTGACCACCGTCCTGCGCGACGGGCGCTTCATGGGGGTCGTGGGGCTGTCGTTCCTGGTGTCGTTGATCTTCCAGCAGGGGTACGTGGGGCTGCCGGTGGCGATGGGTACGGACGGGCTCTCCAGCTCCGACTTCGGTACCGCCATCGCCGTCAACGGTGTGCTGATCGTGGTCCTCCAGATCCCCGTCACCCGCTTCATCCAGCACCGCGACCCGCGCAGGCTGCTGATCATCTCCTCGGTGCTCGCCGGGTACGGCTTCGGGCTGACGGCCTTCGCCGGGTCGGTCGCCGCGTACGCCCTGACGGTGTGTGTCTGGACCCTGGCCGAGATCGTGAACGCGCCGACCCAGACGGGCCTGGTCGTGCAGTTGTCGCCCGCCAAGGGCCGGGGCCGCTACCAGGGCATGTACACGATGTCCTGGTCGGTGGCCGCGCTCGTCGCACCGCTGATGTCCGGCTTCGTGATCGACCACTACGGCGCCGCCTGGCTCTGGGCCGCCTGCGCCGTGATCGGCACGGTCGCCGGCCTCGGCTACTGGCTGCTGATGCGCAACCTGCCGCGCGAGGAGCACGCGGTGCTGGACGCCCTCCCCGAGCCCGCGCCCGTACCGGCCGAGGCCCGGCCGGACCTGGCCGAGCCGGAGGCCGCGCCCGCCGCCGCGGTGGAGCGGGCGGGCTGAGCCGGACGACCCGTGACGCGCGAGGTGCCCGCCCGGAACAGAAGCCGGGCGGGCACCGTGCGTTCGTAGGAGGCGCGGGCCGGCCGGAGCAGCCGCCGCACCGCGCGGGTCAGCCGGAGCAGCCGCCGCACTGGCACGGGGCACCGGACTGGCAGCCGCACCCGCAGCCCGATCCGCAGCCGCAGGCGCCGAGCACGGGTCGGCGCACCACTTCGGTCGGGGTCTCCTGCTGGGGTCCGGTCGTGGGGGAATCGGCCATGGTTCCTCCTCAGGGCATACGGCTGGCGGCGGACGCCGGTGCGCCGCCGCCGGGGACGTAACGCATGACCCACCGCTCACGGCCATGGCGTCGTCCGTCCCCGCCCCATTGCATGCCCATCCCCGCGGGCGCATCAACGGCGCACGCGTGCAGGAACATGAGTGCGACCCGCGTGCGCCGTCGTTCTCCGGTACGACAGCGGCTGCCGGAGTTTCGAGAGCTGTCGGAGTTACGTGCGCTGCCGGAGTTTCGGGAGCTGCCCGAGTTTCGAGAGCTGTCGGAGTCATCCGAGCTTTCGGAGTTACCGGAGTTACTGCGGTTGCTGGGGCTGCCAGAGTTACCGGCGGCCGTAGCCGCCGTTACGCGCCCTCGACCGGGGCCGCCGCCTGGATCTCGTCCGCGTGCTCGCCCGTCACCAGGTAGACGACGCGCTTGGCGACCGACACCGCGTGGTCGGCGAAGCGCTCGTAGTAGCGGCCCAGCAGCGTCACGTCGACGGCCGTCTCGATGCCGTGCTTCCAGCGGTCGTCCATCAGGTGCTGGAACAGCGTGCGGTGCAGCAGGTCCATCTCATCGTCGTCCTGCTCCAGCTGGAGTGCCAGATCGACGTCCTTGGTGATGATGACCTCGGCCGCCTTGGCCATCAGACGCTGGGCGAGCTGGCCCATCTCCAGAATGGTGGCGTGCAGGTCGTTCGGGACCGCCGCCTGCGGAAAGCGCAGCCGGGCCAGCTTCGCCACGTGCTGGGCGAGGTCGCCCGAGCGCTCCAGATCGGCGCTCATCCGCAGCGAGGTCACCACGATCCGCAGGTCGGTCGCCACCGGCTGCTGGCGGGCGAGGAGCGCGATGGCGCGGGCCTCCAGGTCGTGCTGGAGGTCGTCGACCTTCTGGTCGCCGGCGATCACGGTCTCCGCCAACGCCAGGTCGGCGTCGAGCATGGACGTGGTCGCCCGCCCGATCGCCGAGCCGACCAGCCGGGCCATCTCGACCAGGCCCTCTCCGATCGAATCGAGTTCCTCGTGGTAAGCGTCGCGCATGGGAAGTCCCTCTCCAGTTCCAGACTGAGGCCGGGGTCTCGGACCGACCCCCACGGTTACACGGTGCGGCCGGAACGCGTCCGGATCCGTCCCCCCAAGTGAACCGGCTCCTACCCCTCGGTGAACTCTGGGCGACGAGTGTTCGAGATGGCACTCGGACGGCTGGGAGGGAGTCGTCGCACCCGCATAACCTTGAAGCATGGACGTGAACGCGGCGGTCGCCGCAGCTGCAGCGATCGCCGGGCTGTTGACCGGTGTGATCGCCATGCTGGCGTTCCGCTGGAGCGAACGCGACCTCAAACGGCCCACGCGTACGTCGCTGCGGCCGGACAACAACGCGGCCCTGCCCCCCGGAGTGGACACCGTCCTCTCCGTTCTCAGCTCCTCCGCCGTCGTCCTCGACGAGAGCGACGGCGTGGTGAAGGCCAGCTCGGCGGCGTACGCCCTGGGCCTGGTCAGAGGCGGCCGGCTGGCCGTCGAACCCATGCTCAACATGGCCAGGGACACCCGGCGGGACGGAGAGATACGGCAGGGCGAGCTGGACCTGCCCCGGCGCGGCACGGGCCGGGGGGACACCCTCGCGGTCTCCGCCCGGGTCGCCCCGCTGGGCTCGCGGCTGGTGCTGCTGCTGGTCGAGGACCTCACCGAGGCCCGCCGGATAGAAGCGGTACGGCGCGACTTCGTCGCCAACGTCAGCCACGAGCTGAAGACGCCGACCGGAGCGCTCTCCCTGCTCTCCGAAGCGGTCATGGACGCCTCTGACGACCCGGAGGCGGTGGAGCGGTTCGCCGGGCGGATGCAGATCGAGGCGACCCGGCTGACCAACCTCGTCCAGGAGCTCATCGACCTCTCCCGGGTGCAGAACGACGACCCGCTGGAGGACGCCGAGCCGGTCAAGGTGGAGACGCTGGTCGCCGAGGCGATCGACCGCTGCCGCCAGCAGGCCGGCTCGAAGCAGATCACCATGGCCTCCGCGGGAGCCGAGGGCCTCACGGTCTGGGGCAACCGCGGCCAGCTCGTCGGCGCGCTCGGCAATCTCGTCGAGAACGCCGTCAACTACAGCCCCGCCCACACCCGCGTCGGCATCGCCGCACGCCGCATGGCCTCACCGGGCGGGGACCTCATCGAGATAGCCGTCACCGACCAGGGGATCGGCATCTCCGAGAAGGACCGCGAACGGGTCTTCGAGCGGTTCTACCGCGTCGACCCGGCCCGCTCACGGGCCACCGGTGGCACCGGTCTCGGCCTCGCCATCGTCAAACACGTGGCCGCCTCGCACGGCGGGGAGGTCACCGTCTGGAGCTCCGAGGGACAGGGCTCCACCTTCACCCTCCGGCTGCCCGAATCGGGCGCCGCGAGGGAGCGCACCACCGGCGGACCGCTTATCGTCAACGGCGACGACGAGGGGCCGTACGAGACCGACACCTTTGACCCCTTCCCTGCCCCGGAGGCTCTTCCGTGACCCGAGTGCTTGTCGTCGAGGATGAGGAATCCTTCAGCGACGCCCTGTCCTACATGCTGCGCAAGGAAGGTTTCGAGGTCGCCATCGCGGCGACCGGCCCCGACGGTCTCGACGAGTTCGAGCGCAACGGCGCCGACCTGGTCCTGCTCGACCTGATGCTGCCAGGCCTGCCCGGCACCGAGGTGTGCCGCCAGCTCCGCAGCCGGTCCAACGTTCCGGTGATCATGGTCACCGCCAAGGACAGCGAGATCGACAAGGTCGTCGGGCTGGAAATAGGAGCCGACGACTACGTCACCAAGCCGTTCTCCTCCCGGGAGCTCGTCGCCCGCATCCGGGCCGTCCTGCGCCGCCGGGGCGAGCCGGAGGAGGTCACCCCGGCGGCCCTGGAGGCGGGCCCCGTCCGGATGGACGTGGACCGGCACGTGGTCACCGTCTCCGGCGGCAAGGTCGACCTCCCGCTCAAGGAGTTCGACCTGCTGGAGATGCTCCTGCGCAACGCGGGCCGGGTGCTGACCCGGATGCAGCTCATCGACCGGGTCTGGGGGGCGGACTACGTCGGCGACACCAAGACCCTCGACGTCCACGTGAAGCGCCTGCGCGCCAAGATCGAGCCCGACCCGGGCGCCCCGCGCTACCTCGTCACCGTGCGGGGCCTGGGGTACAAGTTCGAGCCGTAAACCGAAGGACGCCGAGGGGGACACCCCCGCGGTATGCCGAAGGGGCGCTTCCCGGCCGGGAAGCGCCCCTTCGGCGTGCTGTACGCCCGTGGTCGCGTTACTTCGGGCGGAGCGGTTCCGCGTCAGTCGGCCGCGGGCACCGAGGCGGCGTCGCCCGTGCCCTGGGCGCCCGTCTCGCCCTGGGCGCCGGTCTCGCCCTGGGCGCCCTCGGTGCTCGCGCCGTTCTCCGGCGTGCCGGGCGTCTCGCCCTCGGGCGTGCCGGCGGTCTCCCCCTCGCCGGACGCGTCGCCGGAAGCACTGCCCGACGGCGTCGGCTTCGGCGCGGGCGCCTCCGCCTTCGGGCTGGGGCCGAAGTCCTTGAAGAAGCCCTCGGCCGGGAAGACGCTGGCGCCGAGGCCGACATCGCCGGTCCGGCTGAGCTTGAAGACGACCTGCTGGACGTCGCCGTTGCGCGCCGCCTCGCCGCTGTTCTCGATCACGGCGGCGGCGTTGCCCTTGCCGCCGAGCGTGACCTGGCCGCCGGCCGGGACCACGACGGGGCCGTCGCCCTCGGCGGCCTGGAGCTTCACCTCGACGTCGCTGCCGGGCAGCGTGACCGACTCCAGCACCTCGCGCTCGGTGCCTTCGTTGAACAGCGTCGCGGCGACGACGGCGGGGCCGTCCGCGCCGCCCTCGGGCTGCGTGAGCACGTTCACGTTCTGGATCTTGATGTCGCCCACCGTGGTGGCCGGGTTGTCCGGCCTGATCCTGAGCGTCTCGGCGTTGTTGCCCGCCGCGCACGCGGACAGGGAGACGATCGAGATCACGGTGGCGGCGGCGGCGAGGGCGCCGTGTCGAAGGCTGCGGCTCACGGCGGCGGCAACTCCTTGAACGAGTCGGACTGCGGACTTCGGACGTCAGTCGTCGAGCGGTGGTGTGTCGAGCGGTGGTGTAAAGCCGCCCTAAGGGTGTGTCAGCGGCCTTAGGCTACCGAGCCGCCGCGCCCGCCCCGCACCCGACCCGCCCCTACGCGCTCCGGCTCTTCCCCGGGGGCGGTGAGGGGCGTGTCCCGGGGATGGTGCGGGGCGTGCCTCGGGGGATGACGAGGGACGTTCCCCCTGGGGAGGGTGAGGGATGTTCTCCAGGTGCGGCGGGAGAGGGGCCGGGAGGCTTCGGAGGTACGTCCTCCGATGGGGCCGAGAGGTGTTCTACCGGCGGGTACGCCATGTGCCGTTCACATAATCCGCGTGATCAATTCTTCTGCCCGTGTCGTGGCGTCTCTTCTGCCCGTGTCGTGGCGTCGTGGTCGTTTCTTCGCCATTCCCGGCTTCGCGACGGAAAGGGGCGGGCCTCATGTGGCTTGATCAATTTCATTGCGGTCGGACAGTTACGTCCGTACGGGTGAGCGATCACCGAACGGAGTACGGAATGATGGGCTTCTCGAAACCGACAAAACGGGACTTTCGTCCTCTTCTGTAGGTCTTCGGGGCTGTGTGGCGTGACTGTTTCGCTCCGGGCGCACAGCGGCTCCGACCTGCGAATACCGTCTTCCGGAACCCTTCCGCAGCACGTTCGTGTTGCTGTTGTCAAGCCCCGAGATATGCCCTGACCTGCGAAAACGCCATTCAGGAGATGCGGTTCTCGTGTTACTCTGGATAGCCACGGAAGGGGTACCTGTCACATGACGTTCAAGGTTGGCGACACCGTGGTCTATCCCCATCACGGGGCCGCGCTGATCGAGGCTATCGAAACTCGCCAGATCAAAGGCGTGGACAAGACCTACTTGGTGCTCAAGGTCGCCCAGGGCGACTTGACGGTTCGTGTGCCGGCGGACAATGCGGAGTTCGTGGGCGTGCGCGACGTGGTCGGGCAGGACGGGCTGGACCGGGTCTTCGAGGTGCTGCGCGCACCGTATGCCGAAGAGCCGACGAACTGGTCCCGGCGCTACAAGGCAAATCTCGAAAAGCTCGCCTCCGGCGATGTCATCAAGGTCGCCGAAGTAGTGCGTGACCTGTGGCGTCGGGAGCGCGAGCGCGGTCTCTCCGCCGGAGAGAAGCGCATGCTCGCCAAGGCCCGCCAGATCCTGGTGAGCGAGCTCGCTCTCGCGGAGAACACGAACGAGGACAAGGCCGAGGCTCTGCTCGACGAGGTCCTCGCGTCCTGAAAACTGGATTACTCCGGCTCGTACGGCCGGAGCGCACCGGTTGTATGAATGTGCCGCGGTGCCCGCTGACCAGCCGTTTTCACGCTGCGTCGTCGGGCGCTGCGGCATGTTCGGACCCGCATCCGGTGCCCGACTGCCGGTAACCCCGTGCCCGCGGTGTGATCCGCGTGTGCGGCGGCCGTCGGTGAGGACGGCCCCCGTGCTGTGTGAGCACCCGACGCGACCTGCGCTCGACCGGGTGTCACGGAAGGGGCCCGGTGCGAGCTCAGGGCGTCACGCCCGGCTCGCTGGGGCCCCTACCCATGTCGGTCGTGGAAACAAACCTGCCGAACCTTCGGACCTTCTCGGACCTTCGGAGTGCAACCGATGTCATCGACGCCACCCCCGACCGACCGGCCGCGCCCTCCCCGTACCGCCGCGGTGATCCCCGCGGCCGGACGGGGCGTGCGACTCGGCCCCGGCGCGCCCAAGGCCCTTCGGGCGCTCGGCGGGACGCCCATGCTGATCCACGCCATTCGCGCCATGGCCGCGTCCCGGGCCGTCTCCCTCGTCGTGGTCGTCGCCCCGCCGGACGGCGCGCCCGAGGTGAAGCACCTCCTCGACGAGCACGCGCTCCCCGAGCGCACCGACTACCTGGTGGTGCCGGGCGGTGAGACCCGCCAGGAGTCCGTCCGGCTGGGACTCGACGCGCTGCCCGAGGACATCTCCGTCGTCCTGGTCCACGACGCCGCCCGCCCCCTGGTGCCGGTGGACACGGTCGACGCCGTCGCCTCCGCCGTACGGGACGGAGCGCCCGCCGTCGTTCCCGCGCTGCCCCTCGCGGACACCGTCAAGGAGGTCGAGCCCGCTCCGGCGCCCGGGGAACCGGAGCCGGTGCTCGCCACCCCCGTACGGGCCAGGCTGCGCGCGGTGCAGACGCCGCAGGGCTTCGACCGGGCCACGCTGGTCCGGGCCCACGCCGAGGTCGCGGTCGACGGTGAGGGCGCCACGGACGACGCGGGCATGGTGGAACGGCTCGGCGCGCCCGTGGTCGTCGTCCCCGGCCACGAGGAGGCGTTCAAGGTGACCCGGCCGCTCGACTTGGTGCTGGCCGAGGCGGTACTCGCCCGCAGGAGGGCCAACGATGGTTTCTGAGAACCCCGCAGCGGGAGCCCCCGCCGCTCCCGTCATCCCGCTCGTCGGCATCGGCACCGACATCCACGCCTTCGAGGAGGGCCGCGAACTGTGGTGCGCGGGCCTGAAGTGGGAGGGCGAGGGCCCCGGTCTGGCCGGCCACTCGGACGCCGACGTCGTCGCGCACGCCGCCTGCAACGCGCTCTTCTCCGCCGCCGGCCTCGGCGACCTCGGGCAGCACTTCGGCACCGGCCGCCCCGAGTGGTCCGGGGCCGCGGGCGTCACGCTGCTCACCGAAGCAGCCCGGATCGTCCGCGCCGGGGGCTTCGAGATCGGGAACGTCGCCGTCCAGGTCGTCGGCGCCCGCCCGAAGATCGGCAAACGGCGCGAGGAGGCGCAGAAGGTGCTGTCCGACGCCGTGGGCGCCCCGGTCTCGCTCTCCGCCGCCACCTCCGACGGGCTCGGCTTCACCGGCCGCGGCGAGGGCATCGCCGGCATCGCGACCGCCCTGGTCTACCGCACCGCCTGACGCCCGGGCGGCCCCCGGCCCGCCTCCTCCTGCACATCACTTGCACGTACGCTGAAGACGCAAGCGATGTGCAGGAGGAGGCGGAAGTGGCACCGGTGACCAGCGCGACCACGGTGATGGCGGGGGCGGCGGGGACGGCGGCCGACCGGGCCGGCGACCGGACCGCCCGCGACGGCCACCGGGACGCCGGATACGTCCTGCGCACCGCCACCGCCGACGACCTCGGCGGAGCGCGGGCCGTGATGCTCGACACCGTCTACCGCGATCTGAAGTCCGGCTACGTACCCCGCTGGCACGCCGACATCATCGACCCCGCGGCCGCCTATCTGCGCCCGGAGCGCTGCACCCTGCTCGTCGTCGAGCACCGCGGCGAGATCGTCGCCACCGGGGCCGTGCGCGACCGGGGGCCGCAGGCGCCGCCCAATCCTCGGTGGGTCGCCGAGCGTTTCCCCTCCGGGACCACCGCGCAGCTCTGCCGGATCTACGTGCGTCCCGAGCACCGCAGGCACGGACTGGCCCGGCAGTTGGTGCGCGAGCTGGCGGAGTTCGCCGCACGGGCCGGGGGCTACGAGGCGCTGTACCTGCACACCGACCCCGCCGTGCCGGGCGCCGAGCCCTTCTGGCGTTCGCTGGCCCGCGAGGTGTGCGACGAGCGGGCGCTGCCCGGGGGCGGGCAGGGGATCGTCCACTTCGAACTGCCGATGCCCGGGGCCGTCCCCGTTCCCGCCGGCGGCTCCACCCGGACCACCCCCGCCCGTTAGATGACAATCATTTTCATATAAGGTCGTCGCCATGCCCACCTCCCGCCCCCGCCATCACCGCCGCGTCGCGCTGCCCCTGGCCGCCGCCACGCTCCTCGTGCCCGTCGCCACCGCCTGCACCTCGTCCACGGACTCCGGCGGCTCCGGCGGGGACCAGCGGCTGAAGGTGGCCATGGCCTTCCCGCCCGCCCAGGCCATGTCCCCGTACGGCGACGACGCCGTCACCCTGAGCCGGCTCGCCGTCGTCGAGGGCCTCACCCGGCTCGACCGCGACGGGGAGGCCGAGCCCGCGCTCGCCGCCTCCTGGAAGCGCGACGGGGAAAGGGCCTGGGAGTTCACCGTCCGCGAGGACGCCGTCTTCCAGGACGGGACGAAGCTCGACGCCGCCGCCGTGGTCCGCTCGCTGACCGCCGCGCAGAAGGCGTCCCCCAAGCCCCGGGTGCTGTCCGACACCACCCTCACCGCCACGGCCGCGGCCGCCGGAACCGTACGGATCACCACCGAGGACGCCGACCCGCTGCTGCCCCAGCGGCTCGCCAACCCCTCCCTGAGCATCCTGTCCGCCGCCGCGTACAAGGACGGCTCCCAGGTCAACCCCGCCGGGCACGCCACCGGACCCTTCACCCTCGCCAAGGTCAACGGAGCGGTCAGCGCCACCCTGGAGCGCCACGACACCTACTGGGGCGGCAAGGCGAAAGCCCCCGGCGTCGACGTGAAGTTCGTCGCCGACGGCACCGCCCGCGCCAACGCGCTGCGGACCAAGGACGTCGACGTCGCCGAGTACGTACCCATCTCCCAGGCCTCGCTGCTCGGCGACGGCCTGGTCCACGAGTTCCCCTCCGCCCGCACCAACGGCCTCTCCCTCAACACCGGACGCGGCGTCTTCGCCGACCCGGCGATGCGCGCCGCCGCCCGCGAGGCCATCGACCCCGAGGCCCTGGTCGACGGCGTCTACGAAGGGCGCGCCGACGCCGCCCAGGGGCTGCTCGGACCCGGCGTCCCCTGGGCCGCCGACCTGCGCACCGCCCCCACCGGCCGCACGAAGGCCGCCGCCCCGGCCGACGTGAGCAAGACGTCCGCGATCGTCCTGGCCACCTACACCAACCGGCCCGAACTGCCCGAGGCCGCCACCGTCGTCCAGCAGCAGCTGGAGAAGCGCGGCTTCACCGTCAAGCAGGTCGTCCGCGACTACGCGCAGCTGGAGGCCGACGCGCTCGCCGGGAAGTACGACGCGTTCATCCAGGCCCGCAACACCCTCCTGGACACCGCCGACCCGGTCTCCTACCTCGCCTCCGACTTCACCTGCGACGGCAGCTTCAACATCACCCAGCTCTGCGCGAAGCCCGTCGACGCCGCCGTCGACAAGGCCGCCGCCCTCGCCGACACCGACGCCCGGCACAAGGCCGAGATGACCGCCGAGGCCGCGATCCTCGGCTCCGACGCCCTCGTCCCGCTCGTCCACGAACGCTTCGTGCAGGGCTACGACGACACCCGCGTCCAAGGCGTCGCCCTCGACCCGATGGAGCGCACCCTCATCACCGCCGACACCCGCGTCGGGTGACCGCGTGAAGTACCTCGCCGGACGGCTCGGCGCGCTGCTCGCCGTCGTCGCGGTGATCGGGCTGCTGCCCTGGCTGACCCGGACCGACCCGGCCCGCACGATCCTGCACGCCCGGTACGCCGACCGGGCCCCGACGCCCGAGACCCTCGCCGCGATCCGCGCCGAGACCGGGCTCGACGGCGGGCCGTGGCACGTCCTGGGCGGCTGGCTCGGCGGGCTGCTCCGGGGCGACGCGGGGGAGTCCTGGGTCTCCGGGCAGCCCGTCGGACCCGACGTGACCGCCGCGCTCGGCAACTCCCTCACCCTGATGGCCGCCTCGCTCACCGTCGCCGTGCTCCTCGCCCTCGCACTGAGCGCCCCGACCCTGCGGCGCGGGGCCGCGCGCCGGATCGTCCGGGTGCGCGCCGGAGCGGGCGCCGCGGTTCTCGCCGCGCTGCCGGAGTTCCTGCTCGCCGCCGTACTGGCCACCGTGTTCGCCGTGCACCTCGGGTGGTTCCCCGCGCTCGGCTGGGGCGCCCCCGACCAGCTCGTGCTGCCCGCGCTCGCCATGGGCGTCCCCGCCGGGGCGCTGCTCGGCCGACTGCTGGACGACGCCCTGCCCGGCGCGTTCGCCGAACCCTGGGCCCGGGCCGCCGCCGCGAACGGCCTGCCCGGCCGCATCGTCGCCCGACACGCCCTGCGCAGGGCGCTGCCGGGCCTGCTGCCCCAGCTCGGCCTGGTCGCCGTCGGGCTGACCGGCGGGGCGGTCGCCGTCGAGACGCTGTACGCCATCCCCGGCCTCGGCGGTACGGCCCTGGCCGCCGCCCTCGCCCAGGACCTCCCCGTCCTCCAGGCGACCGTCCTGGCCCTGCTGCTCCTCGGCGTCGCCGCGGGCCTGCTCTCCCGCCTCGCCGTCCGCGTGCTGCTCGGCCCCGCGCTCACCGACCACGCGCTCCCCGCCCTCGTCGCGCCCCGGCTGCCCGGCCGCCGCGCGCTCGCCCTCGCCGCCCTCGTCCTCGGCGGCCTCCTGATCGCCGTCACCGTCGCGGGCCTCCTGCGCGACCCGCTCCACGTCGACACGGCCGCCCGCCTCGCCGGCCCCTCCGCCGCACACCCCTTCGGCACCGACAACCTCGGCCGCGACGTCCTCGCCCGCCTCGGACACGGCGCGGCCCGCACCGCACTGGCGGCCGTCGCGGTCGGAGCCGTCACCCTGATGCTCGGGCTGCTCCTCGGAGCCGCCCGCGCCGGGGCGCTCACCGAGACCGCGAACGCGCTCCCCGCCGTCCTCGCCGGCCTCGTCGTCGCCGGCATCGCCGGGCCGGGCCCCTGGGGCGCCGCAGCGGCCGTGGCCGCCGTCGCCTGGGCCCCCCTCGCCTCCCACACCGCCGCCCTGTACGCCCAGGAGAAGGCGGCCCCGCACCTCGCCGCCGCCGCGGCCCTCGGCGCGGACCGGGCCCACCTGCTGCGCCGCCACGTCCTGCCCGGGGTCCTGCCGCCGGTGGTGCGCCACGCCCTGCTCCGCGTCCCGGCCATCGCCCTGGCCCTCGCCTCCCTCGGCTTCCTCGGCCTCGGCACGCAGGCCCCGGCGCCGGAGTGGGGCCGGATGCTGTCGGAGAACATGCCGTACGCCGAACGCGCCCCGTGGGCCGTCCTGGCCCCCGCCGCCGTCCTCGCCCTCCTCGGCGCCCTGGCCGTCCTCACCTCGGCCGCGGTGCGCGGGCGCACCCCGGCGGGCCTGAAGTGAACCGGCCCCTGCCCGCGAAGGCCGACATGCCCGTGCCTGCGAAGGCCGACGAGCCCGTGCCTGCGAAGGCCGATAAGCCCGTGCCTGCGAAGGTCGGCAAGCCCGTGCCCGCCGGCGCGCCCGCACCCGCGCAAGCCGCCGTCCCCACCAGGGAGCGCCGCCGCCCCAGGCCCCGGCTCGCGAGCGCGCCCACCCCCTACCTCCGGCTCCTCACCGCCACTCAGTTCGCCTTCAACATCGGTTTCTACGCCGTCCTGCCCTACCTGGCCACCCACCTCGGCAGCGGCCTCGGCATGGCGGGCTGGCTCGTCGGCCTCGTCCTCGGGCTGCGCACCTTCAGCCAGCAGGGCCTGTTCGTCGTCGGCGGCGCCCTCACCGACCGCTACGGCCCGCGCCCCGTCGTGCTGGCGGGCTGCGCCCTGCGGATCGCAGGGTTCGGCTGGCTCGCCCTCGCCGGATCCACGGCCACCGTCATCGCCGCCGTCCTCCTCATCGGCTTCGCCGCCGCGCTGTTCTCCCCGGCCGTCGAGTCCGAGGCCGCCCGCGAGGCCGTCCGGCACGAACGGGCCACCGGCGCACCGCGCGCCCACGTCCTCGCCCTGTTCTCCGCCGCCGGGCAGGCCGGCGCGTTCATCGGGCCGCTGCTCGGCTCCCTGCTCCTGCTCCTCGGCGGCGGCTTCCGGGCGGCCTGCCTCGCCGGGGCCGCCGTCTTCGTCTGCGTACTGGCCGGGCACGCCCGCCTGATGCCGCGCGCCGACCCCGTACGGGAACGGGCAGCCGACCCCGTACGCGAACGGGCAGCCGACCCCGTACGCGAACGAGAACAGGACGACGCACAGGCACCGGACGCCATCACCCGTACGGCCCAACCTGGCCGGTCGCCGTGGCGGGCGGTCTTCACCAACCGGGCGTTCCTGCTGCTCTGCCTCGCGTACAGCAGCTATCTCGTCGCCTACAACCAGCTCTACCTCTCGCTCCCCGTCGAGGTGGAGCGGGCCACCGGATCGGGGGCCGCGCTCGGCTGGCTCTTCGCCCTGTCCTCGCTGCTCGTCGTCGTCGCCCAGTTGCCGCTGACCCGCTGGTCCGCCCACCGGATCGCCCCGCGCACCGCGCTGGTCACCGGCCTCGTCATCGTCGCCGCCGGGTTCGCCGCCGTACCGCTCACCCCGGCGGGCCCCGGCGGTCTGCTGCCCGGCGCGACGCTCGTCGTCCTGCTGACCCTGGGCCAGATGCTGCTGGTCCCCGCCGCCCGGGGCCTGGTGCCCGACCTGGTCGAGGACCGGCAGCTCGGGCTGGCCACCGGGGCCCTGTCCTCCGTCTCCGGGATCGCCGTCCTCGGAGGGAGCGCGGCGACCGGCGCCCTGCTCGACGCGCCCGCGCCCGTGCGGTGGGCGGTGCTCGCCGCGGTCCCGCTGGCCGGGGCGGCGCTCGCGTTCACCCTTCCGGCGGGCCGGGGCGGGAAGGATCAGGGAACGCGCGCGGTTGCCGGGTAGGAGCAGCACTGGACGAAGGACCGACCCGCAGCGCACAGGAGGCCCTACGCATGACCGCCGAACTCTCCGCCGAGCTCAAGAACCTGCTCGACAGCCCCGTGTTCGTCAACATCGCCACCATCCAGCCCGACGGCAGCCCCCAGGTCTCCCCGGTCTGGGTCAAGCGCGACGGCGACGACGTCCTGATCTCCACCACCGTCGGCCGCCGCAAGGAGAAGAACCTCCGCCGCGACCCGCGCGTCACCGTGGTCGTCCAGCCCTTCGACAACCCGTACACCTACGCCGAGATCCGCGGCGAGGCGACGCTGACGACGGACGGCGGGCAGGAACTGATCGACGAGCTGTCGATGAAGTACACCGGCAAGCCGTACGCGGAGTTCAACCCGGACTCCGCCGCCGACGACCCCCGCGTCGTCGTCCGCGTCTCCCCGCGCAAGATCGTCGGCCGCCTCTAGGCCCCACGAAGGGCGTGAGAACGCTCTCCGACCCCTTCCAGGGCCGTTCCGGGGCATCCCGGTACCAGAAAGTTGTCCCCGCGATCCCCAAGGGTCGCGGGGCACTGGTGCGGGCCTACTACCCTTGAGGCGTGACTATTCGCCTGCACGACACCAACGCCCGGCAGATCCGTGACTTCGTCCCGCTCACGGCGGGCTGCGTCTCGATCTACCTCTGTGGCGCCACTGTGCAGGCAGCACCGCACATCGGCCACATCCGCTCGGGCCTGAACTTCGACATCATGCGCCGCTGGTTCACGTACCGCGGCTACGACGTCACGTTCATCCGGAACGTCACCGACATCGACGACAAGATCATCGCGAAGTCCGCCGACCAGGGCCGCCCGTGGTGGTCGATCGGCTACGAGAACGAGCGCGCGTTCAACGACGGCTACGACGCCCTGGGCTGCCTGCCGCCCACCTACGAGCCGCGCGCCACCGGCCACGTTCCCGAGATGATCGAGATGATGCGCGGCCTCATCGAGAGCGGTCACGCCTACGAGGCCGACGGCAACGTCTACTTCGACGTGCGCTCCCTACCCAGCTATCTGGCCCTCTCCAACCAGGAGCTGGACGATCTGCGCCAGCCCTCCGGCGAGGGTGAGACCGGCAAGCGCGACCAGCGTGACTTCGCCATGTGGAAGGCCACCAAGCCGGGCGAGCCCAGCTGGGAGACGCCCTGGGGCCGCGGCCGTCCCGGCTGGCACCTGGAGTGCTCCGCGATGGCCCACAAGTACCTGGGCTCCGCCTTCGACATCCACGGCGGCGGCATCGACCTGATCTTCCCCCACCACGAGAACGAGATCGCCCAGGCCAAGGCCTACGGCGACGAGTTCGCGAAGTACTGGGTGCACAACGGCTGGGTCACCCTGTCCGGCGAGAAGATGTCCAAGTCGCTGGGCAACTCCGTCCTCGTCAGCGAGATGGTCAAGCACTGGCGCCCGATCGTCCTGCGCTACTACCTCGGCACCCCGCACTACCGGTCCATGATCGAGTACAGCGAGGAGGCCCTGCGCGAGGCCGAGTCCGCCTTCGCGCGGATCGAGGGCTTCGTCCAGCGCGTCACCGAGAAGGCCGGCGAGGTCGTCGCCCCCGCCGCCGAGGTGCCGCCCGCCTTCGCCGAGGCGATGGACGAGGACCTGGGCGTGCCCCAGGCGCTCGCGATCATCCACACCACCGTCCGCCAGGGCAACAGCGCACTGGCCGCCGACGACAAGGAAGCCGCGGTCGACCGCCTCGCCGAGGTCCGGGCCATGCTCGGCGTCCTAGGCCTGGACCCGCTCGACCCGCACTGGGCGGGCGAGAGCGACCGGGGCGAGGACCTCCACGGCGTCGTCGACACCCTCGTCCGCCTCGTCCTCGACCAGCGGCAGTCCGCCCGCGCCCGCAAGGACTGGGCCGCCGCCGACGCCATCCGCGACCAGCTCAACCAGTCCGGCCTCGTCATCGAGGACAGCCCCACCGGCCCCCGGTGGACACTGGGACCGCGCTGAGCACCCGCTCCGAGCAGTGAGATTGTGCCGCCCGGCGACCCGGGCGGCACACTTTCCTTATACGTACGTACGTCTGAAAGCAACGAAACAGGTAGATCATGGCCGGGAACAGCCAACGCAGGAACCGCCGCACGTCCAACAAGAAGGGCATGCAGGTCGGCAGCGGTGGCCAGCGACGCCGTGGTCTCGAAGGCAAGGGACCGACGCCGCCGGCCTCCGCCCGCAAGGGACACAAGAAGAACCGCATCGCCGGCGCCCAGGCCAAGCAGGCCGCCGCCCGCCGCCCCGCCCCCCGGCGCGGCGGCGTCAAGGGCACCTCGGAGATGGTCGTCGGCCGCAACCCGGTCTACGAGGCCCTGCGCGACGGCGTGCCCGCCGTCACCCTCTACGTCCAGCAGTACATCGACAACGACGAGCGCGTCCGCGACGCCCTCAAGCTCGCGAGCGAGCGCGGCAACATCAACCTGATGGAGGCCCCGCGCCCCGAGCTGGACCGGATGACGAACGGCCTGAACCACCAGGGCCTCGTCCTCCAGGTCCCGCCGTACGAGTACGCGCACCCGGAGGACCTCACCGCCGCCGCGTACGACAACAACGAGGACCCGCTGATCGTCGCCCTCGACGGGGTGACCGACCCGCGCAACCTCGGCGCCATCGTCCGCTCGGTCTCCGCGTTCGGCGGCCACGGCGTGGTCGTCCCCGAGCGCCGCGCGGCCGGCATGACCGCCGGTGCGTGGAAGTCCTCCGCCGGCACGGCGGCCCGCACGCCCGTCTCCCGGGTCACCAACCTCACCCGAGCCCTGGAGGGCTACCAGAAGGCGGGCCTCACCGTCGTCGGCCTGGCCGCCGACGGCGAGCACACGGTCGAGGACCTGGAGCAGCTGGCGGGCCCGGTCGTCATCGTCATCGGCAGCGAGGGCAAGGGGCTCGGCCGTCTCGTCGGCGAGACCTGCGACTACCGGGTGCGGATCTCGATGCCGGGCGGCGCGGAGTCGCTCAACGCCGGTGTCGCGGCGGGCATCGTGCTGTACGAGGTGGCGCGCCGCCGCGGATAGCCGTCCGGCGGGCGGTGGGCGGCGGGCGGCGGGCCGGCCCGGACCGCGGGCCCGCCGGTGCGCCACCGCGTTCGCGCGGCAGCGCGCGCACGTGCGCTGCCACGCGTTGCGGTGCGCTGCCACGCGCCGGCCGTGCGCGGCAACCGGCTCGCCCGCCCGGCGAGTTGACGCGCGAACGCCGAACACAGCCCCAGGTTGCCCGAGTTTGGCCTGATCTTGACGGGTCTCGGACACATTCGGTGCGGTCAAGGCAGTGTCCTAAACACACATCACTCGGTTAGATGAGTGTGGACACCAGAACGCCTCGGTTCGACGAGCAACCCGCCGCCCTGAGCATGACCAAGGTGGACAGCGACCCCGCGCAGGTCATCGTCAACCACGCCAGCTTCCGGGTGCAGCTCGCCCCGGGCCAGCGCGCACGGCTGCGCGTCCCCGCGGAGACGGCCCGCATCCCTGCCATGAGCGGTCCCGGCGGAGGCCGCAGGCGGGCACCGGTCGTCTGGAGCGGGAAGTCCGCTCCTGGCGACCCCGGCGCGACAGGCCTCCTCCAGGCCGTGCGCAACTCCACCGCGGGCCACCTCGACGCCGGACTCGGCGGGGCCTCCGGGAGCGGGCACGGGGCGGGCGCGACGCAGGTCATCCCGCTCCTCGAGGAGACGCAGCCCAACCCCGTACTGACCGCCCCCCACCAGCCGGGACACACCGGCCCGCTGCTGCCGCCCATGCGGCAGGCCATCGGCGCCTACGACCCGGTCGAAGCGCCCGACGACCTCGGCACGACCGGCGCCCCCGGCGACGACTACGACGAGGCCGACGAAAGCGCCGAGTCCGCCGAGTCCCGCGCCCGGCGCGGCGTGGGCGACCCCGTCCGGCACGCCTACTACCCCGGCCACCGGATGAACCTGGGCGTCGTCCTGCTCCCCATGCGGGTGCTCCTCGGCTTCATCTCCATCTACGCCGGCATGGGCAAGCTGAGCGACCCCGTCTACTTCGACGGCGGCGAGCGCGGCTCCATGGTCAAGTGGCTGACCTCCCTGCACCCGTGGGCGATGGCCGAACCGCTGCGCGACTTCGCGCTCTCCCACCCGGTCGGCGCCGGCCTGACCGTCGCCTTCCTCCAGGTCGTCGTCGGCGTGCTCACCGTCCTCGGCCTCTGGCAGCGGGTCGCCGCCGCGCTCGGCGCGCTGCTCTCCGCCGCACTGCTGGTGACCGTGAGCTGGCGCTCGGTCGCCGTGTACGACGCACCCGACATCATCCTGCTGGCCGCCTGGAGCCCGCTGATCATCGCCGGCGCGCCGGTCTACTCCCTGGACGGCCGACTGGCCGGAGAGGCCTGGCGCAAGCTCGGCCCGCGCTCGGAGATCTGGGACCTGCGCCGCCGGGTCCTGCGCCGAGGCACCGTCGTCGCGACCGTCGTCGTCGGCTGCACCCTGCTCATCGGCTCCATCCTCGGCGGCGCGGTCCGCTCCAGCGAGGTCGTCACCGTCCCCGGCCGCAACGACAACCCCACCAACCGCCTCCCCGGCATGCCACTGCCCCAGGAGTCCACCGGCGAGCGCCAGGCCTCCCGTACACCGGACCAGCGGCGACAGCCGGAGCCCAGCCGCTCCGGCGCGGCCACCCCGCCCGAGGGCGAACGGGCCACACCGGGCGCGACGCGCGACTCCGGCGGCCAGAACACCGGTACGGACACCCAGCCCAGCCAGACCCAGGGCACCGACCAGGCGCCCCCGCAGCAGTCCACCCCGCAGGAGCCCCCGGCCGCCACCAGCTCCGGGCCCACCTCCTCCGGCTCCACCGGCGACGCCTCGTCCGGAGGCGCCGGCGAACCGGCGCCCACCGGCGGCTCGACCTCCTCCGGCGGCGAGGGATCGACCACGGGCGGCGGCGGCGGCCGGAACCCGATCGGCGGCCTCCTCGGCTGACCCCGCACGACCGGTTCGACAGCAGTGAGGGGCGGCCCCCACCCGGACGGAAGAACCGGGTGGGGGCCGCCCCTCCGTAGGGGACGAGAGAGACCCCGGTGCGAAGCCGACGGCCGTCAGCCCCGTCAGCCCCGTCGGCCCCGTCAGTCCCGTCAGCCGTCGCGGGAGCCGAGCTCGCGGGCCGCCTCGGTCAGGTCCTTCGCCGTGTCGATGGCCCGCCAGTACGCCCCGTTCGGCAACGGATACCCGGCCAGCCGACGCTCGCGGGCGAGACGCGGGAACGTGGTCCGCTCATGGTCGCCGCGGTCCGGCAGCAGCTTCGTGAACGCCGGCGAGAACACGTACACCCCGGCGTTGATCAGATACGGGGACGGCGGCGACTCGATGAAGTCGGTGATGTGCCCGAACGCGTCCGTCTCCACGGCGCCCCACGGGATCCGGGGCCGGGCGAGGGCCAGGGTGGCGGTGGCGTCGCGCTCCGCGTGGAAGGCGGCCATCTCCCGCAGGGAGAAACGGGTCCAGATGTCGCCGTTGGTGGCGTACCAGGGCTGCTCTGGATCGGGCAGCCGCCCGGCCGCGTACTTGAGACCGCCACCGCGGCCCAGCGGCTCGGTCTCCACGACGGTGGTGACCCGGAGCGGCAGCACGGCGGCGTCCAGCCACTCCTGGAGCACCTCGGCGAGATGCCCGCAGGAGACCACGGCGTCGGTGACTCCCTCAGCGGCCAGCCAGGACAGCTGATGCCCGATGATCGGAGTCCCGGTCCCGGGGATCTCCACCATCGGCTTGGGGCGGTCGTCGGTGTACGGCCGCAGCCGCGACCCCTGGCCACCGGCAAGGATCACGGCCTGCGTCGGATACGTATGCATGGCAGGCACGATATGCGGTGCCCGCCATCGGAGGGCGACGCTCCGTGCGACCGCCCCCCCCGGCCGGGAGGCCTCAGCTGAACTGCGCGACGCCGGAGGCGAACGAGGTGTCGCAGACGGGCCGGGAGAAGCGGTGCGCCCGGGTCGGGCCGTACTGCTCGACGGCCGCCTTGCCGAGGGCCTTCGCGATCGACATGCAGTGGCGGGCGAGCGAGGGACGCTGCTCGACGGCGCGCTGGAGGCCGGTGAGCGCGGTGCCCGGGTCCTTCTCCTGCAGCTCCACGAGCAGCTTCTCGCGCAGGACGTCCTGCGGGGCGTGCGGCTTCGCCGGCTTGGACACGGTCTCCGAAGAGGCGGCCAGCAGCTGCGAGTCGTTGTCCGACTCCGCCCACTGGACGCTGGTGACCGCGAGGGTCCCGGACAGAACCATGACGACGGGCAGGACGAGAGCGAGGGATCGGCCGATGCGGCGCGCGGTGTGGGTCACGCAGCGAGCGTAGCGGCCAGTGATGACTTGGCAGCAATTCGTCACCCTTGCGGGGGATGGTTCGACGCGCCCTTTCGAATGCGGGCTTGACGAACCAGGGTGAAATGCCCGTGAAATACCCTGTGTGCCGGGGTATTTGCTGCCACCCCGCACCGAAACCCAAACTCGCCGGGACCACGCAAACGGCCCCGCACCCCCTCGCGGGGAGTGCGGGGCCACGCGTACGGCGGGCGGGGCGGGCGGGGCGTCAGTTGGTGAGACGCTCGCCGGTGGAGGTCGCGAAGACGTGCAGCTCGTCCGGGCGCGGGACGACGTGCAGCTCCGTGCCCTTCTCCGGGACGGCACGGCCGCCGACGCGGACGACCAGGTCCTTGTGCTCCCCGGCGACCTGCGCGCCACCGTAGACGAAGCCGTCGGCGCCGAGCTCCTCGACGACGTTGACGGAGACGGCGAGACCGGCCGGGGCGTCCGAGGAGTCCTTGGTCAGCGTCTTCGCGGCGGCGCCGCCGTGCTCGACGATGTCGAAGTGCTCGGGGCGGATGCCGACCGTCACGGTGGTGTCACCGCGGTCCGCGGCGGCGGTGAGCGCCTCACGGGAGACCGGGACGACGCTGTTGCCGAACTTCACGCCGCCGTCGGTGATCGGGACCTCGACGAGGTTCATCGCGGGGGAGCCGATGAAGCCGGCGACGAAGAGGTTCGCGGGCCGGTCGTACATGTTGCGCGGCGAGTCGACCTGCTGGAGCAGCCCGTCCTTCAGCACCGCGACCCGGTCGCCCATGGTGAGGGCCTCGACCTGGTCGTGGGTGACGTACACGGTGGTGATGCCGAGGCGGCGCTGCAGCGAGGCGATCTGCGTACGGGTGGAGACACGGAGCTTCGCGTCGAGGTTCGACAGCGGCTCGTCCATGAGGAAGACCTGCGGCTCACGCACGATGGCACGGCCCATCGCCACACGCTGACGCTGACCACCGGAGAGCGCCTTCGGCTTGCGGTCCAGGTAGTCGGTGAGGTCCAGCATCTTGGCGGCCTCTTCGACCTTCGCCCGGATCTCGGTCTTGTTGATACCGGCGATCTTCAGCGCGAAGCCCATGTTGTCCGCGACGGACATGTGCGGGTAGAGCGCGTAGTTCTGGAACACCATGGCGATGTCCCGGTCCTTCGGCGGCAGGTGCGTGACGTCGCGGTCACCGATGCGGATCGCACCGCCATTGACGTCCTCAAGACCCGCGAGCATGCGCAGGGAGGTCGACTTGCCACAACCGGAAGGACCGACGAGGACGAGGAACTCACCGTCCGCGATGTCGATCTCGAGCTGGTCCACGGCCGGCTTCGTGGAGCCGGGGTAGACGCGGGACGCCTTGTCGAACGTGACACTGGCCATGCTGAATCTTCTCCTCAACCGGCAGGAACGTGCCGGACGATCCGAGTAGGGAGTGGTCTGGTCCACAGACGCGAACCTGCCGTGACGCTACCTGGCGTTCATGTGTTCTGTCAGTACCTCTTGGGTCACGAAAAGCGCCCCGTGGACCCGGAGGACGCCAGAGCAGCTGTCTTTTGGCCCGGTCCCTTTATGAGAGGAAGCTTCCTGTTTCGGCACCCACCGCCGACCGGACGCCACCCTGAAGGCGACACCCCGCCGGTCTCACACGGACTCCACAGGCATCACGGCCGACGGCCCGTCGGTCCGGCTGCACACTTTCCTACGTATCCGCCTGCCGCACCCGAACGGATCCCCGGGTGCCTCACGCCGACTATGCCGTCAGCACCACGTCCGGCATCTCGGATGCCTTGATCACCGACGGCATCACCCGCCCCGCCGGAAGCGCCGACGCCACCAGTGCGTACAGGCGCAGCCCCTCCTCGCGCAGATTCCGTGCGGCGTTCACATCCCGGTCATGCACCGCACCACACCCGTCGCAGGACCAGCCACGCACGGACAGAGCCAACTTCGGCCCCATCGCCCCGCACGCGGAGCAACGCCGGGTCGAGGGGAAGAAGCGGTCGACGATGACCAGCGTCCGGCCGTACCACGCGCACTTGTACCGCAACTGGCGCAGCAACTCGCCCCACGCCGCGTCCATAATCGCCCGGTTCAGCCCCGCCTTTCGCCGACGGCCCTTGCCTTTTGGCGACCGTACGAGAGAGGCGACGGCCAGGTCCTCCACCACGAGCACTTGGTTCTCGCGCACGAGGCGGGTGGTGAGCTGGTCCAACGCGTCTCGACGGACGTCGGCGATGAGGGCGTACAACCGCGCGATCTCCTGCCGCGCCTTGTCCCGGTTCCTGGATCCCCTCTCCTTACGGTGCAGACTCCGCTGGAGAGCCGCGAGCTTCACTCCGTACTTCTTGAGCAGGCGAGGGTGGTCCACCTTCTCCCCGTCGTCCAGCGTGACCAGAGCGGCCAGCCCGAGGTCCAGGCCGACCGCCCTCGGCGCACCGCCGTCCCGCAGAAATACGGGTGGCAGCGGCTCGATCCGCTCCTCCACCAGCACGGAGACGAAGAAGCGCCCCGCCCGGTCACGGCTCACGGTGAGCTTCACCGGTCGCACTCCTGCCGGAAGCGGCCGGGACCACCGGATACGCAGCGGCTCGGACTGCTTGGCCAGCGCAATCAGCCCCGTACCCGGCCGCTCCGGGTCCTCCGCCCAGCGGAAGCCCGTACGGACATAGGTCGCGGAGTCACGGGAACGGCCCTTCTTCTTGGGCTTCGGGTGTCTCCCCGTGCCCTTGAAGAACCGCCCGAACCCGGCGTCGAGATGGCGGAGCGACTGTTGGAGAACCGTCGAGGACACCTCCTGCAGCCATCGCGTCCCCTCGGTGTTCCGCCAGCCTGTGAGAGCCCGGCAGGACTCGGCGAACCCGAGCGACACCCGGTGCTCGCGCCAGGCCTTGTCCCGCAGGGCGAGGCCCTCGTTGTAGGTCCAGCGGCAGGCGCCGAAGGTCTTGATCAGCTGCTCGGACTGGGTGGGGGAGGGGTAGCAGCGGTACCGGTAGACACGCTGCCGGGTGTCCGCCTCCGGAGTCCGCCGCTGCATCGGCACGGCCACCCGCTGCTGATGCAGACGCTTGATCGGGTCAGGAACGCCCAGCGCCTCGCGTTTGACGCGCTTGGCCTCCGCGCCGGTGACGCGGAGCCGTCCGCCCTTCCCTGCGGCCTCGACCACGACCCCTCCCCCTGTCCGATAGTCGGATGGCACTTCAGTGCGTTCAACGAACAGGTGAGTGGGAGGTTACGGCCGCCCGATATGCCTGTCCGTGGGGGAGCGGGGCTGTGTAGAGTTGTGGCGTCTTGGTGCGCGCTACTGGCGCGCGTCCTTGCCTCCTTAGCTCAGTCCGGCCCAGAGCAATGTACTTGTAATACATAGGTCGTCGGTTCGAATCCGACAGGGGGCTCAGCGTGAAGCCCAGGTCGGATCTCCTCTGGCCTGGGCTTCTTCCATTCCCGTGTGGCGCATGCCCGTTGAGTCTCTGTTTATCGGACCCTTATTGCGTTTCCCCGGCTCTCAAGGAGCCGAGCCCCTGGGGGGACGGCCACCGTTCTTCGGGTGTGCCCCCGGTCCGGGCTCGCCGGCGATCTCCGGTGCCGTCGCTCCGGCCGGCTTGGGTCTGCCGACGGCTTTGAACTTGCTGTCCTCGTGGTGCCAGGTGGTGCCAGATGACCCCGGGTGGTGCCAGGTGGTGCGCCAATGGCGCCAAGTGGCGTCTCTGTGGTGCCATCCTGGGCCCTCTTGGCTGCCCCTGTGGTGTTGCCTTGGCTTCTCTGGTGGTGATGTTGCAGGTCAGCGGGTTTTGAAGCGCGGTGAGCCAAGATGGCTCGACATGGTGCCATTCATGTGCCATGATGGCGTCATGGACCTCACCCCCTACGTCGACAATCTTCGGCGGGAACTCGCCGTCGCCGCGGATGCCAGCGGCGACGAAGCCCGCGCCCTTGCCGAGCGGCTCAGTGCTCCCCTGGAGTCCGCTGTGCGGCTGACCCTGCTCAACGTGCTCTCCGCGGCCATGGGAGACGTCACCCGGGAGCTGGCTCCCGGTTCGGTCGACGTACGGCTGCGCGGGCTCGATCCCGAGTTCGTGGTGACGCCGCCGCCGGTGCCCGAGCCGGAGTCGGTGCGGGAGGAGCGGGAGGAGGTCGTGGCTCCCGTGGTGGTGGCGCCTGCGGCCGGGGAGGCCGACGACGGCACCATGGTGCGGATCAACCTCCGTCTCCCCGCCCACCTCAAGGGCCGCGCCGAGAGCGCCGCCGCGGCGGAGGGGCTGTCGGTCAACGCCTGGCTCGTGCGGGCCGTGTCCGTGTCCCTCGACGGCGGGGGGCGCGCGAGCGCAACGGGCCGGGCCAAGGACTCGGGCGGTCGCGGTTTCACCGGCTGGGTCCGCTAGGACCGCTGGGTCCGGTCTGGGCCTGCTGGGTCCGCTGGGCCGCCTGTTCGTAGTCGGCGCCATTTCACCGGCGGATCGCCGATCCGGCCGACGTTACTGATCACTCATCACTCACCGAGCCAAGAGGACGGGACAGCCATGCCTTCTTTCGACACCCCCGAGCCGATCTCCGCCGTCATCGAGCTGGACGCCGGCACCGCCCGCATCACCGCCGGCAAGCGCACCGACACGGTCGTCGAGGTGCTGCCGGGCAACGGATCCGACGAGGACGACGTACGGGCCGTGCAGCAGACCCAGGTCGCCTGCTCGGGTGGCCGTCTCACCGTCAGAACCCCCAAGAAGCGTTCCCTGTTCGGCAAGCCGGGCGCCGTCGTGGTGAGCATCGAACTGCCCGCGGGGTCCGATGTGCGCGGCACCACCGCGCTGGGCGGATTCTTCGGTGAAGGGCCGCTCGGCGAGGTCCGGCTCAGGACCTCGCTCGGCGACCTCCAGGTGGAGGAGGCGGCCCGCGCCGAGCTCAGGACCGACCACGGCGACATCCGGCTGGTCCGTTCCACCGGGGATGTCGAGGTCATCGGCTCGGGCCGGGTCGAGGTCGGCGCCGTCGCCGGGGCGGCGGTCGTCAAGAACGGCAACGGCGCGACCGTGATCGACGAGGTCGGCGGTGAGCTGAAGGTCAACGCGGCCAACGGCGACATCTCTGTGGGCGTCGCGCACGGCGACGTCGTCGCCAAGTCCGCCAACGGGCGGATCGAGATCGGCGTCGCCCGGGCCGGGGTCGACGCGACCTCCTCCAACGGGCGCATCCGCGTCGGCGACGTGACCCGCGGCCGCATCGATCTGCGCACCTCCGTCGGCGACCTCGAAGTGGGCATCCACGAGGGCACCGCCGCCTGGCTCGACCTGCACCCCAAGTTCGGCACCGTACGCAACTCGCTCGGCGCCGCCGCCGGGCCCGAGGACTCCGACGAGACCGTCGAGGTCCACGCCCGGAGCGGGGCCGGCGACATCATCGTCCGCCGTGCCTGAGTCCGCCGTGCCTGAGTGCGCCGTACCCGGCTCCGTCGTGTCTGAGTGCGTCGTGTCTGGGGCCGCCGCGCCTGAGTGCGTCGTGCCCGACTCCGTCGTGGCTGGGGCCGCCGCTTCCGAATCCGCTGCGGCCGGCCCCCGCCGTGCTCGCCTCCTGTCCCGCCCATGCCCGACTCGCCGCTCGCGCAAGGGCACCAGCATGAAGGGAACCAGCATGACTGTCACCCGGACTTCCGCGCCGCTCGCCACCCAGGCCCCGGCGCAGGGGATCACCGCCACCGGACTGCGCAAGTCCTACGGCGACAAG
>NZ_JBYMEM010000002.1:0-33834 GCF_057766565.1 Streptomyces sp. MGP-P1 | reverse complement strand
TTATGCTACTACGTTCAGTTGTGCAGCACCGATATTAACCTTCTCGCAAAGGCAGAAAGTAGTCGTTTTCGCATTTATCGTGAAACGCTTTCGCGTTTTTCGTGCGCCGCTTTGGTGGGCTGCTCGACACTCTGTGAAGGAATGGTGTTCATTGTGTGTCTATCGGTATTAGGATTACGGGTGGCAGCCGCCTTTATCAGTCATAAATTTTGTTCTCTTTTGTGACGTTATGATGACGTGCGTGTGAGGGTGTGGGGCTTCGCTGTGTCGGGGTGACAGCTCTCTTGGGGTGGGGACAGAAAGGCTGTTTTCGTGAAGGTTCGTCGGCTTTCGCTGGAGCGTTTTCGTGGTGTCCGTAGCGGCAGGGTTCTGTTGGACGGGCACTCCTTGTTGGTGGGCTCGAACAGTGTGGGTAAGTCCACTGTCTGCGAGGCTCTTGAGCTGATCCTGGGGCCTGAGCGAATGTTTCGCCGGCCTGTGGTGGACGAGCACGACTTCTACGGCGGGTGCTACCAGCCTGTTGGTGAGGAACTGCCTGAGATAAGGCTGGAAGCCGTACTGACCGGGCTGTCACCGGCCGCTGAGCGGCAGTTCGGGCCCCATCTGCGTCGTTGGTCGGACGAGACAGCTGACTTCGCCGATCTTGAGCCGGGTGCTCTTGAACAGGCGGACGCCGGTCAGTGGTGTCTGCCGGTGGTGTTTTTGGGTCGTTACGATCCGCAGGAGGACGACTTCTTCGGCGGGACGTTCTTCGCTCACCCCATGAAGACGGAGGACGCTCTGGGCGAGGAGAGCAGCGAGCTCGGTGCGGGGATGCGGCCGTTCACCCGGGAGGACAAGCGGCACTGCGGGTTCTTGTACCTGCGGCCCAATCGGACAGGGAACCGGGCGCTGTCGTTCCAGCGGGGGTCGTTGCTGGACACCGTCGTGCGGCTGGAGGCGGACCGGGGCGGGCCGTTGTGGGAGAAAACTCTGGCTGACGTCGCCGCCGTGGTGGTGGCGGACGAGGAGTCGGGATTCTCGAAGATCCGGGCCGAGGTGACCGAGAGGATCGGGCGTTTCGTGGGCCTGGCGGCCCACCCGGATCCAGTCGACCTTCGTCTGTCGGAAGCCACCCGTGAGCATCTGCGGGAGACCCTGCGGCTGTTCGTTGCAACGCAGCCAGGAACGCATGCGGTGCCGTTCAACCGGCTCAGCACCGGCACGCTGAACCTCCTGGTGTTCGCGTTGCTGACCTATATCGCCGAGCTCAAGGTCGAGGACTCCGTGATCTTCGCGATGGAGGAACCCGAGATCGCGCTGCCCCCGCACGCACAGCGGCGGCTGGTCGACTTTGTGACGCAGCGGATGGGGCAGGCGATCGTCACCTCGCACTCCCCCTATGTGATCGACAAGTTCGACCCTGCGCAGATCGTGGTGCTGGGACGCGATGAGAGCGGGACGCTAAGCAGTTCGCCGGTGGTCCTCCCCCAGGGATTCAAGCCCAAGCAGTACGCGACAAACCGGCGGCAGTTCGCCGAGGCAGTTCTGGCCCGCGCCGTGCTCGTGGTGGAGGGGAGCACCGAGGCGGACCTGGTGCCTGCTGTCGCCGACGTGCTCGAGCAGGATCCTTCCGTGGACTACCTCCATCCCGACCTGGCGGGTGTGTCGGTGTTCAACGCCGGCGGTGACCGTGCGGTCGCGGCGTTCGCGCCGCTGTTCAAGAGCCTGGGCAAGCCGGTCTACGGCATCCACGACACTCCGGGCAAACCCCTGCCGGACGATGCTGTGGCCAAGGCCAGCGACTTCTCCTTGTACAAGGTCATCCCCTACGACGGCATCGAAGATCTGCTCGCCGCCGAGGTGCCCGCACCGGTGCAGAGGCGGTTCCTGTCCGTGGCCGGAGAGCTGGCCGATTACCCGGAGCACTACGGGCGGCTGCGGGAGGGCATGGACGATGCCGAGGTCGCCAAGCTGCTCTGGAACGTCCTCAAGAAGCGCAAGGGAGACGGCTACGCCGCCCTGCTCATCTCTCAGTGCGCCGGCCGTCACGAGCTGCCGGTCTCGATCGTGGACTTCCTGCTGAAGGTCGATGCGGACCTTCGCACACCGGCGGTGAACGGTCTGGACTCCCCCGCCGCCGGTGAGGGCGAGGTGAACGGTGAAGCCGAGTGACATCGAAATGGACGACAAGCGCCGGGCGATCCTGGACAGCACCGGACATCTCCTGATCGAGGGCGGCCCCGGCTGCGGCAAGACCACCATCGCCCTGCTCAAGGCCCTCAATGCGATCGAGACGCTGGACGAGGGGCAGCGCGTGCTGTTCCTGAGCTTCTCGCGCGCCGCCGTCCGGCAGATCACCGACCGGATGCAGGGCCTGCTGACGCGCAGCGTGCGTGCACGGTTGGAGGTGCGGACCTTCCACGCCTTCTTCCTCGAACTCGTACGCAGCCATGGACGGCTGTTGGTCGGGCACCCCTGCGAGTTCATCACTCCCGATCGAGGACGGGAGATGCGCGCCGACTTCGACGGCGACAAGGAAGCCTGGGAGGCCGAGTACCGGCGGATGGCCGTCGAGGAGGGACGCTATGTCTTCGAGATGCTGGCTGCTGGCGCTGCGCAGCTGCTCGAGGGCAGCCGTGCTGTACGCGACTTGTACAGCAGCACCTACCCGGTGGTCATCGTCGACGAGTTCCAGGACACCAGCACCGATCAGTGGCAGGCCGTCAAGGCACTCAGCCGGAGATCGACCGTGATCTGCCTGGCTGACCCCGATCAGCGGATCTTCGGGCATCTGCCCGGGGTGGACGAGGAGCGCATCGACCACGCTGTCGCCCATCTGCAGCCGTCCTGCTTCGACCTGTCGGCGGACAACCACCGCAGCCCCGAAAGCGGACTGCTCAGCTACGCAAACGCTGTCCTGCACTGCCAATCCCACCCCCGATCAAAAAGCGTCACCGTCATGCCGTACTCGCTGCTCTGGGGGGCCGTCCCCTGCGAAGTGCGTGCGCACGAGGCGCTGCTTGCCCTGCAGGGCAAGCTCGAAGCCGAGCTGGGACGCGAGCCGACGATCGCGGTGCTGGCGACCACCAACCGGCTTGTCGCCAGCGTCTCCGAGACGATCAGCAAGCAGAATGTGACGGCGCGGCATGTGCTGGGGCCCGTTGAACACATCCTGCACTGGGATCCCGAGCTGGCCGCGTCCGCGGGTTTCGTCGTCGCTTCCATCCTCGAATGGCCCGGGCTGGACCGGCTGGAGGCGCTCTCCCGCACGCTCAAAGCCATGGCCGACTACTACCGCACCAAATTCGCGAAGCGGGCCGCCAAGACGACACGTGCCACGGTGACAGCCCTCGAGCGGTGCATCGCTCAGCTGCAGAAGGGCAAGCCGGCGCGAACCAACGCGGCCAAGGTGCTGGAAGCGGCGTACGACGACGGGCTGAAGCTGACCGGGCAGCCCGTCCCCGACTGGCGCGACGCACGCTCTCACCTGAGCGGGTCCGCGGAACTGGACGAGCTGTTCAAACAGGTCCGCACACTGCGGCTGCTGCACGCCACCGACCTGCTCTCGCTCACCCTCACCCAGGCCTGGAGCCCTGACGGCTCCTACCGGGACGCAGCCGCCCAGGTACGGCGTGCCCTCGCCGACGCCCAGCTCGCCCAGGCCGAGCAGGACACGGTGCCGGTCAGCCTGATGAACATGCACCGCTCCAAAGGCAAGGAGTTCGATGGCGTCGTCATCGTCGAAGGCAACCGCCACAGCCGGCTCCTGGACGCCGAGTGGGACGACGAGCGCATCCAGGCGAACCGTCGGCTGCTGCGCGTGGCCATCACCCGCGCCCGGCACCGCGTCGTCTTCGTCCGTCCTGCGGACGCGCTCCCTCTGACGCGGTGACGGGCCTTCCGGCGACGTGGCTCGTTCGACAGGGGTCTTCTAGCCTGGAACAGCAATTCCTCCTGTCGCTGCGCATGGGTTTTGTTTCGCGGTGGCTCCTTCCATGAGGTTCTGTTCTGCTTCCTCAAGGGGCCGCCGCATATGGTGATCGCCGAAGTGACACGCGGAGATCGTGGCAGCTGCCCCCCCTTACTGGCGGGGTTTACCTGACGCCGGAATTCGTCTGACGGTTGCTTTTTCCATCAGGCCCTCGATGTGTTTTTTGTTAGCCGGGAGCACAAGAGTTGAACTGTCACCCTGGAAAAGGTTCAGTAGCTTCTGTGCTACCGCCACAAGCTCCGTGAATGTTTCATTTGAATCGAACCGTGACGGGTTTCCTGTACAGGCGAAATGCAGAAATTTCCTGGGCAGCTAGGGAAGCATGGCCGTCGGCCTGGGAGAGTGACGGGAAGGTTTCTCCATTCCATTCTTGAGGCCAGTTGGCAGGGCACCAGAGCTCCTCGGTGAGAGAGTCTCGGATGGCTGCCAGAATTCTTTCTTTCAGCATCTGGTGTTCGTCGACAAATGCTGAGCGCACAGCGTCCCGGCACGTCGCTGCGGCTGGCCGGTCTCGCCATGCGAGGGGCGGCGGGACAAGTCGGAGCTTGAAGTGCTCCCACTCGGAGCCATGCGTCGAGTGAGCCGCCGCCGGATCCTGCTGCGGGTCAAGGCCGTCGAGCCAAGGGCGTCTTGCATCCCGGCCGCCGCTCCCCTGCCCGGCGAGGATGCGACCGAGTTCGCAGGTAAGCGCGACAGCGGAGAGGTAGTCCGGTGCCGCGGCAGGACGCACGGTCTCCTGCCGCCGCGGCCGGGGCTGGCGCGGCGCCACGATGTACAGCACCTGGCTGGCTTCAAAGCGCTCGCTCTGCCGCGTAGTGGGGTCGGCGGCGCTCGCCCGCACCAGGAGATGGAACGCCCTGACGGCAAGAAGGTAGGCGGCGCCCTCCTGCCGGCCTTGGGTATCCCTGCCGAGGTCTCGTCTCCATAGGCCTTGGAGGTTCGCTCGTGCGCGGTCTCCCATGCCGATTCGGGAGATGGTTCCGAAAAGGTTGGCGTGGGGGTTTTCGGAATTTGAATGCCGGACTGGTGCCAGTCCGGCTTCCCGCTGACTTGTACCGTCAAATTTGCCGTTGAGGTAGAGCGTGTAATTCCTGTGGAACCTCGTGCTGCCGGGGTCCGTGTGACGGCATTTTGCTTTTTCCGTGTCGCGCACGAGATGTTCCGTGATTACCTTACCTGAAATTCCTTCTCCTGTTTCGGTGGAGCATTCCGTTGGGTCTTCTGGCGATTGCGAGGAGGAATGACTCATGAAGAAGATGGATGTGTTGAATCTGTTCAGGGCGTCTGGTGGAAAGCTTTTCAGGTGCGCAGGGCGGTGTGACCTGCTGCCATCCTGCCGCTCGTGGTCGAGGTCCTGTTCCTGCTCGTGACGCTGCGCCGGAGGCTGAGCTTGGTCCATGTCCCGCTCGGCCGGAAGTGCGGTGCGCTCGAGGTGACCTGGGTCAGCGGCGTCCTGGCGGGCACGACGGGAAGCAAGGTGTTCCTGCACCGCGGAAGGTGTGAGCCGGCGCAGCGCCTGCACTCGCGGAGCTCCCAGGCTGGAGGCGTCCAGCAGGGCGTCGAAGGCGTCGTGGCTGATGGTCACCTGGTTGGCATCCATGGCCCCTCCTGTCTGGGTTGTCATCGCGCGCCTCCCTCGCTGTACTGTTCGCGGATCTTGGTGCGTACGCGGACAAGACGGCCTTCCAGTTGCTTCACGCTCAGGTCGGCAAGTTTGGCGGCGTCCTCCTGCGTGCATCCCGCTCCGCGCCAGGCCACGGCCACGCGGAGTTCGGGCGTGGTCAGCAGCGGCAGGATGCGGTCGATCGTGTCGTTGACGACGGCGGTGTGGCAGGGATCCGCGGCGCGCTGGTCGGGAAGGGCGAGGACGGGGTCGTCCTCGAGGCCGGTGCAGGTCTGCGCAGCCCGGTCCCTGGTGTGCTGTTTGCTCCAGGCCACGTAGACCCTGCGGAAGGCGAAGATGCAGGCGCGCACGTAGTAGGTCGTCAGTGCCGCCCCTTTTACGGGGCTCCATCTTCCGCGGACCAGTGCGTTGGCACGGAAGGTCTCCAGACCGTCCAGGATGGAGTCGGTCACCACCCCGTAGCGGTCCTCCCAGGGCCAGTCGGGGATGATCAGGGCGGCGGGGACCGGACACCCGTTGTCACGGGTCTGGCGGAAGATCTCCCCAGTCTGGGTCCAGTTGAGCAGGACAGGCCAGGCGTACTCCATCAGCCGGCCGGCGAACTTCTCGAACATCGGCCCCTCGAAACCCTGCCCGCGCAGGATCCGGACCAGCTCGGCATCCCTGGCGCGGCGGCCGGCCCGCTCGAGTCCGCTCTCGCCGGGGACACCCGGGGCCATGAGCTGTTCGAGACGGTCAAGGTCGCCTTCGAGCGTGAGCAGCTCCGCTCCGCCGTTCAGGGACAGGCCGAAAGGGTGGGGAGTGCCCGCCACATCGTCAGACATGTGCACTCCTTTGTGCTGCGGCCGGATCGTCGGTCGACTGGGTTTGCCTCACCCCCACCTCATAGGGCCGAGCCGCACTTTTCCCCTCGGCTCCCCCGCCCATCCCTTGTGTGACATGGGTCACCCGAGGGGGGCGCGGGGCCCGTTCGCTACAGCATCAGCGAACCCGGCCGGTGGTGCCGGGCCTTCTTACGGAGCTGCTGTGAACGACCGCGACCCCCTTCTCGACCAACGCACCGCTTTCGTCCTCCTGCTCGGCGTGCTAGCCGCCGTCGGGGCGGGTGCGCTGACCCGCCTCAACGACGGCACCCTCCCCGCAGGTGCCCTCGCCGCCGGGGGTGCCCTCGCCGCCGGGGGTGCCCTCGCCGCCGGGGGTGCCTTCGCGGCCACGGTGTACTTCTTCCACAAGATCATCCGCTGATCGGCCGGCCGGCTGATGTCTGTCGGCTCCCGCGTCTGCGGCACCTTGGCCGCCCGCGCGCCTGAAGACGCCGGCTGCGTCCGGGTGATGCCCTGCTGCAGAGGGGCAGCGGGTGCCGGGCCGGGCTGATTCTCAGTGCCTGACGGTACGTTCACGGCGTGAGGCCTGGCTTCGGTGGCAGGTACGGCGGCCCGCGGGCTGTCGCCCGCACGGTGGTCAGGTCCTTTCCCCTGAGCCGGAGAGCGGCGACGGGCCGCGAGCGAGAACGGGGTTCGGGTGAACGAGCATCAGTGGGAGCGGGCGCTGGAGACGGGGCCCGCAACCGCGGGATCATCGAGCTGGCCCATCACCACTGCACCCGGATGCAGTTCCGCTACTCCGGCGGCCACGGCCTGGCGGAAGCGGAGAGCGGGCTGCCCATCGACATGCGGGAGATCTACTGCGAGGTCGGCGGCCACGGCAGCATGGCCAGCAACCTGGAGCTGATCCGGCAGCCGCCCGCAGCAGCGTGTCCTCGCCGAGCAGACGCTGCCTGGAACTCGCCTGCCGGATTGCCGGCAGGTACGCAGAGCGGTCCGGTGTCGTGGCGCGGATGCTGCCGCTCTCGATCACGCCCTGTCCCAGGCCGATCCGGCCCACACCCGCAGGAATCCGGCCGTGGCGGTGGATGGCAGGTGGTCCTGCTCCACGCGGCAGGTGATGTCCTCCAGGCGTGCCGATGCCGCCGCGAGTCTGCGGGCAGCGGGATCCGTCCCGCCCGGAGCTGCGGGAGGAACTCGAGGGCAGTGACCCGCTGCACGGTGCGCTCGCTGTCTGGCTCGAGCAGGTCCTGGCGGGGGGGGCGTGCGGGGCGACCGGCTGGCCGGGCTGCTGGCCGATGTGCCGGTGCCGCCGCGGGCCGCCCGCGGCCTCACTGCGCGGGGCGGTGTCCCGGTGCTGTCCGCTGACGCAGCGGCCGAGGAGGATTTGGTGCTGGTCTGTCTGCTGTGGCTCGACGAGCGCCGTGTCACCCACGGCCAGGTCGTCCATCCCGCGCGGGCTTACACGCTGCGCGTCGAGTTCCGCATGGATGCCTGGCCGGACTGGGCCGACCGTCTGGAGGTCGAGCTGCTGTCGGTGTTGAGCCCTGACGAACTGGTCGTGCCTGCCTTCTCCTTGTCCCGTCCGGCGCCCCCTGCCGGCGGCCGCGCGGAGGAAGGCGAGGGCGGTGTTTCGGTTGGGGTGAAGGCACACTGGTAGTGAGATTCGCCCTCGGAGCAGGGCAGCCGCCTCAGGCGGTGCGGGTGTTGGCACGCTTCTGGTCTCGGGAGGGCAGGGTGTGTGCCACGGACCTGGCCGGCTACCCGGAGCTGCGGCTGCGTCCCTTCGACTCCACCCGCGACGCGCTGACCTCGCTCCCCCAGATGGATTTCCGCCTGCTCACCCTGCACGAGAGGGTCCGGAAGTTCACCGGGGACGAGAAGACCCTGCAGGCATTCGGGCGCCTCTTGGCCGCCGTCACCGCCATGGCCGCCGAACTCACCTACGACCAGCTTTTCCGCTGCGGCAGGTATGTGACCGAGGCCCGCTTCCACGACGAGGTCGAGCAGCGCCTCCAATAGGATCCGCTCCTCGGCGGCCGGGTGGCCCGCGCCACCCGGCAGGGGCTCGGCATCACCGCCGTCGTGCACGACGGCGTGACCTGTGAACTCAAAGTCGAACGCAGCAAGCACTTCGATGCCGGGCAGGCCCGGCTGGAGGCCGAGGTCCTGCGGCGGGTCTGCGCGATGGGCGGCAGGCGCAGCCTGTACTGGTTTCGCCGTGCGGCTTGGCGGTGGCTGGGCGGAGAGGATGGGTATGGGGGCTGTTGTGGCGCACTGGGCGGGGTCGAGGTGCTGGGGCAATCCGGCGGCATGGTGACGAGCAGGTTGCCCGCACAGAACACACGGCTCGGGCCCGGCCAGAGCTGCGACGTCGTCCGTGTCGTCGTCTGCGGCGGGGCCGGGTGCCGGGGACGCTGTGCTCTCGTCCAGTGCGGGCTGAGGCGTGGTGGCTTCGTCTGCGGGCGGTGGGGCGGGTGGTACGAGTTTCGCGACCTGGCAGTCCAAGAGGTAGGCGTACTCCGCCCTGAACTCCCCGGACGGGTCCCGGCCCGTCTCCCACCCGTGACAGTGGACGGGCTCACCCCGAGAGTCCGGGCCACCTGAGCCTTCGACAGGCCGGCCCGCTCCCGCAGGTCGCGGTGCACCTGGGCTTCGGAAGCGCGGGCTGGGGGTGACCGAGGCGAGCAGCGAGTCGATCGCATCGAGGTCGCTCATCGGTCTGCGGCTCTCAGATGTAGGTGACGGGGTTACGGGACAGATGCGGGCACGGGGTGGCCCGGCCCACCCGCGCATCACCGAGCAGCAGGTCGCCCTCGAGGGCGTAGCGGTCGCCGTACTTGGAGATCCCGGTGATCCTCGCGACCGCGAGCACCGTGCCGTCGATGTTGATGATCTGCGCCTTCTCCTGGGACAGAGCTCGGTCGGCATTGAACTTCCAGATACCGCGCCCTGCCTGCCAGGCTTCCTCCTCCGACATCCCCAGACGCCATCCGACCGTGGCGCGCTCCAGACCGTCGCTGGATGCCGACTTCGGCCTTCCGTTCGTGCGCTTCCTTGCGGCCGCCCGGGGACAGCAGACCAGGGATGAGAGGGAGGCCGTCACCCGCAGTTCGGGAATCGTTTGCCTTAACCGCGGGGGCGTCGGCCAACGCCATCCGGTCTGGAGTGAGCCTGCTGACCGGGGGTCGCTCCACACCGCAAAAGAGTGCAGCCCCCAACACCGCATGTGATGCATGTCACTTGCGAAACGTGGGGGGTGATTGCCGATTCGCCTTCAGGCCAGCCCTTAGGGATAGCACTCTCATCACTCGCCACAGGTAAGGAGCACCGCATGGCCATGCTGTGTTACTCGGATCTCGAGGACGACGACCGCGTCGCCGTCTCGGCACTTCACACCGCCCTAGAGGGATGGGTGCTGCGCCTGCTGGCCGACACACAGGACCGATCCGCTCGCCAGCCCGCCCCTTTCACCCCGCCCACCGAGACCGGGTCGCACGAGGCCAAGTCAACGGCGTTGCGGACCATTCACTTCCTCAGCTACGCGCAGGATGCACTACTGGACAGGAATGTCCACCTTCGCTACCTGTGCCAGGAATGCCGCCCCGGCGGTGGAAAAATGCTCTGCCAGGCGCCCAAGCGGCCAAGCGCAGCTAGAAGGGCTATGCACGAAGCCGTGTACGCGGTGCGGATCGAGCCAAGGGCCGTACAGCGGGGGGCGTGGCTAGAGCAGGCCCGGCCCGCAGGCCCCCGAGTGTTTCAACGGCTGCTCCGGATGGCTAAGCAACTCACCGAATCGACGTACCGCTCCGTCGGAGAGACCGCTCGCAGAGTTGCCGTGCGCCGTACATACGAGCTGGCGCACATGTGGAGGGAGCGATGCCTTCCCGACCATGCCGTGAACATTAACCAGGAGCAGGACCATGAATTCATCTGGGACGTCAGGGACGTATTGCGGTACAGAGAGAGTCAGCACCTCAATATTGACGCAAAGCACTCCCCTGTGAACTTCGTCGCCGCCGTTCTGCGTACGCTCGCCGAGCAGCTCAGCGGGCCGCAGACATTCACGACCCGCGAGGCTGTCATGGCTGCGCTGGTGGCGCGTAACGCCTGCATCGAGGGTGACACCGCAGCTGTGGACGAGTTCTCCCGGACCTGGCTCCACCTTGGTCATCCGCAAGCGTGGCGCGAGGCCGTGGAGGTGGCACTGCTGGGTGACTGGGTCGGGGCACTTGGCCGCCATCTGCGGCGCGATGCGGAGATCATTGAGTTGCTGCATCGTCATACCCAACGGGAGCACCGTTCTCTGCAGCCGCTCTGGGAGCGAAAATCCGGCGGGCGGACGGTGCGGCTGCTGGAAGCTCCTGTCGCGTCGGGGGTGTCGCTGAGAGACGTGATCGCTGACGGCGGGCGCCCGGAGGACGGCTTGCTGCGTGGTGAGATGGAGGATCCCCGCGTCCTGGCGGTGCTCGCCGATCTGGCACCCTCGGAGAAAGCCGTAGCCATGGCGTACAGCACGCAGCGCATGACATGGTCCCAGGCCGCTGCTCTGGGCGGCGCCGGGGATCCGGATGCGTTCGGGAACCGGGTGCGCCGGAAGCTCAGACGGCTGGGACTACGCCACCGCACTGCGTCGAGCCCTTGCACCCCTGTGCCGGCGGAGGTCGAGTGAACCTTCTCAGCTCAGTTGCGGCCGAGTATCTGGCGAGCCTCGCGGCAGCACTCACGCTGGCTGTAGCGCGTCGCGTCAGGCGCCTTGTCAAGCAGCGGGCAGACCCTGCCCCGAGCGCGCCAGCC
Source organism: Streptomyces sp. MGP-P1 (assembly GCF_057766565.1). NCBI lineage: Bacteria > Bacillati > Actinomycetota > Actinomycetes > Kitasatosporales > Streptomycetaceae > Streptomyces > Streptomyces sp. MGP-P1. Next base: position 22,616 of record NZ_JBYMEM010000002.1, on the reverse strand, counting down.
GCCGGCGCGACAGCCGAACCCGACTCGCAGTCGCGCTGAACGCCGAGGTGTTGGATGTGTGCGACGCCTTCCTGAAACGCGGGAGGCGTCGCGCACCCGGGCTCCGGCAAATCCCGGCTTTCCAGTACCTACCTTGAGGTAAAGGCGACCGCTGACAGCTGTCCCGGCCTAGGGAGAAGGCCGCCCGGGCCAGTGTGAGGGCGCAAAGCGAACAATGCCTCCGTCACGTTCATGCTGATGAGAGCTCTACCGATCCTCCAGCAACTCCTGGATGTCGTTGAGGATCATGGTCACGTGCGCGATGAGAGCGAGGGCCTGAGGGCGCGACAGTTCGACGCGGTGGTGGGCGTAGTCGTTACGGATGAATTTGAAGAAGGTTCGAAGACGGAGTCGGTAGACCTTGGCCAGCGAGGTCGGTTGTTCGGCGCGGTCCAGGAGGTCGCGGATGAAGTCTTCGGCGAGTCGTTGACCGTAGGTTTCGCCTCCGAGGGTGTCTCGCAGGCGGGATTCGAGGGTGACGGCGATGTCCCTGACGGCCGTGTCGTAGAGACCTATGTTGATCAGGTCTGGGATGTAGTTGAGGTCGGCCGGAAACGGGATCTCAGCGTCTGCGAGTGCGTCGTTGACCTGTTTCCATCCGGCTGCCGTCACGACGGTCTTGTCGCCGGGGAGGATCAGAGCCAGTCGCGGGCCGCGACATAGTCGTCGTCTTCATCATCCCCGTCGTATGTGTCGAGCGGGGGGAGAGAGATCGGTGTTTCCTGCCCGTCCACTGTGACTTTCAGGCTCTCCAGTGGGTCGCCGGGGCCGACCCACCCTGCACCGGTGAAACTCCTGCGGAGCTCTTCGCGCCGCTCGATCTCCCGTTCCCGTTCGGTTACGAACCGCATGCCGGTGATCAGGCCGGCTTCGGCGAGGAGTCTCAGGTCTTCGTGCCAGCAGGCAACGTAGTAGCGGTCCCGCTCTTGGAGGTTGCGCTCGCCGTAGCCTCGTGCTTCGAAGAGGAGACATTGGTCGATGTCGTCCACGGGGACGAACTCCACTCCCTCTGGGAACTGGGCCAGGTCGAAGAGCGCGTGCCCGTCTCCAGGCGGGCAGGGGTACACCGGCCAGTCAGCATGCATCGCCACGATGAAGCCTTGACCGTCGCTAGTCGCGTAACCGAGGTAGCCCGGATGCGCCTCAAGAGATCGGCGATTCTCATTGGCGTCCGCTTCGTCCATGCGGTCAACGATTGCACGAGGTACAGCCAGACCCGGCCGACTTGCAGCCTGAGCCGCGCAACTCGACCGCTACTACTGGCGTCTCGCTACTGATGGGTAGGTTGGTTGGGTGGCGCCGGCCGATCCAGTGTGGCCTGCGAGTTTCAGCTGCTCACTTACAGGAAGGGCGACACGCAGGCTCCGGTGAAGTGGCGCCGGCGCACGACCGCTGCGGGACAATCGCGCGAAGGATCAAGCGCGTTGCCTCGCCTGCCAACTGTCTTCATCAACGGAGTCCTCGGCCCATCGACGGGCGGAGGGCTCTTCGGCAGTATCAGGCTCTTCCCTGGGGCGGGCAGAGGCCCGACGCCGCCTTGACGGCTTCCAGCATGGTGCTCAGTTGCGGCAGAACGTGTTCGTGCAGGCCTTCTTGCTCACATCGCTGCCCGCCCGCGGCAGCGATTGCCTGGGCTAGGGGACGCAGCGCGGGGAGGCCGGTGCGAGCCAGAGTCTGCGCGGAGCGCTGCCACTGAGCGAGCGTTTCGGGGGTCTCCTGGGAGTAGAAGCCGTGGGCGTAGGTGGTGGGGTCCATTGCGACCGGATGGAGTGGGCGGTCGAGGCGAGAGGCGAGGTTGGTGACGATCTCGATGCCGTGGATGTCCAGGTCTGCCCAGATGGCGAGAGGCAGCTCCGGGAGGGCCTGGAGAACTGCCACGAGGGCGTCGGTTGCGAATCCTTTGAGGAAGATGCGCAGCCAGGTGTCACGGATGGTGGTGCGATGTACGGCCTGGAAGGTTTCCTGATTTTCGATCAGAAGGATGCCGGTGGCGGCGTGTTTGAAACTGCCGCGCTTGGCGGCGGTGTGCCCGGGGATCTCCACGAAGGGGATGTCGTTGTCGAAGTCGGCCACGAGGCTTTCCAGGTACCACTGTCCAGGACCTTGGATGCTGACGCCGTTGTCGGCGGTGTGTACAGCTTCCTCGAAACTGCGGCCGATGAGTCGGCAGAAGGCTTGTTGGGAAGGGCCGGTCCATGCCTTGCTCGAGCCTAGGGCACGGGTGGCAAGTTCGCGTTCCCCGAATTTCCATTGGCGGTCGTGGCCTTGCCACCACACAGCTGCCGCCTTGAGGGCCGAGGCATACACGCTCCAGGTTCCAGTTTGAGTGCGGCTGTGTTCGGGGACGTGTCGGGTTCCGGGCGGGGTGGCCAGGAGGAGGGCGCGCTCGTCGTCCAGCTGGGGAGTGTGCTCGATGGCGGCGACTAGGTGTTGGCGCGCGATATGGGCTTGGTGACGCTTGACCAAGCGGTCATAGCGGACACGTCCCTTGCCGGTGCGCAAGGGGCCGTCGGCCGCGATGAGCAGGGCCCGCAGAGTGAGTGCGTAGCGACTGGTGACCAGTGCCTGTCCGGCTTTGGCGGGATCGAGGCGGGACGGCCCGAGCGCGGCGGAGCCGAACAATTGGATGAGATCGCCGCGTTCGCGGGCTGTCATGGCCATCTTCAGTGGGCGCTGCATTTTGCCGCCGCGGTAGATGTGGCGGCGTGCCTCTCGGCGGAACAACTCGCCTCCGGGAGTGCGCAGCCACTCATTGAGCTCGTCTGGCAACTCGCGGCGCCGACGGTCAGTTGTCGTGTGCGGTGTGGTCACCGTGCTCGTCGTCCTGTTCTTCGTCGCAGTCCTCACTCACGTAGAAGGGGTCATCCTCAGGGAAGACCAGGTCATCGGTGCCGTCTCGGTAGAGAGCCGAGTCGGTCATCCGGTGGACCATCTGGTCTTCGCCATCCCACAGCATCGGTGTGGCCAGGACGCCGTTGATCTCCGGGTCGCGGTACAGATGGTAAGTGGCGACGCCGGGTACTTGGGCGTGAAAGCCGGTTTCGTCGGGGCTGGCCATGACGAGGTCGAGGTCGAGATCGGCAAGCAGGCCCATGCAGTCGCCTCGCATTTCGGAGTCGATGCCGGCGAATGCTTCGTCGAGGTAAACCGGGCGTGGAGCATGCGCTGCGGCTCCGCGGTAGTGGGCTGCTGCGGCGATGAAGAGGGGCAGCTGGAGCATGACCGCTTTCTCCCCGCCGGAGCCTTTTTGGTGCTTCTTGTCGGTCAGAGTGGTCCAGGTGCGCTGGCCGTCCTTTTTATATTCGATGTCGAACTTGCACCAGCGTCGGTAGTCCAGTGCCTGGGCCAGGTGGGTCTTCCAGTCGGCGGTAGTGTCTTGTTCGCGTGCCTGACTGACTCGTGTGGCGAGGAAGTTGATGAGTCCGTCTCGTTCGGTCTCTGCGAGGGTGCGGGTGTGCCGTCCGTCCAGGGCGCGGATCGCTTGGTGGACTTCGCTGTTCTGGTGAGGGTCGGGCTGCCACTTCAGGCGCATGAGCAGATTGCTGGCGGTGGGGCGGCTGGCCAGCAGTTCGTTCATGCGGTCCACGAGGTGGTTGGCTTCGGCCCGGCGCTGGCTGAGGTGGTTCCCGAGGCGGCCCAGCAGTACCTCGGCGAACAGGCGGTGCTCGTCCTCGTCGAGGAGGGTGCGCCGCGTGTCGATCTCATGGTCCATGGTCTGAAGGGTCTCGAGGATGCTCAGGGCGTGGCCGTTGTGTTGGACGTAGGTGTGCAGCAGGTTGTGGCGCGTCTCCTGCACGCACCGCCAGTCCGGGCCGCGCATGTCGGCTTCAAGGGTGGTGAAGGCCTTGTACAGCTGGGTCTGGGCCAGGTCCTGGGTGGTGTCGTGGCCACTCAGGTGGGACAGGCAGCGGTGGGCGTGTGCTGCGTGTTCGTCGAGGGAGGCATCCGGTGCCGGGCTCGGTGCGGCCAGGTCTGCTTGCCGGAGGAGCCCCAAGGTGATCAGTTGTCGGAAGCCGGTTCGGGAGGCTTCGTGTGCCTCGGTTGCCGCGGTGAGGGCTCTTTCTGCTTGCTGGAGGTCGTGTTCGGCGCGTGCTTGCTCCGCGCTGGCTCTCAGGCGGGAGTCGACCATGGCTTCTTGCGCCGCTTTGGTGTTCCTCAGGTCTGTGCGGGCCTGGGTGAGTTCGGCCAGCGCGGCTTCGATCTGCTCATTGCTGATGACGTCACGGGCTGTACGGTGCTCGGTTTCGGACTCTTGCGCCGCGTACTCGGCGTCCTGGTACTCCTTGGTGCGCCGCTGGCGGGCAGTGGCTGTGGCGGTGTGACGGCTCTTGGCTTTGGTTTCCATGTACTGGTGCTGCTGCCAGCGCTCCACGGCTCCGTGCAGCAGCGGGATCATGACCCGATAGCGTTGCAGGGCGTCTTCTTGGCGGCCCAGGTCGTCGCGTTGGGTGCCGGTGCGCTGGGATCGGGCGTAGCTCTGCAGGCGGGCTGTGACCTTTTCGCGCTCGATCAGGTGGTCGTTGAGATTTTCTTGGGCGCGGGTGAGATCGGCTTCGAGTCTGTGGGCCAGGTCTTGGGAGTTGTTGAGCCGGTTGAGTGCGGTCAGGAGCGGAGTAGGGGAGGGCAGCCGCTTCTTTTCTTCGGCGATGCGGTCCAGTTGGCGGGTGGTTTCGGCGTGCGCGCGCTCCACGTCGGCGGCTCGTTGGTCGAGTTGGCGTAGTTGGTCATCGAAGTGGGCCAGGCGGCGCAGGCGTTCAGCCCGGCGGGCGGCAACTCCGATGTAGGAGGCGTGTTCGGCACTGGTGCGTCCGTGCAGGGGGCCGATGCGCCAGGAGCCGTCGGTGGCGATCCAGGTGTCGGTGGCTGCTGGCGGTGGCGTGCCGGGGGTGTGCAGGCCGATGCTGCTGAGTATGCGCTCAATGGCGGAGCGGCTGATGTGCTCATGCTTGACCGGGGACAGTACGTTGGCCAGCGTCGATCCGGGCAGAGAGGTTCCGGGTATGAGAATGGTCTCCAGGGTGTCTGCGGCCAGCAGGCGTCCGCGGGGGTCCACCCAGGCGTCCAGGATGCCGGCGCCCTGCAGGGCTGCCTCGAGCAGGGCGTGGGAGGAGGCGGGTGTGGTATCGAGGAAGTCGATCAGTCGCCATAGCGGGGCTCCATCGGCGGGCGGGAGGTTTGCTCGCTGTCGCCGCGGAAAGGTGGGGTCACTGGGCTCGGGGTCGCGTTCGTTGGCGGTCTGGTCGCGTTCGCTGCGCAGGGCCTCGCGTTCGAGGTTCAGTTGTCGTGTCTGGTTCTTCAGTTCGGCGCGGCGGTCGATGAGGCTGGTTTCGTGAGGGTGGGCTGCAGTGTCGACGGCGTTGGCGAGCACGGGAGTCTCGGTGCCGTATGCCAGCCGTTCGACCAGATCGTGCAGCGCTGTGACCTGTTGGTCGCTGAGGATGAGTTCGTGGAGTTGATCGGACCATTCGAGGATGCGGGCGCGTAGTCGGTTTGCTTCGGTTTGGCAGGCTTCTTGGTGTGCGGCGGCTTGGTCCGCTGCATGTTCGCAATGGTTCTTGATCGCGTTGTGGTGTTCTGCTGCCGTCTTGTAACGCATCTCGGCCGCATCCCTGTCTTCGATCAGCTCGCGGGTCCGGCGCAGTGCGGTGTGGCGGCTGCCGCAGAGGGCTTCGAGGGTCTGGGTGGCTTCGAACGGTGTGTTCCGCAGTGTGGTGGCGTGACGCTGGTGTTCGGTGGAAAGCCCTGCGGGCGTGGCCTGCGCGGCAGTTACTTCCTCCTGCTCGATGAGGAGCTGGGTGGCCTCTGCACAGCGTTGCTGTGCTTCCTCCCATTCGGTGGCCGCCTGTGTGTGCTCGTCGGCGGCTTCCTGGTAGCGGTGCCTGGCTGCGTCTGCGTTCTCGCGGTCCCTGCGGGCCTTCTCCGCGAGCATGTCTACGATCTTGCTCTGGCGGACTTCGCTGCTGTTCTCGAGTGTCCGCACGCGCGCCTCACAGCGCGTGGTCTGCACGCGCAGGGCTACGGCCTGTTCGCCGAGTTCCTCGAGCGCTGTTCGTCGTTCGGCAACGTGCGTGAGTGCGGTGGTACGGCGGCTCCTGGCCGCGTTCAGGTCGCTGTGGGTGAGGGTCGTGGTGCGGGCTCTGTCGGCGACCACAGTGCGGGCGTAGTTGTGGTAAGTGGTGCTGAAGCGACGCAGCGCCTCGCGGTTGTCGAGGTGGCGCTGCATCTCCTCGCGCTCACGGGCGAGCTCGTCGAAGCGGCGTGCCAAGTCTTCGAGCATGACGTGGCTGACGGCGGGCAGCCCGTCGGTGAGCAGGCCGGTGAGTTTGTCGACGTTGAAGTCCTGGCTGAGCTTGGGACGGCGCAGGGTCAGCAGCAAGTCGACCAGGGAACGCAGTTGGGCGGTGGATGCGAATCCGAACAAGTGCTGGCTGATGTACTGCTGGTACCGGTGGGCTTCTTCGAAGACATGCTCCTCCCCCAGGATCTTTTTGAGGGTGGCGTAGCTGTGTGCCTGGCGGGCGGCGTTGTAGAGGGAGAACGTGTCCCCGATGCGTCGTGGTGTGACGAAGTACCAGGATTCAGGGGCCTTGTTGTTGGTCTCGGTGGCCTTGAGGCCGGCACCGATGGTGAGGTATTCGAATGTGCCGTCGTCGGCGATGCGGCCGTATTCGCACCAGGTGTAGCTGACCCGCTGGCTGTGCCCGTTGTACAGCAGGTTGTCGCGCATGGTCCGCCCTGAGGTGCCGAAGGGGTCCAGGCGGCGGGCGGTGAGCTTGGCGTCGAAGAGGAACGGGCTGCTGACCTCGAGTACCTTGGTTTTGCCGCTGCCGTTGCGGCCGATGAAGATGAGTCTTCCGTCGTGGAAGTAGAAGACGTCCTCCTCGTACTGCCAGATCCCGATGAGCCCCATGCGCAGTGGCTGGTAGCGGCTGCGGCCGGGGACGGGCAGGCGGTTGGCCAGGATGTGGTCGAGGCGTTCGCGCAGGTCGGGGGTATCGGTCACTGCGTTGGTTCCTTGTCGATGTCGCTCCACCCGGAGCCGTAGAGCAGCCCCTGCTCGGCGTCCAGGTGCGCGGGCAGAGTGCTGCGGTAGCGCGCCAGGACGGGGCGCAGGCGAATACCGGTGGGCAGGATGTCGATGAGGCGGAGCCGGGCGAGGTAGTCCTGCGCTTCCTGGTGGACGCGGGCTCCGGTCAGCGGCTTGTTGCTGATGTTCTTGACGACCTGCAGGAGTTGCCGGGCGATCTCGTCGCTCAGTTCACGGACACGGTTATGGGGAATTATGCGTCGCCGCAGGGTGCGTTCTTCTTCGTGCCACAGGGCGTCGGCGAGCAGCAGGGCTGCGTACGGTCGGGTGGACGTGTCGGGGAAGGGCAGGTCGGTGAGGTCGTCATCGATGACGGCGGCGCCTTCGTCACGTATCTCTACGCGTGTGTTCAGGGCTTTTTCGACCGTAGTGGCCAGCTCGTGACGGTGGTGGAGGTAGTAGGCCTCCTCGTCATGGGTGAGGTCCTCGACGTACAGGGCGGGCTCATCGATCAGGCGGCGTAGTAGCTGATGGCGAAGGTGGTGCGGGCTTCTGTCGTCGCTGCAGCACACGTCCTGTCGGAGCAGTTCGTCGGCGGCAGTTGCCTGACTGGGTGGGATCGGACTGGCCAGCATCAGGGCGGCGTTGCGGTGGTGGACGGTGTAGAGGGCGTTTCCGCCGCCGTCGATGTAGTGGCGTTCCTGGCCGGCTCGTTCTGCTCGTTCGTCCGCGGTGAGTACCCGGTGGTGGCATAGGAGGCGGATCGCGGCGACGAGGTCGGCGCGGTCGGTGTAGCGGGTGGCGTCAAAGGTGCGCACTGCGGGTTCGGCTGTGGTGCTGGTGGTGATGCGCTCGGCGAGTTCGGTGATGTCGGTCTGCTCATCGCAGTCCTCGAGCACGGCCAGCACCATGCATACCAGTGCGGCCTGGCGTCCGGTGGGCGCGTCGTTCACGTGCGCGAAACGAATGTCTGCGGGCACCTTGTACAGGCGCGCGCAGTCGCGGTCCAGGTCCAGGCGCCAGCCCAGCTGGGTCTCGAACCACGTCCGCACAGCTACGTAGTGGCGGCGTACGAGGGCGAGTTCCTGGGGTTTGTCCGTGCGGGTGAGTAGCGGTGTAGCAAGCAGGGCACGGATGGCGTCCTGGCGTTCAGCCGCGTCGTGTCCGCGCCAGGTGGTCATGCGGAAGCTCCGGTGCGCAGGCTGACGGTGATCTGGAAATCCTGCAGACCCAGGCGCCCGGGTGGCAGGTCGACGGTGGTGGCGTCGTGCCGGCTGGCGGGAGGGGCGAGGGTGATGGCCAGCCGGCCGTCCCGGCTGCGCGCGTGTTTGACACCGTCGGAGGCGGGGCGCGCTGACAATACGGTGGTCAGGTATGTGAGGAAGAGGTCGGCTTCGTCTGCGGACAGCTCCCCCAGGGCGGACAGACGGGTGGGACCGCGGGCGATCAAGGATTGTTCAGCAGTGGTGCGCGCTTGATCGCGTTGTGTCTGCCGGGCGGACAGGCGGCGCTTGACCGCCCGGGGGTCGGGAATCCGGGGCGGCGCACCGGTGCCCGCGCGAGGCCCTTGGTGGCGCAGGCGCATCGCGACGGGAGCTGGGCTGTCGTGCCACCAGGACACATGAGGCCGGTGGTCACTGTCGTCGTCTTCCTGGTGCGGGAATCCCAGGTGCCGGGCTGGCTTGAGGCCGAAGGCCCGCTGCCACAGGCCACTGACCTGCTGCGGGTTGGGGGCGTTTTCGAACCAGCGGGCCAGCGTGGTCAGGTCTGCTACCCGGTTGATGCGGCGAAAGCGCCGGTCGTTGATCTGCTGGACGATCTGCATGATCTGGCTGACCGCTTCCGCTGCCCGTTCCTGGAGGATGTCCGCGACCGGCAGGCGCTCGTGGTCGCCGTGAAACCAGCTGCGCAGGCCGCTCCACTGTTGGGCCAGGCGTTCGCTCTCTACTGCGATGATCTCGTTGCTGCCCCGGCCGAGGACGGGGCTGGCATCCACGGCGGCAAGGGCGGTGAACCGGTCGGTGATCCCGGCCTGTTCGGCGGTCTCGATCGCTGTGGTGATGCGTGGTGCGTGCCGGCTGAGGGCCAGGGTGAAGGAGTTCAGGTAGCGGACGACGACATCCTTGTAAGCGAGAAACGCTTCGAGCTGGAGTTCGCCGTCGGTTTCCAGGGAGCGGTTCAAACCCTGGACGAACAGCTTCGCGTTCTCTGACAGTTCGGAGAATCCGCTGGTCAGGCGACGGTAGGTGGCGTTCGCTCGGGCGGCGTCGAAAGGGCTGCGCGTCAGGTGCCCGGTGAGTTCGTCCAGCGCCTGCAGCACGGCGGGCAGCATGGAACTCTGGAGGGCGCCGGTGACCCCGACTTCCTGGGTGATCCTGATGATCTCACGGTGGACTTGAGCGCCTTGTGCAGTGAGTTGGTAGTAGTGGTCCTTGCGCATGTAGTCGTGAACCGTGCTCTTGCGGCGCCGACTGTAGATGCGGTCGACGTTGCCCCAGCGGTGCAAGTCGGTCAGCAGTGCCTCTAGCCGCAGCGGATCCGGAAGGTCAGGGTCGTTGGGCACGGCCTGGATCCGATCGGCGATGACCGGCACGGACAGGTATCCACCCAGCCGGGATTCTTCCTCCAGCAGGACGTCCAGGATGTGGATGTAGGAACGCGCGCGCTTGTTCACGAGGTAGGCAACCAGGGCAATCTGCCCGGCCTCGGGATCGATCGACGAAGACGCCGGTTCTGCGCCCTCGGGGGACTCAGGGGCTGATGGGGCCATGGCAGGCCGCTCCTCTCGCGACGCACCACGCCACGACGGATCACTCACATCGCATCCGGTGCAGAAGAATCAGCCCCACCATACGCAAACAGTTGAGCAATTGTTCACCCATGGTTGACGGTGTGATCTATCTCGCCGGCCCTCGTCCGACCCCGCCGGCGCGGGCCCGCCTCGCCCCTCGTGATCACAAGAAACAAGCCGATCCAACAGCCGCTTTACTATGTACGCATGGGCCATGCTGCTGACATGACAATCGCGAGCGCTACCGTCCTGGAACGCCTGGAAAGCACCGGGGCGGCGGACGTGGCGACCACCCTGCAGGCCCTGTCCACTGCCTCACGGCTGCGCATCCTCGCCTGCCTGCGGCAAGGACCGCAGTCCGCAACCGGGCTCGCCACAGCATCAGGAATGCAACGGTCAGCGTGTTCTCACCAACTGCGCCTGCTACGCAATCTCGGCCTCGTGACCGCTGACCGCCAGGGCCGCTCGGTTATCTACTCCCTGTACGACGAACACGTCGGCGAGCTGCTGGAGCAGGCATTGTTCCACGTCAACCACCTACGCCTCAACGCACGGAGCTGACGACCCTGCTCGCCGCACGGTCCTCACTGCGTACCCGAGACACCGGCGTCACCGAACGGACGGAGCCCCCGGCGGGACCCGTCTCGGGCGGGATCACCGTGAGCGACGAGCAGCAGCTCCTGGCGCTCAGCGGATTGCGCCCGCGCCTGACCGTGCAGCCCTCGGCCCTGGGGGAAGTCGCTTTCACCCTCGGCCGCCGAGGTTTTCAACGTTGGTCGTGCGCCGCGGTGTCTGACGCCAGTCTGCCTTGTGGTTCCCAGGGCCTAAAGCCATAGGCAGACTGCCCGTCGCCTGGCCAGGCACCCCCTACTCCCACCTTGCATGCGCACTTTCCCGCTCAACCGATGAGTTTTTGAGGCAGTTCGCACGTGAATGCCTGTTTCTTGTCAGAGTCTCGAGGCATGAGCGTGACCGGTGGACTCAGTGAACCGGCTCACCTTGCCGCAGTCATGCGCAGGAATTGCTCACCTACTCGGATTGGCCGCGGGCCTGCGCAGCCGAACGCCTCCGCACAGCAGGTAGCCGCAGCCAGCCTGCCCCCTGTTCGGCGGCCCGCTCCGGGGGCGGCCTTGAGGCAGCGGTGTCGGTGCTCGTGGATAGGCTCGGCAGCGACATGGAGGAGGTCGTGGTGACGTACGGTTCGCTGACGCCAGAGGTGCCGCTGGGGCCCTTCGAGACATCGGTCATCAAGGTCTGGTCGGCGCCGGGCAAAACGGCCAAGCTGCACGCCACTGAGCATTGCTCTCGCATCCGTGCCGGCCGAGTCGTCCCCTGGGATCTGCCGCTTCCGGCGGTGATGGAGCGGATGTGCCCCCAGTGCGCCGAGTACGGGTCATGGGGCCGACCCGGCACGGGGGTGGGCCTCTTCCTGGGTGCGCTGACCGGCCTGGGTCTGCTGCACGAACTGGACCGCTACAGCGAAGCGGACGAAAACTGCATCACGGACGACGAGGTGCAGCAGGCAGCAGCCCTGCTCCTGCAGACCCGGCACGAGGATCCGGAAGAGAGGGACGAGGAGGACGACTGGCGTGCGCGGCACGAAGCCCAGCGAGTACGCACTTCGGTTTTCGAGGAGTGGCGTAGCGCTGCCGGCAGTCTGTACCGGGCTCACCAGCTTCTTGCCCTGTTTCCGTGGCTGGTGTCGTGGGCGGACGTCGGTATGCGGCGCAAGGCCTCTCATGTCGCCTGGCTACAGCGGCAGGCTGGCCGGCTGGTCGCGGAGGAGTCGTTGGTAGCGGCAGCCGGTGTCGCGGCCATGGGCGCCCCGGAGCTGCCGGGCGAGGATCCGGTGTTCGCGCCGGTGGGTGACCCGGCTGCGGTGGGCCGGCGGTTGGAGTCGTTGTGGCGCCGGTGGAGCGGGGGTGCCGCCGACAGCTGGGAGGACCCCCGCGAACACGGCCACCTGGCCCATTACCTGGTCCAGGACATCAGCAGTCGGCGCAAGGGCTGGCAGGCGGCGCTGGAGCGTGCGCAGCAGCTGGTTTCGGCCTGGGCGGCGGAGGTTCCGGCGGACACTGCCGGGGCGCAGAAGGATCAGCTGCTGCTCGTCCAGCTGCCGGCTCCGGATCCGGGGGACCGGTATGGCTGTGGCGAGCCGTTCCTGGGCACTCTGAGCGAGTGGGAACTGGGCATGCTGGTGTGCTGGGCCACCGAGGCGGACTGGGACCGGTTGACCGTGACCGTGCGGGTGCCCGAACCGGTCGCGTCCCGTCTGCTGTCCGGTCGTGGTTCACAGTTGCGGTGCAGCACACCCGCGCAAGGATTCCCCGAATCGGCATCGTTCGCGCAGTTGCCCGGCCAGCCAGCGGGGCCGGGAGTCTTCGACGACACGCCGGTCGCCGAGCGGCGCCCGGTCACCGTCCGTGATCTACGGGCCTTGCGAGTCCTGTCGCGGGATCCGGACGGGCTGTATCTCGTCCTGTCTCTCGACAACGGGCCCGAGGTCCTGTCGCTCTTCGCGCTCGAGGCACGGGTGGCGGGAGGAGGCCGCTACGTCTTCATCGCGGCCGCCGGTGATCTGCCCGACGCGCTGGTCACATCTGGGCAGCAAGACCTCACGGCCCCCGCCACAGCGGATGCGGATCCGGTCCGGGCGCCCCGCATCCACAATCCGGGCCATCCGGACTTCGGCCGTCACCTGGGGACGGCCGAAGGCGAAAGGCTGGTGGTGCGCCTGGCGCGCACGCAGCGGGAGGCCGATGCCACGCTGCGCTGCCTGGCCCTCGCCCGGGGAGCAGCGGATCTGCGGAGCCTCGATGACGGGTATGACACTGGCAGTCGCCGTGACCAGCTGCCTCTGCTCCTCTGGGACGGGCTGCTGGCCACCGAGCGGCTGAGCCTGCGGCCCTTCCGGCCCGCCGATGATGATGCGCGGCAGGAGGGCTCCGGTCTGCCCCTGGGGGTGCTCGCCCGGGTGCAGTTGTACACCACGGACGGCTGGGGCCGGTTCGAGGGAAAGGCCCACGCCCCCGGCTGCCAGCACCTAGGCCGCGACCGCGGCCTGAACCGGTACTTCGAACTGCTGACTGTCGAGGAGATGCTGCGTTCCCACCAGTTCATCCCGTGCAGCAAGTGCGGCGGTTACGCCACCCGGCGGCTGTCCGCAGCGCAAGTCGCCTACTACCGTGCGGCACACCAGATGCACAGCCTGGCCGGACAGGTCCGGTGGGCCCTGGGCCATCCCGACCTGGAAGCAGACACCGCTTCGCTCCTGGCCGAGCTGCGGCAGTGGGGCAGCACTCCCCCGGCCGATGAATGGTTCACCGAGGGCAGCGAAGACGTGGAGTGGCAGCGTTTCGTCGCCCGCCTGCTGCGGCAACTCGAAACAGCCGTCGCCGGCAGCCGACAGCGTACGTAGGACGCGGCCCCGGGCCGGGTACCGGCCCAGACCATGCCCCCGAGGAGCTGTGGAGGCCGGCGTCGGGCGGCGGGGCCCGTGCCAGCGAGAAAAGGCTCGCCTCCGCCCACCCGACGGCCGGTGCTCCTCCGCAGCCTGCGCGGACAGGAGCGCCCCTGTGAGGGTCTCCTCCTCGGAAGCCTGGCCGGTGTTCTCGCCAAGGCTAGGCGAGTGGAGCGAACCAGACTTCTGTCCGGTTCATTGACCTCATGCATCGCAGAGCGCGCACGACCAAGAGCACGGAGGCCGGTGCCGCGTCGTCGTCTGCGAGCCGTGCAGTTCTTGCAAGACCGGCAATCAGGCTGCCAGCGGAGCGGCGTGGGCCACCCGTGCCGGCTCATCGTGAGGGAGCATGCCCGCCACGTCAACGAGGGGCACCACGACGGGGTACAGGTCCTCTCCAGCGGGGTTGGCGAGTCCGTGATGGCGCTGCGCCACGGCAAAGCCGGCCCCCGCGATCAGGTCGGCAAGCTGTAGCGAGGGGTGCTGCGTGGACTGCCCTCGCAGGAGTTGGCCCAGATGCACCCCACGGGACAGGTGGCGGAACTCGGGGTAGCCGCGGTCACGTGCTTCCGCCTCGATGTCGTCGAGGTTCGCATCGGACAGGGTTCTCTGGTCGTCTACCAGCATGTTGACCCTGCCCAGTTTCCGGGACCAGTTGGCGGTGACCGCAGCTACGGCCGGGATCAGAGGCTCCAGTGCTTGCGGGATGGCGGCGTCGGGCCCGTGTGCGGCCTGGAGGAATTCGACGGCTTCCTCCTGGGTGGTACGCAGCAGTGCCAGGGCCTCGGTGACGTTGCGCCGGCATGAACGGGCCCAGGCCTCCTCCACGATCTCGTAGAAGTCGTCGACGGTGACCTGCTGGTCCCGGTTCCTCTGGGATGTGAAGGCGACGGTGGACGTCAGCAGCCGGCCGAAGAGCGCCGGGCCCAGGGCGCGGGGGCCTTCCTCGAACAGGCTGCGGGCCATCTTGCGGGCATCGCCGGCGTTGCGGAAGTTGCTGCCCTGCTTGTGCGCCTGTTCTTCGACGAACAGGTCGATCAGCTTGGCCACGACGAAGTAGTGCTTGTCGAGCAGATAGACCGATGCCCTTTCGTGCAGAGCACCGCCCGGTGCGAGGAGCGCGGACAGGACCGAGCGCCGCTGGCCGTTCTTCGGGCCGGCGAAGACACCTGAGAACTTCAGCTCAGGTGCTTGCATGCGGGTAGCGGAGCGGATCTCATCCACGATGGGCTCCGCGTCGGCGTCGCTGATGGCTACTGATCCGACCGACAGGTAGCGGCTGCGCTGTTCGCCGTGGAGTTGGTCGCCGTCCCATCCTGACTCGTCGACGGCCACCCACCGTCCCCCTCCCTCGATGTCTGCTGTGGCGCCGAGTTGGTTGCGGCGGGCGTAACGCGGACCGAGCAGGCCTGTGCCGGGGTTGGGCTGACGGGAAGCATCACTCATGGGCGTGATGATGCGGTATGCGGCGCGCCCTGGGCAACGCGCTGTCCGTGGCGCACACGGCAGACGGATACTTCCGCAGAGCCCTGTCGCGCAGGTTGAGTGACCGGCCCCGAATCGTCGCGGCTGGTCGCATGTCGTGGTCGATTCCAGCCAGAACATGAAAGGTCAACGACCGTGCTGCCATGGTGGCCCCGCTATGGCCTTCCTTCGCGGCGCACACGCGTTAGCCACGACCGGACAGGATGAGGCCCAGGCATCACTTCCCCTGGCTGTGGGGTTGGCGGTACACCCGTTGCGGCCGCGCGGGGTCAGCGAGGGCGCCAGGTACGGATTTCGAGATGGACGATGTGTGCGTCGGGGTGGATCCGGCCGGTGTCGACCAGCCACCGGTGGATGGCCGTGGTGACATCGCCGCCCGCCGCATCGACACGGCGGGCGATGTCGGCTGCCGCGAAGCCACCCGTTGTGGCGGATCCGTAGGAGCGTTCCTCGGTGTGGTCGGCGCGCTGGATGACGTCGCGGCGGATGCCGGGTGAGTCGGTGCGGCTTCCTGACACGTGGACGTAGCCGGTTTTGGCGAGGCGCACGGTGAAGGCCAGGCGCAGGTCCTGGCGGGCGGCTTCGGCGATCAACGGGCGGAGTCGGGCGGAGCCGGAGGCGATGGCCTGTGCTCCGGCTCGTCCGGTGCCGGTGCCGGTGGGGGTGATGAGGACGGCTTTGGTGCGGACGCGGGCTCGGGTGCCGCTGGCGGTGGTGCGGCGGGTGGTGTGGGGGGCGGCGATCGCGGCGAGTTCGGTGACGTCGCTGATGCCTGCGGTGTGGATGGCGGTGAGGACCTGGGTGAGGGCGGGGACGAAGGATGCGCCCTTGTTCTTTGTGTAGAACTGGGAGACGAGGGAGGCGTCGCGGTTGATGATGCGGGCGATGTCGCGTTTGGTGTAGCCGGCTTGTTGGAGTTGGTCGGCGAGGCGGGCTGCTTCGTTGCGGTGCGGTGCCGAAAGGTGCCTGCGGCGCGGTGGCATCAGGCCTCCTTCGCAGTGGGCGTGGCGTGGTGGGCGGCGCGGCCCTTGTCGCGGAGGGTCAGGAGTTCGTCTTCGGTGGTGGGGGCCGGGATGGGGCCGGGGAGGTGGCCTTTGTTGAGGTAGTCGCCCGGCTGGCCGTGGTGGGGCCAGGTTTGGGGCTGGGTGAGGTAGACGGCGTCGGTGCGGAAGGCGACGATTGTGCCGGGTGGGGCGTGGAGGGCTCCGGCGTAGGTGTTGTCGTCTCGGTGGCGCTGGGAGAGCAGGGCGGCGCGGGCGGAGGACCAGATGTGGGAGGCCCATTCGGGGTGGGCGTTGGGGTCGCGGGTGAAGCCGGTGGGGCGTTGCCAGGTGATGGTTTGGTCGTCGAAGCCGATGATTTCGGCGTCCGGGGGGACGTCGCGTTCCATCGTGCGGGGGGTGGTGCCGGTGACGGTGCGGGGGCGTTGGGCGAAGGCGCCGATGCCGTAGAGGAGGAGGGCGCGGACGGCGCGGGCGGCGAGGTGGGCTGCGGTGCGCTGGTCGGGGTCGCCGTTCAGGTCGGCCTGGGCGGTGAGGGAGGACCAGGCTTCCTTGAGTTTCTTGGACCAGTCGTCGAGTGGTTTGCCGTCGTCGAAGAGGATCCCGTCGAGGATCTCGATCTTCCACGGGATGTGTGGGTTGGAGAGGGCGGTGTGGATTTCGGGTCCGCCTGCCCAGGTGGTGAAGGTGGTGCCGGGGGTGGCGGGGTAGTGCCAGGCGCGGTCGCCGGGGGCGGGTGCGGGGAGGATCCCGATGTGGGTCCAGGTGTCGGGGACGGTGACGCGGACGTGCCAGTGGCCGCAGGCGAAGAGGGCTTTGGTCTGTTCCTTCTGGGACCAGGAGGCGAAGGTGGCTGCAGTGACGCGGCGGGGGGTGCCGACTCCGGATTTCCAGGTGTGTTTGGCGTAGGCGAAGGTGCGGTCGTACTCGACCAGGGCGGGGAGCTGGGCGGGAACACGGGGCGGGGTGATGAGTTCGGTGCGGCCCTGTCCGGCGGTTGCGTGGAAGAGGCCGCGGAGCTCTTCGGACAGGACGGGGTAGCCGTCCGCGTACTGGCCCTTGGTGGGGATGGTGCGGGTCCACAGGTCACGGCCGGTCTGGGACGGTGAGCCCATCAGGACGGCGTCGGGCCACTGGCGGCGCAGGGCCTTCCACAGCAGGACGAACGCGTCACGGATGACGGCGGGCTCAGTGCCCTCGGTGTCGAACCACTCCCCCGCCGACCGGATCTCGACATGCTGGTCGCCCTGTTCGCGCTGGTATCGGCCGACGGGGTTGCGGGGGTGGACGAAGTGGCCGGCCATCTTGTCCTTGCCGCGGCCGGTGTCCGTGCGCCAGCCGGGTGTGGGGGCGTTCAGCCAGGCGGCGACGGTGTCCTTGAGGAAAGGGTGCTGGTCGGCCTGCCGGTGCCAGGGGGCGCCTGCGGTGATGTAGATCCGCTCGACACCGCCGGGCAGGACGTGGAAGACGGTGTTCAGGATTTCCGCGGCGCTGGCGGTCGGCAGGTCGATGCGGAACGTCTGGTCCCGGTGGACCAGCACACCGGTGTGCGTGTCGAGGAAGACGGTGCTGCGGGCCTGCTGGGTGAAGTTGGGGTGTGTGGAGGCGAGGTTGGTGGTGTGGGTGAACCAGCGGTCCCCGTCGGGGCCTTCGGGGATCCCGGGAAGGGTGCGCTGTGCTGTCTGGGCCGCGAGAGGGGCGGCGGTGGCCGGGGCGGGCTTCGAGGGGGCTGCGGGCCGTTCGGGTTCAGCTGCCGGTTCAGGGGCGGGGCGGGTCATGGCCGGGGCGACCGTGCCCGCCTGGGACGGGGTCTGTGGGTGTTCGGTGCTACTGGGCAGTGCTGTGTCCCCGGCGGGCTCGGGGGCTGGGACGGCTGTGGTGGGCGGAGTTGCCGGTTCGGGCGACGGGGGCACGGGAGTGGGGTTTGGCTGTGCTGCGGTGGTGAGCCGGTCGGGGGCGAGGATGGGGGCGATCGCCACGATGTCGGCCAGGCTGAGCCCGGCCGCAGGAGCGATACGCTCTGCCTTCGCCTTCTCGTATCCCGCGAGCGCGGTGATCTTGCGGGCGCGGTCCGTCTCCAGTTTCTCCAGCGTGGCCTGCGTCTTCCTGATGCCGTCCCGCAGGGCGCGCAGCTCGGCCAGCTCCGCGTTGTAGGTCTTTGCGTCCATCACGATTCCTTGTGCCTGCGGGTCAGTTGGCGGAAGAGCTTTTGGTGGAGACGTAGGCGACAGCGCCACCAGAGTGGGAGGGCAGGCGGGTGCCCAGAAAGAGGTCGGCGATGTCCCGGTCGGCCTGCCGCGGTGCGGTCAGGTGCACGACCGGGGTGGCCAGGTCGGTGACATACCCGGCCAGGACGGCGTCCGGGAAGACGTGCCGCCCGTCTTCCCTCTTCTCCCATGTCCCCAGGCCTGTCAGGACGGCCACCACGTAACCGGACAGGGTCACCGGGAGCACTCCCCCGGCGGCCACACTGGCGGCATCGCAGCGCCACCCGCCCCGCAGGCTCTCCAGAAGATCCTCGGGGGCAAGCCTGGACGAGAAGCCGGCCCGCTGCCCGTCAGGACCACCGCCCTGGTGGGCAGCGTCAACACGCAGCACACCGATCTCCTTCACACCCAGGTGCTGCACGGGAGCGGAAGGGCGCTCCCGCAGAGCCTGTACGACCTGAAGGGGAGTCATGACCCGCACGCCTCGGCGGGAGAGACCGGGCAGGACCTCTGCAGTGATGAGGCGGCGGAAAGTAGTGATGGCGCAGCCGAGTTCCTCAGCAGCCTGCCCAGTCGTGAGCAGCATGGCCTGGCTCCTCGCCGATTGAAGCTCTGTTCTTGCGAACGTACCGCGAACCCTCTCCAGATACAAGCCAACTCAATTATCTGATCCGACTTGCACTTCGTTCGGGGACAGGCAAGACCGAGCGGCTTCGGACCGTGTCCCCGGTCCGAAGGCCGCGAGCTGCTTGGTGCGCAGCTTCCGGTGAACGGGAGTTGGCGGGGGCGCAGGCCCGGTAGCGCACGGCCTCCGCGCTGCAGCTTCACCCGGCTCGATCAAGGCTCTCCTCCTTCACTCCGAAGGGCGCACCGCCAGGAGGACTAAGAAGCCATCTCATTTGGGCGACTCGGTATTCTGTGAGTCATGGTGGGGATCGTTGAGCGGTTGGTGCCGGACGAGTTGTGGGAGTTGTTCCAGCGGGTGGTGCCGGAGGCGCCGTCGCGGCCGCAGGGCGGTGGCCGGCGCCGGCACGGCGACCGGGAAGTGCTGGCGGCGATCGTCTTCGTGGCGACATCGGGTTGTACCTGGCAGCAGCTGCCTTCGGCGTCGTTCGGCCCGTCCGGCGCGACCGCCCACCGGCGGTTCTCGGAGTGGTCGAAGGCCAGGGTGTGGGCCAAGCTCCACCGCCTGGTCCTCGACGAACTGGGTGCCCGCGGCGAGCTGGACTGGTCGCGGTGCGCGATCGACTCGGTGAACATGCGAGCCCTGAAAAGGGGGACCTGACAGGTCCGAATCCTGTCGACCGGGGCAAGTACGGCTCGAAAATCCACCTGATCACGGAAAGGTCGGGTCTGCCCATATCCGTCGGCATCTCCGGCGCCAACCTGCACGACAGCCAGGCCCTGATCCCCCTCGTGAAGGGCATCCCGCCAATCCGCTCGCGCCGCGGCCGGCGACGGCGCAAGCCCGCCAAACTCCACGCCGACAAGGGCTACGACTACGCCCACCTGCGGCAATGGTTACGCGAACGCGGCATCACCCACCGCATCGCCCGCAAGGGAGTCGAGTCCTCGCAACGGCTGGGCCGCCATCGCTGGACCGTGGAGCGCACCATGGCCTGGCTCGCCGGCTGCCGCCGCCTCCACCGACGCTACGAACGCAAAGCCGACCACTTCCTAGCCTTCACCAGCATCGCCTGCACCCTCATCTGCTACCGCAGACTCACCAAATGAGATGGCGTCTAAGGGGAGCCGGAGAGCGGATCTCGTCCTGGGGGACGCGAAGAAGCCGCCATGCGGCCGAGGGAAAACGGCAGTTCGTGACAGCTCGTCGCCGAGGCGAGGGGGACAGCAAGCACGGGAGAGCCAGAGGCGCTCACACCTCTTCGAGGTGAAAGCGGCGCCGTCCCTTCGGCTTCGTCGGCCTCAGTGCAGCGGCGTTCACGCCGGTGAAGAAGTGCGCTCGCGCCGGGCCCAGTTGGCAGGCGAGAGGTGCCGCCGCCGAACGGCTTCACGCCGCCGGAAGGGCATAGAGCAGGTGGCTCGGTGAACGAGCACTACCGGTCGCGGCTTGCCCGCCTACCGTACGAGCAGCCGGCAGACCGGCCGGGAGGAAGGAACAGGAGGCCACGGACGTTGACTGCCTGCAGGTTCTGCCGCCCTCACAACCCCTCCTGCCGCGCCCGGCGGTATGCCAGTTGGAGCAGCGTGAATGTTCCGGCGTCTCCCCCAGCGTCCGGGTGCCATTTCCGCGCCGCGGCCTTGTAGAGCTGCTGGGCTGTGCGTTCGTCCGAGGCCGTCGCTTGTGCGAGTTCCCTCAGCAGGGGAAGGATCCTTGGGGTGGGCAGGGGCTTTCTGCCCGAGAGGGCCGCCAGTTCGGCGTGGAATCGCTCGCGTTGCCCCTGTCGCGGCTGCGCAGACGCCCTCTCGGCGTGCCGATCCCGGGCCTGTCTGCGCCAGGAAGCCTGCTTGCAGGCATCCGAGCAGAACCGGGGTAGCCGGCCTGGCTTGGGAGGACGGTTCCAGGACATGCCGCAGTGGGGGCACTCCAGGCGCTGTACCGGCACGCCTTCGCCCGCGGGAACTGATCGCTCGCGTCTGGCCACGGTTTTCCCTCTCAACTTCCTCTGCACTCTGGAAGATCAAGAAATAGTTTCGAACACGGATAACATGTTCTATTCGATTGGATATCGTAACGGTACCTACACCAGAGCGGAACCGGCATCTTCCCGTCTGCCGTATTCAGTGACGGTTCCTGAGGGTGCCGGACAGCCGGATTTATCATAACGGGGCAGGCGTCACGCCGGTGCCGCAGCGGCTCACTCTGCTTGTTGCGAGGCCGATTCCAAACGGTAGGTCACGACCCGCTGGATACACCGCGAGTGCGGGCAGCACGGACCATCCGGCACCGTCGCAGGTATGCCGCGAGCTACCGTCGCGGCTGACGCAAAGAAGGCGTCAATCTTGACCCTTGGGGCATTCACCCACGAGGGTTACGGCATTAGGGAAGGTGTCCGACGGTAGGTGGGCCCAGGAATACGGGGTAGTTCAGTGCTGGCTGGATGGGAGAGTGTTTCCATCCAGCCAGGAAGTTGCTAGGTAGGTGGCGGGACCGCTATATGGTCTGCTGCGCAGGGAAGGCCTTTTACGACTATGCCGGAAGGAGATGCCCAGTGAACGTGACCAGGCGGAGGCTGTGGGCTACCCAGCTGGCGCGGCATGCTGCAGAAGACAGAGAACTGCTCCGCAGGGCGACGGCTGAGCGTCAGGCCGCCGAGGAAGCGCTGCGGTCGGCGAAGGAGCGGGAGGATTTGGTGGCCTTGATGGTCACGGCTTCCGGCAGTGCTCTGTCGAAGGCCGAGGCCTGGCTGTCGGCACTGGACGAGCCGCTGGCCGAGGGTGCGACCGGTGTTCCTGATCCCGTCGCGGAAGCGTCGCCGCGTTCACAGCCGCGGGTCTCCGTCGCTGCCGTCATCCAGGACTTGCTGCGGCTGCAAGTCGAGGCAACGTACGCGGAGATCAAGGATGAGGTCGGGAAGATGCGTCCCGATGTCAAGGCGGAGAACTGCGCCCGAGACCTGAACCGCATGGTGAAGCGCGGAATTCTGACGCGTCCCCGGACCGGTTCATACCGGCTTGCTGTCAAGGAGTCCGAGCCAGTGCGTTCCTGAAAGATCATGTCCTGGCGTGCGCACATAGGCACGGGATACCGCCGAAGTGAGGTTCGGCGGCCCCGGCTGCGCATGTTTAGACGCCATCTCATTTGGTGAGTCTGCGGTAGCAGATGAGGGTGCAGGCGATGCTGGTGAAGGCTAGGAAGTGGTCGGCTTTGCGTTCGTAGCGTCGGTGGAGGCGGCGGCAGCCGGCGAGCCAGGCCATGGTGCGCTCCACGGTCCAGCGATGGCGGCCCAGCCGTTGCGAGGACTCGACTCCCTTGCGGGCGATGCGGTGGGTGATGCCGCGTTCGCGTAACCATTGCCGCAGGTGGGCGTAGTCGTAGCCCTTGTCGGCGTGGAGTTTGGCGGGCTTGCGCCGTCGCCGGCCGCGGCGCGAGCGGATTGGCGGGATGCCCTTCACGAGGGGGATCAGGGCCTGGCTGTCGTGCAGGTTGGCGCCGGAGATGCCGACGGATATGGGCAGACCCGACCTTTCCGTGATCAGGTGGATTTTCGAGCCGTACTTGCCCCGGTCGACAGGATTCGGACCTGTCAGGTCCCCCTTTTCAGGGCTCGCATGTTCACCGAGTCGATCGCGCACCGCGACCAGTCCAGCTCGCCGCGGGCACCCAGTTCGTCGAGGACCAGGCGGTGGAGCTTGGCCCACACCCTGGCCTTCGACCACTCCGAGAACCGCCGGTGGGCGGTCGCGCCGGACGGGCCGAACGACGCCGAAGGCAGCTGCTGCCAGGTACAACCCGATGTCGCCACGAAGACGATCGCCGCCAGCACTTCCCGGTCGCCGTGCCGGCGCCGGCCACCGCCCTGCGGCCGCGACGGCGCCTCCGGCACCACCCGCTGGAACAACTCCCACAACTCGTCCGGCACCAACCGCTCAACGATCCCCACCATGACTCACAGAATACCGAGTCGCCCAAATGAGATGGCTT